>NZ_CP185262.1:1427500-1776416 GCF_018215285.2 Streptococcus sp. 11-4097
AGACAAACGGAGGGCCTTGGCTGTCGCAGCAATCCCTGACATATTTTCAGTTGTCGAACGGTAATCACGTTCCTGACCACCACCTGTTAAAAGAGGCGTAATTTTCTTACCAGACTTGATATAGACAAAACCAACACCACGAACTCCGTGGAACTTGTGACCAGAGAAAGTCGCGAAATCCACTCGTTCTGTCAGATACTTTTCAGTCGGAATTTTGGCAAGTGCCTGAACTGCATCAACGTGGAAGGAAATAGTTGGTTTGTCTGCTAACAGTTCTGAAATAGCCTCAATGGGCTGAACAGAGCCGATTTCATTGTTAACTGCCATGATGGAAACGAGGGTCGTATCAGGTCGTATCAAATCTGCTAGTGCCTCAACATCCACAAATCCTTTGTTATCAACTGGAGCAAAATCCACTTCAAAACCTTGAGATTTCAACCAAAGGGCTGACTCTTTGACTGCTGGATGTTCAATGGCTGATACGATGATGTGCTTTCCAAACTGAGCCTTTTCAAAGGCCACACCCTTGATGACCCAGTTATCTCCTTCTGTCCCACCAGAAGTAAAGAAGATTTCCTCACTTTTCTTACCGATTAAATCTGCAATCTGTTGGCGGGAAGCATCTAAGATTCGTGTTGCCTGGTCTCCCAAACGATGGAGACTAGATGGATTTCCTAAAATTTTTGAAGCGACCTGCATATAAGTTTCAAGGGCTTCAGTATAAGGCTTGGTCGTCGCCGAATTATCAAAGTAAATCATGTTTTCTCACGCTTTCTAAAATCACTTCTTCTATTGTATCATGAAACGGAGCTTGCGACAAGAAAGGGCAATTCCTCTTTTTTTAAGATTTTTTTAAAGAAATGCGGTATAATAAATTTTAATTAAAGGAGAGAATGTATGTCTAATTATCGTAGAACTTCAAAACCAAAAACAGAACACATCAAAAAAGGCTTTACGGTCTTTCAAAAAACCGTTGCTACTATCGGTAGTATTCTCGGCTTAATTACCGCAAGTATCACTATCATGAACGCCTTGGATAATAACAAAAATACTAAAAAAGAACCTACGACAAGCCAGACGACAACAATTGTCAAAGAAATTCAAAAGGAATCCCCTCAGGAAAATACTAGTCCCAATAAGGAAAACAACACTTCTCAAGAAAAAACACAGCAAGAGGAAACGCCAAAAACTAGTGTCAAGGAAGAGAAAAAAGAAGAGCAGAAAACAGCAACTCAGGATTCTTCTACTCCTACTCCAAGTAAGCCTACTACTGAAAATGAAAAACAGTCCAATAGTCCAACTTCGGAAAATAAAACTAATCAATAATCACTAAAAGGCTCTATAATATTTGTAGTGGGTAAATCCCCTATAGATATTATGGAGCCTATTTTTGTGTAGAAAAAAAGTCCCATATGACCTATAATGAAAAGCGACGAAACAACTCATTAGAAAGAATCATATGGAACCATTACATTTTATCACAAAACTACTCGATATCAAAGACCCTAATGTCCAAATTATGGATGTTGTTAATAGAGATACCCACAAGGAAATCATCGCTAAACTGGATTATGAGGCCCCATCTTGTCCTGAATGTGGAAGTCAAATGAAGAAATATGACTTCCAAAAACCATCGAAAATTCCTTACCTTGAAACAACTGGTATGCCTACCAGAATCCTCCTTAAAAAGCGTCGTTTCAAGTGCTATCATTGCTCTAAAATGATGGTCTCACAGACCTCTCTCGTCGAGAAAAATCACCAAATTCCTCGTATTATCAACCAAAAAATTGCGCAAAAATTGATTGAAAAAACTTCTATGACCGATATCGCTCATCAACTGGCTATTTCAACTTCAACTGTCATTCGCAAGCTTAATGACTTCCGTTTTAAGCATGATTTTTCTCGTCTTCCAGAGATTATGTCTTGGGACGAGTATGCCTTTACCAAGGGAAAGATGAGTTTCATTGCACAAGATTTTGATAATCTTAACATCATCACTGTTCTTGAAGGCAGAACACAGGCTATCATACGAAATCACTTTCTGCGCTACGAGCGAGCTGTTCGTTGTCAGGTGAAAATCATTACGATGGATATGTTTAGTCCTTATTATGCCTTGGCTAAACAGCTTTTTCCATGTGCTAAAATCGTTCTAGATCGATTTCACATTGTACAACACTTAAGCCGTGCTATGAGTCGTGTTCGTGTCCAAATCATGAATCAATTTGAGCGAAAATCCCATGAATACAAAGCCATCAAGCGCTACTGGAAGCTCATACAGCAGGATAGTCGTAAACTCAGTGATAAACGTTTTTATCGCCCTACTTTTCGCATGCACTTAACAAATAAAGAAATTCTAGACAAGCTTTTGAGCTATTCAGAAGACTTGAGACACCACTACAATCTCTATCAGCTCTTACTTTTTCACTTTCAGAACAAGGAGCCAGACAAATTCTTCGGACTTATTGAGGACAATCTAAAGCAGGTTCATCCTCTTTTTCAGACTGTCTTTAAAACCTTCCTCAAGGATAAAGAAAAGATTGTCAACGCCCTTCAACTACCCTATTCCAACGCCAAATTGGAAGCGACCAATAATCTCATCAAACTTATCAAGCGAAATGCCTTTGGTTTTCGGAACTTTGAAAACTTCAAAAAACGGATTTTTATCGCTCTCAATATCAAAAAAGAAAGGACGAAATGTGTCCTTTCTCGATCTTAGCTTTTCTTCAACCCACTACAGTTGACAAAGAGCCCACTAAAATAGCCTCCTTCCAAACTTGGAAAGAAGCTATTTTTTTATTGTTGTAAAACTTTTCTTGGTTTGGTACCTTCAGCTGGACCAATGACACCTGCCATCTCAAGCTCTTCCATGAGACGGGTCGCACGGTTAAATCCAACTGACAAACGACGCTGAATCATGGATGCGCTGGCTTTCTGTGTCTCGATAACCAAAGCCTTGGCTTCCTCAAAAAGCGGATCTCCACCAGTTTCACCATCTGAAAATTCTCCTTCATTTTCAGAAACCTCACCTGGATCAAAACTCTCATCGTAGTCCGCATCTGCCTGAGCCTTGATAAAGTTTACGATACGTTCAACATCATCATCCGAGATAAAGGATCCTTGGAGACGAACTGGATGATTTTCATCGATTGGTTTAAAGAGCATATCTCCTCGACCAAGCAGTTTCTCAGCTCCATTTTCATCCAAGATGGTGCGCGAGTCTGTACCTGATGATACCGCAAAAGCCACTCGAGATGGGACATTGGCCTTAATCAGACCAGAGATGACATCAACCGATGGACGCTGGGTTGCAAGAATCATGTGAATACCTGCAGCACGTGCCTTCTGTCCGAGACGGATGATAGCATCTTCCACTTCCTTACTGGCCACCATCATAAGGTCAGCCAACTCATCCACAATCACGACAATGAGCGGTAGTGGAACCTGCTTGTACTCAGACTGGGCATTGAACTCTTCTACCTTGACATTAAAGCCTGCAATATTCCGAACTCCCACCTTGGCAAAGAGTTCATAACGATTTTCCATCTCATCCACGACCTTTTGCAGAGCCTTGCTGGCTTTGCGTGGATTGGTCACAACTGGAATCAAGAGGTGGGGAATATCATTGTAAACAGACAACTCAACCATCTTGGGATCGACCATCATAAATTTAACTTGGTCAGGTCTCGCCTTCATGAGGATGCTAGCGATAATGCCGTTAACAGCTACTGACTTCCCTGAACCCGTTGAACCTGCAACTAGCAAGTGGGGCATCTTGGAAAGGTCAAAAGCTCTTGCGGTGCCATTAACTGCCTTTCCTAGAGGAATTTCTAAGAGATTTTCTGCTTTCGTTTGAGATTGTTCCCATAGTTCGCGGAAGGATACCGTCGCAATCTCAGAGTTAGGAACCTCAATCCCGACTAAGGATTTACCAGGTATTGGAGCCTCAATCCGGACATCCTTGGCTGCCAAGGCTAGAGCGAGGTCATCTGCTAGATTGGAAATGCGGTTAACCCGTACACCGACTGCTGGCTTGACTTCATACTTGGTCACTGACGGCCCAATTTCAGCCCGTTCAACCGTTACCTTAATACCAAAACTAGCAAAAGTTTCTTCTAGGATTTTGATGTTTTCACGAACGATTTTCTTCTCTTTCGACTGGTCTTTTGGTTTATCTGGGGCAAAGAGTTGTAAGCTTGGAAGTTTGTATTCAAGGGCTTCCTTTGCTGAAAAATCGACCTGAACATCTTCGACATCAGAGCCATCTCCCTGTTCAGTGAATTCAAGTTCAGCTTGAGGCAAGATGATCTCTGGTTCTACCCACTCTTCTTCTGGAACAGGTGGAACGTCAAGCACAACATCTTCTGTAAGAATTTCACCCGTTTCCATATCAACAGGAGGCATATCGAGTAAGGCTTTTTCAGCCTCTTCTTTTTCTAATCTAGCCTCTTCCTCAGCCTTTTGGCGAGCTTTTTCTTCTTGTTTGACAAAACGTTCCTCTTTTCGACGCTCATGCCCTTCCCGCCATTTGGCAAAGCCTTTACTGCAAAATTCAGCAATATCGTAAACAGACCAAGGACTGACTAGGAGGGCACCCACTAAAATCAAGATAGAACCAATAAAGTAAGTACCGATATTTGAGAAGAGAAAAGCTGTTGGCACATAGAGTCCAACACCAATCAAGCCTCCACCAGCAAAACTGGTCGTTCGAAAACCAGTCAGATCCGTCACAACCTGAGCCATAGTCCCTTTTAAAACCGACTTGTCCAAACCATATTTCCAAACTAAGTAGGCCTCAAAAATCAAGAGTAAGCCAGCAAATATGGTGAAAAATCCAGATAAGAGTCCTTCCTGTTTTCGTATCCACTTGAAGAAGAAGAGATAGACCAGGATACCAAATATTGCCAGATAAGCTAGGCTACCCACCAGCAAGCGAATTAGATTGTAAAGGGTGATACCTGCAGCCCCTAATTTGAAGGCTGCGAAAATCAATAAAAGCGCGATTCCCAACGAAATCAACATTCGTTGAATCGCTTCTTTTCTTTCGAGTTCTGCTTTAGACGGTCTCCGTCTTGTTTTACTTGTATTCTTGTTTGCCATTCTTCTATTATACCATATTTCACAGGCATTTCGGAAAGAGAAAAAGACTGCACCAAACGGTACAATCTTTTCATTTTTCTATTTTTTATGCTTGTGGTTTGCGTAGGTAACCATAGACTACACCACTTACGATTGCTCCTACCAAGACAGACACGAGGTAAAGAAGAGCATTAGAAGTAAGGGCGATAACGAAGATTCCTCCGTGTGGCGCCATTAGTTTGATACCAGTAAGACCAACGAGTCCACCTGCTACTGCTGAACCAAGGATGAAGCTTGGGATCGCACGAGCTGGGTCAGCTGCACCAAACGGAATCGCTCCCTCAGTGATAAATGACAAGCCCATGATGATGTTTGTCAAACCAGAGTTGCGTTCTTCCTTAGTAAATTTGTCTTTAAAGAGAAGAGTTGCGACAAAGATGGCAAGTGGTGGCACCATTCCTCCAGCCATAACTGCTGCCATAGCCACAGAACCACCTGAAGAAACAGTCGCTGCAAGCGTACCTGTACCAAATACATAAGCCGCTTTGTTGACTGGTCCACCCATGTCAACAGCCATCATTCCACCAAGGACGATACCGAGAAGGACAGCTGAACCACCTCCAAGACCGCCTAGGAAGTCATTCATAGCAGTGTTGATTGCTGCCATTGGGATATTCACAGCTAGCATGACAAATCCAGTCAAGATTGTTCCAAGAAGTGGCAAGAGAAGAATTGATTTAGCACCTTCGAGTGAACGAGGAACTTTAACGTATTTCTTGATAGCAAGAACTAAAGCACCTGCGATAAATCCACCAACAAGGGCACCTAGGAAACCAGATGAGACACCTGCAAGAGTTGAAGTTGCTTCACCACCTGCGGCATAAGGAATTTTACCAAAGGCAAAACCTTCTTTGGCAATAGCACCAGCCACGAAACCTGCTACCAAACCTGGTTTTTCAGCGATAGAGTAGGCAACATAACCTGCAAAGACTGGGAGCATCAAACCAAAGGCAGCTCCACCAATTTTCATAAACATAGAAGCTAGCTCATGGTAGGAACCAAGATTACCAAGATTTTCATTTGGAACACCCAAAGCACCGTCAATTAAGAAGGCAAGGGCAATCATGATACCACCGCCGATTACGAATGGCAACATTTGAGAAACACCACTCATCAAGTGTTTGTAGAAGGCACCACCGAGGCTTTGTTTTTCGTTGCTTGCTGTTGAAGCTTTTGCTCCATTAGCAGCACGGTAGACTTCAGCATCTCCTGAAAGAGCCAAGTTAATCAATTCTTCTGTTTTACGGATACCGTCAGCAACTGGACGATTGATCAATGGTTTGCCATCGAAACGATCCATCTCAACCGCCTTGTCTGCAGCGATGATAACAGCTTTAGCCTTGCGGATGTCTTCAGCAGTTAGTTGGTTTCCAACGCCGCTAGCACCGTTGGTTTCAACCTTGATCCCAACACCCATTTCAGCAGCCACTTTTTGAAGGGCTTCTTGGGCCATGTAAGTGTGGGCAATACCTGTCGTACAAGCTGTAACAGCTACGATAAAGTCACCCGAGTTATTAGCAGGTACTTGAACAGGCTCTTCAGTTTTTTCTGAAGCTTGGTTAAAAAGTTCGATAACTTGGTCAGCTGATATTGCTTGACGAAGTTTATCAGCAAAACCGTCTTTCATCAAGTATTGGGACAATTCTGCCAAGGCTGCTAAGTGAGTATCATTGGCACCTTCTGGAGCCGCAATCATGAAGAAGAGGTCTGTTGGTTGCCCATCCAAGCTCTCGTAGTCAACACCCTTGTTTGACTTAGCAAAGAGAACAGTCGCTTCTTTTACAGCAGCGTTTTTGCTGTGAGGCATTGCGATACCATCTCCTAAACCAGTAGAAGTCAAGGCTTCACGCGCCAAAATTCCTTCTTTAAAGGTTTCAAAATCTGTTACATAACCGTGGTCTGTCAAGCTTTTAATCATCTCTTCGATGACAGCTGTTTTTTCAGTTGCCTGCAAATCCAGCAACATAACATCTTTTCTCAATAGGTCTTGAATTTTCATCTTTTTTCTACCTCAACTTTTTCATATGTTTCTTTAATAAATTCTGCTGTTGCCAAGTCATCTGAGAAGGTGGTTGCCGTTCCGCAAGCCACTCCCCATTTGAAGGCTTCTACTGCGTCTTTGGATTTGACAAATTCACCTGTAAATCCAGCGACCATAGAATCACCAGCCCCAACTGAATTTTTGACTGTCCCTTTGATTGGTTTAGCAAAGTAAGCCCCCTCAGATGTGACAAGAAGGGCACCGTCACCAGCCATAGAGATAATGACGTTTTGAGCACCTTTAACTAGTAACTCACGAGCATATTTTTCAATTTCATCTAAACTTTCGAGTTTCACTCCAAAGATAGCTCCAAGTTCGTGATTATTTGGTTTAACCAAGAGTGGCTGGTAGTCCAAACTATCAATCAAGGTCTGTCCTTCAAAATCACAAACGACTTGCGCACCCGTCTGACGCGTCAAGGCAATCAAATCCTTATAGATAACATTGCCTAGATTTTTAGCACTTGAACCAGCAAAGACAACTGTATCTTCTGCTGTTAAACTAGACAAAATAGCTTTCAATTCTTCTAACTGGGCTGGTTCGACATTTGGACCCGTTCCGTTGATTTCTGTCTCTTGGTCTGCTTTGATCTTGACATTGATACGAGTATCTTCTGCCACTTGGACAAAACGCGTCTCGATTGCTTCATCAGCCAAAGTATCTGTGATAAATTTACCAGTAAAACCTCCGATAAATCCAGTCGCTGTATTTGGAATATCCAAGCGTTTCAAGACACGACTGACATTGATTCCTTTCCCTCCAGCAAACTTATCATCACTATCCATTCGATTGACACTACCGACTTGGACTTGGTCCAAACGAACGATATAGTCAATGGATGGATTGAGTGTGACTGTATAAATCATACTTCTATTACCTCCGTTTTCTCCTTAATAGCCTGCAAGAGCTCATGCCCTTGACTTGTGATAACAATAGCTCGTTTGAGTGGTGCTACCTTGGCAAAGCAAGTTTGTCCAATTTTAGACGAATCCACTAAGACGTAGGTCTGTTTGGCATTCTCTAAAATAGCACGCTTCACAGCCCCCTCCTCCATATCAGGAGTCGTATAATAGCCATCGTCCACACCATTCATCCCGATAAAGGCACGGTCAAAGTGCAATTGGTTAATCTGGTTAAGAGCAACGCCCCCGATGCTCGCATCTGTTGCCATCTTGACACTTCCTCCAACCATGACCGTTGGAATCTGCTTTTCAACCAACTGAGCTGCATGGTGAATCGAGTTGGTCACAACAGTAATATTTTTATTGACCAATTCATGAATCAAAAAAGCAGTTGTTGTTCCAGCGTCGATAAAGATGACATCTTGTTCCTTGATGAGAGAGGCAGCTTTCTGAGCCAGCAACTTCTTCTCTTGAAGGTTTTTGACAGATTTCTCTTGAATGGTTTCCTCTTCCTGCAAGGAGTGGGGCAATTCTGCTCCACCATGCACGCGACGAAGCTTGTTTTCCGCTTCCAACTCATCCAAGTCTCTTCGAACCGTTGATTCTGACGTTTCTAGCAAACTAACTAATTTTTCTAGAGAGACTACATGATGTTGATTCAACTCCTCTAAAATCAGTTGTTTCCGCTCTGTTTTTAACACTGAATCACCTCCTGTTATCGTTTACACTATTCATTCTATCATACTTTCTTTCAAAGTCAAGCATTTTTTATCATTTTCTTTCACAATCTATCATTTTTCTTATTTCTAGAATTTTTATTGCAAGATGAGAGCCTTTATGGTAGACTATTTGAGTAAGTATTGGAAGATTACTCAAGAGGCTTAAGAGGCCGTGTTGGAAACGCGGTAGGCGTGTAACAGCGTGCGTGGGTTCGAATCCCATGTCTTCCGTTTATTTTAAAAAAGATACCCAAGAAATCTTGGGTATCTTTTTTCTTATATGCTTGTTTTATAACTCGGGTGAATTTCTTAGAAAATATCAAATAACAATTTCACATTGAGAATTGTTAAGATAATGGAAACGATATAGCCAAGGATGGTATTCCATTTGGCATTGGTAAATTCTCCCATCAGTGATTTCTTAGAAGTTAGATAAATCAGTGGGAAGATTGAAAATGGAAGAGCAATCGAAAGAAAGACTTGTGAATAAACCAATAACTGATCCAATGTTTTTTCCTGATGACCAAACAGAACCGCTACAATCATGACAGGCAACAAAGCAAAGAGACGAGTTGCCAAACGAATGAACCATTGAGGTAATCTCATATGCAAGAAACCTTCCATAACGATTTGTCCAGTCAAGGTACCCGTAATTGTCGAATTTTGACCACTGGCTAATAAAGCCAAGGCAAACAAGGTTGATAAGGTCGAGCTAGCTATAGCTCCTGCAATAGTAGAATCCTGCAAGGCATTATACATTTGAGAGAAGGCAGAAATCTCAGATGCATGGCCGAAAAAGAGAGCCGCCCCGAGAATTAATAGAAGGGAGTTAACCACAAAGGCCAAGGATAATTGGAGATTTGAATCCCAGGTCATAAAGCGCACCGCTTTTCGAACATCATCCTTGTCCTTGTGATTGATTTTCCGAGTTTGAGACAAGGAAGAATGCAAATAGAGGTTATGAGGCATAACCGTCGCACCTACAATCCCCAGAGCTAAAGTTAATTGACTTTCATGACCTGGCAAAGGACTCTCAAATAAGGTCGAATTGGGTAAATAACCCTCAGCGATTCCTTGGAAACTTGGATTTGATAAAGCTACCAGATAAGTAAAGATTGCTAAAATCGTTAAAATCAGTGTTGTCACAATAGCTTCTATCTTCTTAAAGCCAAATTTCATCAAAAGCAATAAGAGAAAGACATCTAGAACCGTCAAAAGGATGGCTATCATAATCGGAATCTTAAAGAGAAGATTGAGAGCAATCGCTGAACCTAGAACTTCTGCCAGATCTGTCGCCATCAAGGCTAATTCTAAAATCACCCATAGACTATAACGAAGCCATTTAGGTGAATGATGAGCCGTTGCTTGAGCCAGGTCCATCTGGGTTACAATACCAAGCTTTCCTGCCATCTGCTGAAGTTGCATGGCAATGAGAGATGAAATCAAGATAACAAACAAGAGACTATACTTATAGGAAGCACCACCGACTACACTGGTAATCCAGTTTCCTGGATCCATATAACCAACTGCGACAAGAGCACCCGGACCTAAAAAGGCATTTAAATTTTGCCAGAAATGATTGTTATTTGGAGTATCGATAGATTGATTAATCTCAGAGAGTGACACTTTTTTATGAGGAGACATAGATACTTACCTCTTTCTAAACCTACTTTTTCATTATTTTCTATTAGAGAAAAATAAGATTGACTTTAAACTATTAAAACAATGAAAACTATATGAAAAACATTTAGTTTTTTCATTATTTTTCTTAAGGCACCTTAATATTTTTCTTAAGGCACCTTAATTATAACACAAAAATGAAAACTATATGAAAAACATTTAGTTTTTTCATTATTTTTCTTAAGGCACCTTAATTATAACAGAAAATATGATAAAAACTTAAGAAAATTCAGGACTTGATTTAATATTTAGGATACAACAAAATGTTGTATTCTTTTTTTGCAAAAGAATACCAAAGAATAAAATAAAGGCTCTATAATATTTGTAGTGGGTAAATCCCCTATAGATATTATGGAGCCTATTTTTGTGTAGAAAAAAAGTCCCATATGACCTATAATGAAAAGCGACGAAACAACTCATTAGAAAGAATCATATGGAACCATTACATTTTATCACAAAACTACTCGATATCAAAGACCCTAATGTCCAAATTATGGATGTTGTTAATAGAGATACCCACAAGGAAATCATCGCTAAACTGGATTATGAGGCCCCATCTTGTCCTGAATGTGGAAGTCAAATGAAGAAATATGACTTCCAAAAACCATCGAAAATTCCTTACCTTGAAACAACTGGTATGCCTACCAGAATCCTCCTTAAAAAGCGTCGTTTCAAGTGCTATCATTGCTCTAAAATGATGGTCTCACAGACCTCTCTCGTCGAGAAAAATCACCAAATTCCTCGTATTATCAACCAAAAAATTGCGCAAAAATTGATTGAAAAAACTTCTATGACCGATATCGCTCATCAACTGGCTATTTCAACTTCAACTGTCATTCGCAAGCTTAATGACTTCCGTTTTAAGCATGATTTTTCTCGTCTTCCAGAGATTATGTCTTGGGACGAGTATGCCTTTACCAAGGGAAAGATGAGTTTCATTGCACAAGATTTTGATAATCTTAACATCATCACTGTTCTTGAAGGCAGAACACAGGCTATCATACGAAATCACTTTCTGCGCTACGAGCGAGCTGTTCGTTGTCAGGTGAAAATCATTACGATGGATATGTTTAGTCCTTATTATGCCTTGGCTAAACAGCTTTTTCCATGTGCTAAAATCGTTCTAGATCGATTTCACATTGTACAACACTTAAGCCGTGCTATGAGTCGTGTTCGTGTCCAAATCATGAATCAATTTGAGCGAAAATCCCATGAATACAAAGCCATCAAGCGCTACTGGAAGCTCATACAGCAGGATAGTCGTAAACTCAGTGATAAACGTTTTTATCGCCCTACTTTTCGCATGCACTTAACAAATAAAGAAATTCTAGACAAGCTTTTGAGCTATTCAGAAGACTTGAGACACCACTACAATCTCTATCAGCTCTTACTTTTTCACTTTCAGAACAAGGAGCCAGACAAATTCTTCGGACTTATTGAGGACAATCTAAAGCAGGTTCATCCTCTTTTTCAGACTGTCTTTAAAACCTTCCTCAAGGATAAAGAAAAGATTGTCAACGCCCTTCAACTACCCTATTCCAACGCCAAATTGGAAGCGACCAATAATCTCATCAAACTTATCAAGCGAAATGCCTTTGGTTTTCGGAACTTTGAAAACTTCAAAAAACGGATTTTTATCGCTCTCAATATCAAAAAAGAAAGGACGAAATGTGTCCTTTCTCGATCTTAGCTTTTCTTCAACCCACTACAGTTGACAAAGAGCCAAAATAAAAAACGTTGTAAAAACAACGTTTTAGAAAGATTTACAAAACAATGTAAATTATCAATGGAGCCGGTGGGAGTCGAACCCACGTCCAAACATCTGCTAACATATTTGTCTACAACCATAGGTTATGTATTCGTTTAACAGTCCCTCGACACATAACTCAAGCCTAGAAACCGCGAGTCTATCAATCTCTTATCAAGCCGCTAGACAAGACTTGATCGTATCTCGCTAATAATAAGACCTGTCATTGAACACGAGCAATCCAAATCGGGTCACGCCTGCTGGTTTTTAGGCAGCTAGAGCGTAAGAAGTGTTATTTTTTGCAGTTATATTTAACTGAGCGTTTACGTCGCCACACGAGTCGCAAAATATGCCTCATAATGCCTGTCGAATCCGTAACGACCCCAAAAGATAGTAAAACCATTATACCTTATCTAACACGAAAATGCAAAAAGGAAATCAACTAACTACACAAGATAGTCTTTCAAAGCTTTAGTCAAAACCTGATAACCAGTAACACTAAGGTGCAACCCATCAGTTGTATAATCTTTTTTGAGTTGGCCTACCTGGTCTGTCAAACTATCAAAAACTGGCACAAATTCCACCTGCATATAGGCCGAAGCAAGCTCTTGATAGGCTTGATTCCATTTCTGGATTTTTTCATTCGTGCGGATATAGACTGTCTGCTTGTACTCATCTCCCTCATTGACTGGCAAAATAGAAAGCAATTTCATCTCTGTCAATGGATAATCGCGAGCAATAGACTGTATGATAGCTTCGAGATTATTGAGAGCCTCATTCACAGGCACATCTTTTCCGATATCATTTGTCCCAATCAAAAGGACAATTTTATCTACTGCTCCACCGTACAGATGCGCATCTAGATTTTCTAATAACAGCCCTGTCTGATAACCTCGAATGCCTCGATTGACAATCGTCTTTGCAGTTCCAAACAACTCCTGCAGAGGATAATATTCGACAATGGAATCCCCAATAAAAAGAATGTCTGGCTCTAGAACAGAAACTTGATTTAAGTGACGATACTTGGTTTGGATTTTGCCTTGTTCCTTTAGTAACCAATTTTCTAATAACTGTACTGCCACTTCATTCTCCTTTTTCTAACCAGTTTTCCAAGACTTGATAAACTCCTCCTTGGCTATTAGCTGGCGCTAGAGCCGTCGCCACAGCTTTGGCTTTATCATCAGCATTTTCCATCGCATAGGCAATTCCAGCCATTTCAAGCATTTCAACATCATTTTCACTGTCACCAAAAGCCATGATTTGTTGGGGGTTCAAGTCCCAGCGCTTGAGTAATTCTTCTAAGCCCCATGCTTTATGAATCCCAGCTTGGAGGATATCAATACAACCATAGCCACTCGATACAGCCCTGACATGGCCATCAAAGAGGTCATTAATCTCTGCTAAGACTGAATTCAAACGTTCCTCACCAACAACCATACTCATCTTGAGAACACCACCAAAGAGGTCAGAGGTTAATTCATCCACAAATTGCATCCGTTGGTAGAATTTTTCAATCATTTCTGGAGTCATAAAACTTTCAAGGTCTGTAAAAATCGTACCTTCTTTGACGAAACCACCCTTCATCCCCGTTACAACAAACTGATCCTGACACGATCGACCCTCGAAATAAGCCAAGGCCTTATCGACAATGACATCATCCCAAGTCTGAGCCTGAATCAGTTCATTGTTTTCAAAAATACGAGCACCGTTGGCAACCACCAGAACCACTCGATCCACCAAGTGCTCCAGTAGTTGCCTCATGCGATGAATTTCATTCCCTGTCGCAATGACAAAACGAATGCCCCTTTGATCCAACTGATCTAAAATCTTTTCCAAGCGTGGAAGATCAAGCTGGCCTCTAGCATCCAGCAAGGTCCCATCCATATCGGTCGCAATTACTTTAATCGTCATTTACTTTCCTCTGAATTCAAGTTAATCCCACTTCAACCCTACATGTTCATTCATTTCTTTATAGGCTGTATCAATTCGTTCCTTAGTCGCTTCATCTAATTGATCACGATGACTACCACCCTCGATAAAGTCTTCTAAGATATAGGTTTGGTAATGATATAGGGGATATCCTTCTGGTGAAAAAGTTCCTTTTGGTGTTCGATTGACCCAAGTAGGATGAGCTTTAGCTGTTTCAATAGTTGTTTGTCCATCTTTTTTCTTGACAGTTACATCCATAAGAACACCACGCTCTGTCCACTTAGCATTGTCTACACCAGTCATTGTTTCAATACGTTGGTTAGAAATGAAGTTCCCCATTGAATAGATAATGAGTTTCTTGTCTCCATCTTTTTCAACAATCTCAGATGGTTCAACTACGTGTGGATGGCCTCCAAAGATAATATCCGCTCCCCAATCAATCATCTTGTGGTACAAAGCCTTTTGCTCTTCAGTCGGTTCTATGCGATACTCAACACCCATCTGAGGCATGATAACAGTAATATCCGCTTCCTTCTCTGCACGCTCAATTTCAGCCTTCATCTTATCTTCGTTTAGGTCTGAAAGATAGCGGTTATAATCTTCTTGAGAAATACTTTGCTCAATTCCATTAAATCCATAAGAATAAGCCAAAAGTGCAACCTTGATACCGTTCACTTCCTTGATAACGAGCGGAGCTTGATCACGTGACTCGTGCGTATAAACTCCAATAGGTGTCATTCCTGCCTTTTCAATTGCATCTGCCGTTGAAATGACTCCTTCAATTTGCGAATCTAAAACATGATTATGGGCTAAATCTAAAACATGATACCCAGCATCTTTAATAGCATCCATTACTTGACCAGGAGCATTAAATAAAGGATAGCCAGCTAGATAATGATCTTTATTAATGGTCCCTTCAAAATCACCTATAGCCAAATCTGCCTGCTTAAGCCAAGGAGTTACGTATTCAAAATTCTCATGAAAATCATAGCTGCCATCTTCCTTTTTAGCTGACATATAGATAATATCATGGTAAAGTAAATCTCCATGGGCCATGATACGAGCACTTGTTTCTTCTTCCTGATCTTTAGCATTTTTATTCGTCTTATTTGCTTCTTGAGAAATGGCATCCTTTTTTTGACTGGTCAAGGGGATTCCTTGGAAGCTTTCAAACAACAAGACCAAACCCATTGATAAAGCAACTGCTAGCAAGAGTATCGCCACAAATCCCTTATTACTCCACTTGCGGTAACTCCTAAAAAAGTTTACAAAAACCCTCATAAAACGAAAAACTGGTCCACGTTTATGTCTATCTTGTCTTCTTTGCATCTTCACCCTCCCTACTTTCTAATGCAAGCCTTTTCTTTTTATTATATCACAGATAACTAATTCTTTCACAATTGAATCGAACCTAGTAGGCATTTTCTATAAAAGCTCGATGCCGTAATGCTTTCAATCCTTGTCATTTTGTGATATCATGTAGAGGTAATGAAAGGAGAGAAAATGTCTGCAATAGAACGTATTACAAAAGCTGCTCACTTAATTGATATGAACGATATTATCCGCGAGGGAAATCCTACTCTACGTGCGGTTGCTGAGGAAGTCACTTTCCCCCTATCTGATCAAGAAATCATTCTTGGCGAAAAGATGATGCAATTCCTCAAACATTCCCAAGATCCTGTCATGGCTGAAAAAATGGGGCTCCGCGGTGGAGTTGGACTTGCTGCTCCTCAATTGGATATCTCAAAACGTATTATCGCTGTTTTGGTGCCAAACATTGTCGAAGAAGGCGAAACTCCACAGGAAGCTTACGACTTGCAAGCTATTATGTACAATCCAAAAATCGTCTCTCACTCTGTTCAAGACGCTGCTCTTGGCGAAGGAGAAGGGTGCCTTTCTGTTGACCGCAACGTACCTGGCTATGTTGTTCGCCATGCCCGCGTTACTGTTGACTACTTTGACAAGGATGGAGAAAAACACCGTATCAAACTCAAAGGCTACAACTCCATCGTTGTTCAGCATGAAATTGACCACATTAACGGAATCATGTTTTACGATCGTATCAATGAAAAAGACCCATTTGCAGTTAAAGATGGTTTACTAATTCTAGAATAAAGAAAATCCCGTTGCAAGACGGGGTTTTGTGTTATAATAGAGGCATGAAAACAAATGATATTGTCTATGGCGTCCACGCCGTTACAGAAGCCCTCCTTGCAAATACTGGAAACAAACTCTACCTCCAAGAAGATCTCCGAGGTAAGAACGTTGAGAAAGTCAAGGAACTGGCTACAGAAAAGAAGGTGTCCATTTCTTGGACCTCAAAAAAATCCCTTTCTGAGATGACTGAAGGTGCTGTTCACCAAGGTTTTGTTCTACGAGTATCTGAATTTGCCTATAGCGAGCTGGATCACATCCTTGCCAAAACACGCCAAGAAGAAAATCCTTTGCTTTTGATTCTGGACGGGTTAACTGATCCTCACAACTTAGGTTCCATCTTAAGAACCGCTGATGCGACCAATGTTTCAGGTGTCATCATTCCCAAGCACCGTGCTGTCGGAGTTACTCCTGTCGTTGCTAAAACGGCCACAGGTGCTATTGAGCACGTTCCAATCGCTCGAGTGACCAATCTGAGCCAAACTCTGGACAAACTCAAGGATGAAGGCTTCTGGACCTTTGGAACGGATATGAACGGTACTCCTTGCCATAAGTGGAATACAAAAGGGAAAATTGCCCTCATCATCGGAAATGAAGGAAAAGGCATCTCTAGCAATATCAAAAAACAGGTCGATGAGATGATTACCATTCCGATGAATGGACATGTTCAAAGTCTCAATGCCAGTGTTGCTGCAGCCATTCTCATGTACGAAGTTTTTCGAAATAGACTATAAAAAAAGTTTCCAGTCATCTGATTGGAAACTTTTTTATGATTAACTATGTTCTGTGATAAATTTATAAGCTTCTTGACCAGCGATAGCTCCATCTCCAACTGCTGTTGTCACTTGACGAAGGTCTTTCTGGCGAACATCTCCAACTGCAAAGATACCGTCAACTGCAGTTTTCATGTGGTTATCTGTCACAATCCAACCTGCCTGATCTTGGATATTCAATTCTTTAACAAAATCGCTAAGAGGATCCAATCCAACATAGATAAAGACACCACCGAAGGCTTGTTCTGTCACTTGACCTGTTTTCACATTTTCAAAAACGACAGATTCTACTCTGTTTTCACCCTTGATTTCCTTCACTACAGAATCCCAGATAAAGCTGATTTTCTCATTCGCAAAGGCGCGGTCTTGTAAAACCTTTTGGGCACGAAGTTGGTCACGACGGTGAACAATGGTAACAGTCTTAGCAAAACGAGTCAAGAAGAGGGCTTCTTCGACAGCTGAATCTCCGCCACCAACTACCAACAAATCTTGGTCACGGAAGAAAGCACCATCACACACGGCACAGTAAGAAACACCACGACTGTTCAGTTCTTCTTCTCCAGGTACTCCCAAAGGACGGTGTTTAGAGCCAGTCGCTACGATAACGGTACGAGTTTCATATGTTTGGTCATCAGTCATCACTTTCTTAAAATCACCATGGTCTTCGACATTTTCAACATAACCATAAATGTGCTCAACACCAAGATTTTCAAGCGGTTCAAACATCTTTTCTGCCAATTCTGGCCCACTAATATTAGCGTATCCAGGGTAATTTTCAATATCAGATGTATTATTCATCTGACCACCTGGCAGACCACCTTCAATCAAGGCTACTTTCAGATTGCTTCGAGCAGCATACAAGGCTGCAGTCATACCTGCAGGTCCAGCACCGATAATAATAGTATCGTACATATAGTTTCCTTCTTTCTTGTTGTAACTATCTTTATTCTAACTCTTTCTTGTCAATCACGCAAGGATTATGCCTTGAAAACAAGAATTAAACTCATAACCGCAAAGGATAATACTGGAACAACCAAAACACCAATCATAACCATATCATAGAGATGGGCTTGGCGAGCCTTGGCTGTCTTATCAACTCCCGACATGGCTCTCAGTCCAATCCAAATCCCTAAAAAAATCAGGACGAGGATGGTGGTCAAGATCAAACTCTCGAAATATAAAGAAAATAGTTGCAGTAGCATGATTTCTCTCATTTCTATCTTTTTTAAAGAGTAAACTCAGCTAGTCCAGCTAACTGAGTTTTTCTTTATCTATTATATCAAATATAAGTCCGTTTGTAACTAGCGAAGAATTCTTTTGTTCGCTCTTCTTTAGGATGGTGGATAATCTCATCCGGTGTTCCAGACTCAATGATTTTCCCCTTATCTAGGAAGAGAATCTTATCCGCAACTTGAGCTACAAAGGACATGTCATGACTAACCAAAATCATGGTTTGACCTGACTTAGCAGCATCTGCAATAGACTTTTCTACTTCGCCGACCAATTCTGGATCAAGGGCTGAAGTTGGTTCGTCTAAGAGCAAGACATCTGGTTTCATCGCAAGTGCACGCGCCAAGGCAACCCGTTGCTTCTGTCCACCTGATAAATGGCGAGGGTAATGGTTTTCACGGTCAGAAAGCCCAACCTTAGCCAACTCTTCCTTGGCAATCTTGGTTGCTTCTTGGTCAGATAATTTCTTGACAACAACCAAGCCTTCTTTCACATTATCAAGTGCTGTACGGCGCTCAAACAAATTAAACTGCTGAAAAACCATAGACAGCTTACGACGAAGGGCAAGGATTTCTTCTTGAGTGATTTTAGAAAAATCAACTGAGAAATCATCAATCTGAATAGAGCCACTGTCAGGTGTTTCAAGATAATTGAGACTACGAAGAAAAGTTGATTTTCCAGCTCCTGAAGAACCAATCAAGGCTACTACTTCCCCTTTTTGAATATCCAAGTTCAGATGATCCAAGACAGTCTGTCCTGAAAAGGATTTGCTTAAATTCGAAATCTTAATCATTAACGAAGGTCTCCTTTCACATCTGTTTGGACTGTATCGGGTGCAGAAATAGCCATTTTTCTCTCGATGAAACGACCGAGGCTTTCAATTCCGATATTGACTACCCAATAAACAAGGGCAACAGAGATGAAGCGCTCAAAGTAACGATAATCAGCTCCACCCAGAATCTGAGCTTGGGCAAAGACTTCCACAACACCCGCACTGAAGGCTAGAGAAGTCCCTTTGGTCAAGCCGATTAGGGAATTGATTAAAGTTGGAGTCGCCACAACTGCTGCATTTGGAATAATCACGCGACGATAAACTTGTGCTCGGGTCATCCCCAGACTGCGTGCTGCTTCAATCTCACCAGGATTGACTGAGAGAATGGCTGCACGAATAGTTTCACTAGCATAAGCTGCCTCATTAAAGGCAAAGGCGACAATTGCAAAAGCAGCGGCTGGAATCGCATTGATATTGAAACCAGTTCCCCATTGCTGATTGAGAGCTTTCAAAGCCAAAGGGATTCCGTAGTAGGTCAACATGAGTTGAACCAAAATCGGTGTCCCTTTTAAGAAACTAACAAAGAAGGCCTGCAAGGGATATAAAATTTTGACACGATTGATTTTCACAATGGCAAAAAGAAGTGCCAAAACCAAGCCAAAAAGAGCACCACCAATTGTCAACATAATCGTTGTTGGAAGTTGTTGGACAATTCTCGGAATTCCATCAAAGACCGAACGCAAGCTAAAAAGTTTGCCATCCGGAATCAATTGCATCAAGTTTTGGTACCAATCTGATGCTAAAATCGTTGTAACATTCATAAAAACATCCTCTCCTGATAATGATTCATTCTACCATACTTCTGCCGTCAATGAAATTATTTGCTACGGTCAGGTACAGACTTTGTCTACCTACTAGTTTATCATACTTTGAAACAGGGAGGCTATATATTTTATCTATCAAAGAGATAGATAAAAACTATTTCAGTCCCAATTCTTCATAAGGTTTTCGATAACCGATTTGCTTAACAATTCCATTTTCTACTAAAATGGGGCGTTTTAACAACATACCGTCACTTGCTAGCAACTCAGCTGCTTCTTGGTTTGACAGACTTCCTACCTTATCTTTCAGCCCCAATTCACGGTATTTGATTCCACTGGTGTTGAAAAATTGCTTCAACTCAAAACCCGAGGTTTCTAGCCAGTTTAAAATGACTTCTTGGCTAGGTGTTTCTTCGACGATATGAACAGCTTTGTAGTCCACACCGAGTTGGTTTAATTCTTGTTTTGCTTTTTTACAAGTTGAACATTTTGGGTATTCGATAAATTCTAACATGTGTTTCACTTTCTATTTTATATCTTTAAAATCTGCGCCTTCATGCTCCAAGAGCCAAACTTTCTTTTCTACTCCTGCAGCATAGCCTGTCAAACGCTTGTCCGCTCCCAGCACACGATGACAAGGTACTAGGATAGACCAAGGATTGCGTCCTACTGCTCCACCAATTGCTTGAGCAGAAGCCACTTGTAGGTCTTTCGCTATTTGTCCATAGGTCACTGTCTGACCATAAGGAATTTCCTGTAAATAGGACCAAACTTTCTTTTCAAAATCCGTTCCGATTGGAGCCAAGGGCAAGTTGGATAAATCCTGAGACTTGCCTTTAAAATAATCATCTAAGCAAGCAATAACTGGGTCTAAAATGGGATGACTAACAACTGCTTCTATCGTCTCATCTCCTAGTCCCCTCTCAAAATGCTTCTGCTCCTGCACCCAAATGCCATACAGATATTGCTCGTCGGCAACCAAAGACAAGGTTCCTATTGGCGAAAAGTAGAGCATTTTTACGTACTTCTTTTGCATTATTTCTTCAATTTTTGATAGGCCAAGCGTTCGCCATCAACTGGAACCTTTCCAACCCGTTTAAAACCAAGTTTTTCAAAAATATGTTGCATAACCTTATTTTCAGCATGCGTATCTGAGCGAAAATCTAGATAGTCAAAACCTTCAATCAAGCCCTCTAAAAAGGTTTGAGCAACTCCCTGTCCCTGGACATCTGCTGCCACAGCAATACGGTGAAAGACCAGGTACTCTGACTCTCCAGCTTGCCAGTTGCCTTCATAAATGGCTTCATAGGCTGCCTCTGGACTCTTGGTCACAGCTGCATAAGCTAGTAGTTCTCCCTCTTCCAAGGCTACGTAGGCTTGACCTGAGATAATATCTTCAATAATAATATCAGCATTTGGATAGCCATTTTGCCACTGGTCACTACCAGCATCTGCTAAATATTTTTTAGCATCTTCCATCACCTGCATGATGGCATCTACTTCATTTGGAAAAGCTAAACGAATCTCCATCTTTTCTCCTCATTTCTGACTAGTTTCTCCCATCATAGCATAATTTAAGTCTTTCTACAAGCAGTTAAAACTTGACTTTCTGTTTTTGTTATTTTATAATCTAGTTATTAAAACTAGATAAAAAGGAGTTGAAAATGAAAACTACCTTTTCCTACCCCAAATGGGCAGAAATTCCAAACATCGACCTCTATCTGGACCAGGTTTTGCTCTATGTCAATCAGGTCTGCGCCCCTATTTCTCCTGATAAAGACAAAGGTCTAACAGCATCTATGGTCAATAATTATGTGAAACATGGTTACCTGACAAAGCCTGACAAGAAAAAATACCAACGCCAACAGATTGCCCGTCTGATTGCTATCACAACCCTCAAGTCGGTATTCTCTATTCAAGAAATAGCCCAGACACTTAATACTCTACAAAGTCAAGCAAGTTCAGAGCAACTCTACGATGCTTTTGTGGACTACATGAACCAAGGAGTTGATCCAGCTAACCCCATTATCCAAAGTAGCTGCCAAACCGTTAAACTCTATCATCAAACTCTAGCCTTAATCCATCATACTCAAGAGGAGGAAATCTAATGAATACAAGCCTAAAGCTCAGCAAACAACTCAGTTTCGGAGAGGAGATTGCTAATAGTGTGACCCATGCTGTAGGTGCAGTCATCATGCTCATCTTACTCCCCATTTCATCCACCTATAGTTATGAGGCACACGGATTTTTATCATCTATCGGCGTTTCCATTTTCATTATTAGTCTCTTTCTCATGTTCCTATCATCCACCATTTACCACTCTATGGCCTATGGTTCAACCCACAAATACGTCTTGCGGATCATCGACCATTCGATGATTTATGTGGCTATCGCAGGTTCTTACACGCCCGTCGTCTTAACCTTAATGAATAACTGGTTTGGTTATCTGATTATTGCCATTCAGTGGGGAACGACTATCTTTGGTATTCTCTATAAAATCTTTGCTAAAAAAGTCAATGAGAAATTTAGCCTTGCTCTTTACCTGATTATGGGCTGGTTGGTACTAGCAATCATTCCTGCCATTATCAGTCAAACGACGCCAATTTTCTGGAGTCTCATGGTAACTGGTGGACTTTGTTATACAGTTGGAGCTGGATTTTACGCCAAGAAAAAACCTTATTTCCACATGATTTGGCATCTCTTTATCCTAGCTGCGTCCGCACTCCAATACATCGCCATTGTTTATTACATGTAAAAAAGTTGAGAAACTCAGTCTCAACTTTTTTCTTTACACATATTGATAAAGTACTGGTGCAAGCGCACATCATCAGTCAATTCTGGATGAAAAGAGGTCACTAACATATTTTTTTCTTGGGCAGCAACGATTTGATTGTCAACTGTTGCTAGAATTTCTACACCCTCTCCAACACTACTGATAATTGGACCACGGATAAAGGTCATTGGAATCTGACCAACTCCCTTACATTCTGCTTCCGTATAGAAACTCCCTAGTTGGCGCCCATAGGCATTTCGCTCGACCACCATATCCATAGTTCCTAGATGACTCTCTTCCTGAGAAGTAATTTCCTTAGCCAGCAAAATTAAACCCGCACAGGTCCCAAACACTGGTAATCCAGATAGAATGGTTTCTCGAATAGGAATCAGCATGTCCTGCTCACGTAAGAGCTTGCCCATGGTTGTAGATTCCCCACCAGGTAATATCAAACCCGACAAGTCACTCTTATATTGCTGAAAATCATCTAGATTTCTGATTTCGACATTGTCTACGCCCAATTTATCTAGTACTTTTGCATGTTCTGCAAAGGCACCTTGCAAGGCCAATATTCCGACTTTCATCTATTTTCCTCGCTCTGCCATGAGAATTTGGATTTCATTTTCATTGATACCAACCATAGCTTCTCCTAGATCTTCAGAGATTTGAGCCAAGATTTGAGGATTTCGGAAATTAGTTACCGCTTTGACAATGGCACTCGCTCGTTTAACAGGATCTCCGGATTTGAAAATACCTGAACCGACAAAGACGCCTTCTGCCCCTAATTGCATCATCAACGCAGCATCTGCTGGCGTTGCAACGCCTCCAGCCGCAAAGTTTACAACTGGCAATTTCCCATGCTCATGGACATATTGAACCAATTCTACAGGGACTTGCAAGTCCTTGGCAGCAACATAAAGTTCGTCCTCACGTAGGTTTTGAATGCGGCGAATTTCCTGATTCATCATACGCATATGACGAACAGCTTGGACGATATCCCCCGTACCCGGCTCTCCTTTTGTACGAATCATAGAAGCACCTTCAGCGATACGACGCAAGGCTTCACCCAAGTCCTTAGCTCCACAGACAAAAGGAACTTGGAATTCTTTCTTATCCACATGGAAACGGTCGTCAGCTGGAGATAAAACTTCACTCTCATCGATATAGTCAATTTCAATAGCCTCTAAAATCTGAGCCTCAACAAAATGTCCGATTCTGACCTTGGCCATTACTGGAATACTAACCGCTTCTTGAATTTCCTTAATCATCTTTGGATCACTCATACGGGAAACACCACCAGCTGCACGAATATCAGCTGGAATCCGCTCCAAGGCCATAACAGCAGCCGCACCAGCGGCCTCTGCAATACGGGCCTGTTCAGGATTCTGAACGTCCATGATAACCCCACCCTTGAGCATCTGTGCCAAGTTTTTATTTAGTTCATAACGATTTTCAGTCATTTCTTTATCCTCATCATTTGTATTGGTAGCTACTATTTCATTTTAAGTCAGAAAAGGATGAACCACAAGATAAAAAAATCATAATTGTATGGGTACAGAATAGTTAAAAAACTATCTGACCTTAACCTAAGGCCAGATAGCTCATTTATTTTTATTTTTCAGCTGTAAGGGCAGCCATTGTGATGTAGTTGTATGGTTTGTTGAAGTGTGGCAAGAAGAATAGGTCTGTCAATGCCAATTTATCAATTGTCACATGCTCTTGGATAGCAAGTGAGAACATGTGGATTCCCATGCTGATTGCAGAATCGTGTGAAACCATTTGTGCACCAAGAATTTCACGGCTATCTTTGTCAAAGACAATCTTGATGGCAACTTCATGGTTGTCATGCTTCATAAATTCTGGTTTTTGAAGATCGTTAAAGCCTGTTTCAGTTGCGTTGTAACCAGCAGCTTTAGCTTTTTCAAGAGTCAAACCAGTTGAAACCATGTGAAGACCGTAGATTGAGATACCATTTGAACCTTGAACACCGATTCCTTCCAATTCATGTCCACAAGCGTTATATGCACCAACGATACCAGTACGAACAGCATTTGAAGCAAGAGCGATGTAGCTAGTGTCTTTACGAGCGTTGTCATAAACAGTCGCACAGTCACCTACTGCGTAAACGCCTGGGATAGATGTTTCTTGTTTCTTGTCTACAAGGAAGGCACCGTTACGGAAGAGTTCAAGCTTACCATCAGCAAGTGCTGTGTTTGGACGGAAACCAACTGCAAGAACAACCATATCCACGTCAAAGCTTTCTTTGTCAGTAATCAAGCGTTCAACTTTACCGTCACCCTCGATTGCTTTAACAGTTTGACCAAGCGCCAAGCGGATGTTGTGATCTTCCAAGTTATTCGCCATCATTTGTGTGAAGTCTTTGTCATAGTAACCGTTCAAGACAGTATCAACGATATCAACAAGGATAACTTCTTTTCCAAGACGTTCAAAGGCTTCAGCAAGTTCAACACCGATATAACCACCACCAACAACGGCGATTCGGTCAAGGTGTTGACTCTTATCAGATAATTTGTGAATCACTTCTTCAGCATTTTGGTACAATTTAACGAATTGTACATTTTCAAGAGTTGCTTTAAATTCGCGGTTGCCTTTAACAATTTCAACACCTTCGATTGGTGGCAAGATTGGTGTAGAACCTGTAGCGAAAATCAATTTTTCATATGATTCTTTGTGCTCTTTTCCTTCAACTTCCGCTGTAACTACTTTGTTATCATAGTCGATTGAAAGAACTGGTGAGTTCATGTAAACCTTAGCACCTTTAGCTTCCAATTTTTCTTTATCAGAATAGAACAAGCCTTCAGCACCGTCAATTTGTTCACCAATCCAGAGGGCCATTCCACATCCTAGAAAAGAGATATTAGAGTTTTGGTCGAATACAACAATTTCGTTCTCATTTCCAAAATTATCCAACATAGTATTAATACATGCTGTACCAGCGTGGTTAGCACCAACTACAACGATTTTACTCATAGAAAAATTCCTACCTTCAATTTTAAATTTACCCTTCTAGTATAACATTTACTGTTAGCGTTTACAAGAGTTTAGCTAATTTTCCCGATTTTTTTGTAAAAAAATGTAAATAATCTGTATTTTATCAGCCTTTCTTACAATTACTCTTTATTTCCTGAGCATATTTCTTGACAAGTTTACAAATTTTATTTGTGAAAACGCTGACTTTATGGTATGCTAGTATCATGGAAAGAAAATGTAAGGGGTTAAATTTAATATAAATTTACTATATTTCAGCCTTCTTTTCATAAGAGAAAGGAGTTGGTAGCTTGCCTCTTAGTTCACATTCCGAACGGCTAATGGGTACTACTATCACTATTTCATTAGTAGATGAGCGAGCCGATAGCTTGCTCCAAAAATCCTTTGATTTGCTCAAAGAGCTTGAATACCGCTTCAATGCCAATACTCAAGAATCTGAGTTGATGGAGATTAATTATCAAGCTGGCATAGCTCCAGTCAAAGTTCATCCTGATTTGTTTGAGCTGATTTCACTTGGATTAGAGCATAGCCTAGCGCCCTCTAGCCATCTCAATATCAGTATTGGCCCCTTAATTCAAACCTGGCGCATCGGTTTTTCAGATGCCAAAGTGGCCCAACCCCAAGAAATTGAATCGGTTCTCCCTTTAATCAATCCTCATTATATCGAGTTAGATTCTTCCACTTCCACTGTGTTTTTAAAACAAAAAGGAATGAAAATCGATCTTGGTTGTTTAGCCAAGGGTTATAGTGCGGATAAGGTTGCCCAATTTCTTAGAGAAGAGGGAGTGACATCTGCCTTGATCAATCTGGGAGGGAATATCCTGACTATTGGAAAAAATCAGGCAAGAGGAAATCAGCCTTGGCAAATCGGAATTCAAGACCCAGCCAATCCGAGGGGAAATCACTTAATGACCATCCCTGTTGTCAATAAATCTGTCGTGACTTCAGGCATTTATGAACGTCGCCTGACTGTCGATGGAAAAGATTACCATCATATTTTTGACAGCCAAACAGGATATCCTGTTGAAACAGAACTAGCTAGTCTAACAATCATCTCTGATAAATCAGTCGATGGTGAAATATGGACAACTCGTCTATTTGGAGAAAGACCTGCTTCTATCCTCTGGCAAGTCGAAAGTTTGGTGGGCATCGAAGCTATCCTCATCGATAAGGAAGGTCACCTAAGCTGTTCTTCAGGAATTCCTACTCTATAGAAACAAATGTTTCAATGGAGTTTTAAAATTGTATTATGTAAAAAGAGAAAGGAAATCTCATGTTAAAACTTATTGCTATTGTTGGAACAAATTCAAAACGTTCTACAAACCGCCAATTGCTTCAATACATGCAAAAACACTTTGCTGAAAAAGCTGAAATTGAACTTGTTGAAATTAAAGACATTCCTGTCTTCAACAAACCAGCTGACAAGCAAGTACCTGCTGAAATTCTAGAAATTGCTGCTAAAATTGAAGAGGCAGATGGCGTTATTATTGGTACTCCTGAGTATGACCACTCTATCCCAGCTGTTTTGATGAGCGCTCTTGCTTGGTTGTCATATGGTATCTATCCACTTTTGAACAAACCAATCATGATTACAGGTGCCTCTTACGGTACACTTGGTTCATCACGTGCCCAATTACAACTTCGTCAAATCTTGAATGCTCCAGAAATTAAAGCAAGTGTCCTTCCTGATGAATTCTTGCTTTCACACTCTCTTCAAGCCTTCAACCCAAGTGGAGACCTAGTGGATCTTGATGTTATTAAAAAATTGGATGCCACTTTTGACGACTTCCGTATCTTTGTAAAAATCACAGAAAAATTGCGTAACGCACAAGCACTACTTCGCAAAGATGCTGAAGACTTTGACTGGGAAAATTTGTAAGATAGGAGACCAAAAAGAATGAAATTTGTTGGACTTGTAGGATCAAACTACGATCAATCATATAACCGTAAACTCTTGGAATTTATCCGCCGTCACTTCAAACTCAAATTTGAATTAGAAGTTCTTGAAATTGACGAAGTTCCAATGTTTAACCAAGACGAAAAATGGGACGAAAGTTTCCAATTACGTTATTTATATAACAAAATTACTCGTGCTGATGGTGTTATTATCGCTACTCCTGAGCACAACCACACAATCTCAGCTTCCCTAAAATCTGTTCTTGAATGGCTTTCATACGAAGTTCATCCATTTGAAAACAAGCCAGTCATGATTGTAGGTGCTTCTTACTACGACCAAGGTACTTCTCGTGCCCAAGTTCACCTTCGTAAAATTCTTGACGCTCCAGGTGTCAATGCCTACACACTTCCTGGAAATGAATTCCTTCTTGGTAAAGCCAAAGAAGCTTTTGATGTTAATGGGAATATCATAAATGAAGGAACTGTTAATTTCCTTGAAACATGCTTGGACAACTTTGTAAAATATGTGGGAGTCGTTTCAAAATTGAAAAAACCAAAACCAATTGAGCCAGAAGATTTATATTGTACAAATTCAATTGCAACTACCATCCAAGGTGTTGATCCAGATGATCCTGAATGGGTAGAAAAAGCTGCTGAACTTGTTGGAGCTGTTTCTGGAGATACTTACGTTAAATTAGACCACGGTATCTTGACAGTTAACCAACTTGACATGTTCTTGAAAGCAATGCCATTTGAGTTGACATTTGCAGATGATAACAATCAATTCTTGTACTTTAATAACGCACACCAAGACCCAGATACAATGTTTGGTAAACGTGTACGTGCTCAATCAGGAAATAGATTAGGAACAGTACACGGTACATTGCCAGATTCTAGAATGAAAAACGTTGAATGGGTTGTCGGTGTATTGCGTAACGGAGATCAAGAATATGTCCGTACAATTGTGCCAGGAACACCTGAAGGTGTTATTAATACCCATAATTACCAAGCAATGTACTATCCAGATGGTTCATATGCTGGAATTAATGAGATTATCTTTAATTTCCAACCATGGCTTGACTGGTACCTCAATACAACTGGTCAACGTCTAGTTGGTGGAAATGCTGCAGCTCCTGCTGGAGGACATGGCGGAGCAGATGCCACATCTGGAGCTTCTGATGCAGGTGATGCTGGAGGTCACGGTGGTGGCGCTGACGCTACATCTGGAGCAAGTAACTGATTATTTTAGGAACCATCTTGGTTCCTTTTTAAGTGACAAAAGACTAGCAGACAAAAACTGCTAGTCTTTTAGTTATTATTTCATCTATCTTTGTTAAAAGAAAGAATACTTATTATGAATTTGGGTCATCGAGACTACGACCATGTAAACCTTTCTCACGTTGAACTTGGCGTAGTTTTTCTGGTGTAACATCGTTTCCTTCTTCGTCCACAATTTTGATTCCCTCAATGTGGTGACGAACAGAGCGACGATAACCTTCGATGTACTCCTCACGTAGTTTGGCTTGTTCTACTTTTTCTTCTGGGGTCAAGCCTTCTGTTTTTTTCTTTTTAGCAAGCTCGTTGATACGATCAATTTTTTTCTGATCCATTTCTTCTCCTTTGTGATAAGATAAAGTCCGTTTATCAAATTTTATTTAGTGTTAATTTGGTTAAATCGTGCAAGTTTAGCTGCTTTTTGAGTTAAATGAGACAAGATAGCCAAACGATTTTGACGGACAGCCTGATCTTCGGCCATAACCATAGTATTTTCAAAGAAGGCATCAATAACTGGACTAAGCGCAAAGAGCTGTTTCAATTGCTGACTTGCAGATCCTGATAAAACGAGTGTTTCTACCGCTTCTGCCAAGGCTTTCTCTTCTTCATTTTCAAAGAGAGCTGGATCAACCGTGTCGGATCCTTCTGCCTTCTCAGCCAAGTTAAAGGCACGTGAAAGTGATTCAACAGATGATTTGAAGTCTTCTTCCTTGCTTGCTTCTACGAGAGCACTTGCCGCTTCCAACATATCCGCCACAACAAAGTTTGATCCTGCAAGAACGGCATCCTTGATATCTTTTGGAGTAGAGCCCATCATCTTATCAACACGAGCCTTGATAAAGTCCATAACCTCTGTCTTATTTTCATAAGTCAAGCTGTCAAATTTCAAAGCATAAAGGCTATCAATCAACTCATCCATAGCAATGTGCCAACCAAAGGCATCCAAGATACGAACCACACCTTGGGTCGCACGACGAAGGGCATAAGGGTCATTAGAACCTGATGGAATCAAGCCTACTGAGAAGAAACTCAAAATCGTATCCAATTTGTCTGCAATAGCTAGAATGGCTCCAACCTTGCTCTCTGGAAGTTCTCCTTCGGCTGATGTAGGCATGTAGTGTTCACGAATAGCAACTGCCACCGCTGGAGTTTCCCCAGCAAGAAGGGCATATTTCTCACCCATAATTCCTTGGAGCTCGTCAAATTCGCCAACCATACCTGTCAACAAGTCAAACTTGTAAATAGCTGCTGCACGGGCTAGGTCAATCGTTTCATCCGCTGACAAACCAGCTTTTTCTGCCAAGAGAATAGCAATCTGACCTGTACGAATCATGTGTTCGCGAAGGGAACCAATCTTCTCATGGAAGGTGACATTGTTTAATTTTTCAACAAGATCTGAAATCACCAATTTTTGATCTTCACGCCAGAAGAATTCACCGTCTTCCAAGCGGGCTACTAAGACTTTTTCATTTCCTTTAATGACATTTTCCAAATACTCTGCGTTTCCATTACGAACAGAAATGAAGTTGGGCAAGAGTTTACCGTCTTGATCACGAACAACAAAGTAACGTTGGTGTTCTTTCATTGAGGTCACCAAAACTTCTTCTGGAACTTCAAGGTATTTGGCATCAAAACTTCCCATAAAGGCAGTTGGGTATTCAACCAAGTTCAAGACTTCATTAAGCAAGTCCGCATCAATTTCGATATGTACACCATGCTCAACTTCGATTGCTTTGATTTGATCAACAATCATTTGCTCTCGTTCACGAGGATCCGTGATTACAAACTGCTTACGAAGGTCTTCTTCGTAGCTCAATGCTGACTGAATTTTGGTTTCTTTCCCCAAGAAACGATGACTACGGCTGACACGACCTCCCTTGATATCAAGGAAATCCAAATCAAACTCTTCTTCATCTAAAAGAACAGTTAAAGTGTGAACAGGGCGGATGTATTCAAAGGTGTTGTTAGCCCAGTGCATGCTGACAGGGAAAGTCAGTGACTTCAATACATCCACAACACCTGGAACAATGGCTTCAACTGCTTGACCAACTTCTTCCTTAGTGACATAGACGTATTCTTCACCCTTGATTTCACGGAATTCGATATCTTCAACAGTCAATCCTTTTCCACGGACAAATCCTTGAGCTGCTTTGGTGAAGTTTCCATCACTATCCAAGGCAATTTTCTTTGCTGGCCCCTTAAAATCTTCTGTCAAATCAGACTGTTTGTCTGCTAAACCAGTCACACGAACAGCCAAACGACGTGGTGTTGAGAAGGTTTGAACAGCTTCAAAAGACAGGCGGTTTTCCTTGAGGAAGGCTGCCATTTTTTCGCCTAGTTGTTTTTCACTTGGTGTGACAACATAGGCTGGTAATTCTTCAAGACCGAGTTCTACTAATAAGTTTTTTGTCATGTTTTTTCCTTTACATTTTCTTCAATCTTTTTTGATATGCACCTTAGGTACTGGGGACGTCGCTAACTAACTTTGTGAGTCTGTATGGAAATCTAATACTAAATTGATCAAGATTTCCAACAGTCTCATCAAAGTGGATTTAGCTGACTAATTTTTGAACCTAAGGTTTCAAAAATCCCCACATAACAGTACGGCGGTGCATATCCCTCTAGCAAGTCTTCGACTTGCCTCTAACGATTTTAGAGCACAATATTACTCACTATTCTGCGTCTTCTGCTAAGAGTTTAGCTCGTGTTGCTTCATCCAAAAGTGGGTAGCCTAGGCGTTTTCGTTCTGCGACAAAGGTTTTAGCTACGACACGGGCCAAGTTACGGATACGAGCGATATAGCCTGCGCGCTCTGTTACAGATACCGCACCACGCGCATCAAGTAGGTTAAAGGTATGTGAACATTTGAGAACATAGTCATAGGCAGGGTGCACCAATCCTTCTTCCAAGGCACGACCAGCTTCTTTTTCAAACTTATCAAAGTTTTCCAACAACATTTCTTGATCAGAAATTTCAAATGAATATTTTGAGTGCTCGTACTCAGGCTGGATGAAGATTTCTCCGTATTTTACACCATCAGCCCACTCAATATCATAGACAGAGTCTACTTCCTGGATGTAAGAAGCCAAACGCTCCAAACCATAGGTAACTTCCGCAGTCACAGGGCCAGTTGCCAATCCACCAACTTGTTGGAAATAAGTGAACTGAGTGATTTCCATACCGTCAAGCCAAACTTCCCAACCAAGACCAGCTGAACCAGTTGATGGGTTTTCCCAGTTATCCTCAACAAAACGGATGTCGTGCTCCAAAGGATTGATTCCCAATTTTTCCAAAGACTCAAGGTAAAGTTCTTGGATGTTTGATGGAGATGGCTTCATGACCACCTGGAATTGGTGGTGTTGGTAAAGACGGTTAGGATTTTCTCCGTAACGACCGTCAGCAGGACGACGTGATGGCTCTACATAAGCCGCATTCCATGGCTCAGGTCCGATAGCGCGAAGGAAAGTGTAAGGACTCATTGTTCCCGCACCTTTTTCATTATCATAAGCCTGCATAAGCATACAACCTTGGTCATTCCAAAATTGTTGCAAAGTCAAAATAATTTCTTGAAATGTTAATTTCTTAGACATTGAATACTCCTTTAATTTATATTATCTTCTTAGATTTATTTTTCAAGCAACCAAGAAAAGGCTGGGTCCTGAAAAATATGACGTTTAGGAACAGTTTGTAAATTCTGATCGCTTTCATCTATTGTACCTAATTTCAAAGCACAGACTTCTGGTATATTTTCTTGAACAGTGAAAATTTGACTATGACAGTTCTGGCAGTAATAACGCTGTTTTCCTGGAGAAGAACTATAGGAAACAAGCTTTTCTTTTCCATGCAATACTAGCTTTTCACTGCTAACTTTAGCACTAACTGTATAGGCAGACGCAGTTGCTTTCCGACAAAATGAGCAATGACAAAAAACTAATTCCGATAATTCCTCATCTAGAGTGTAGGTCACTGCTTTACATAAACAAGATCCTTTAAGCATTATGCTCCTTTCTACTTAGGCATTAGACGAATTCAAAAAGAACCGAATTTCAACACCCAAGCCTTGCGACTAGGGGCGTCAGAAACGCGGTTCCACCCTAATTTATTACTTCATTGTTTTTAAAAATATTACAGAAAGCGCCAGTTCTTTATTTTGCCCTACTTGGCTCCCACTATCCCAAGTTCGCTTGAAGAACGCCATAAGACTTTCTTTCCTGTTGACTATTATATCAAAAATTGGAACAATGTACAATTCTTTTTATGATTTTCTAGAAATCCATATCATCAACTCGTGGAGCACCAGACTGAACAACAATTGTTTTTAAGGTTTCACATTCCTTATGACTCAGTTCAATTCCAAAGCAATCAAGATTAGCCTGAATACGAGAAGCTGTGACAGATTTTGGAAGTGGTAAAAATCCTTCTGCTAAGCTCCAGGCCAAGGCTATCTGAGCAACCGATTTACCGTGATTTAACGCGATTTCTTGCACTTGCTTGCTATCAAACAGTTCTCCCTGACCAAAAGGGCCCCAAGCTTCCAATAAGATTCCTTTTTCTCGACAGTAATCTACGACTTCCTCTTGATACACACCTGGAGCCAAACGAACTTGATTGACCGCTGGAAGAATTTTTGCTGTTTCAAGCAAGGCATCCAAATGATGGGGAAGGAAATTACTAACACCGATAGCACGGATTTTGCCTTCTTGATAGATGTCTTCCATCGCTCTCCAAACTTCTGAATTTCGGATTTTCCAGTGGTTATTTTCTCTGAGCGGTTTTGGATTTGGCCAATGAATCAAATACAAATCCAAATATTCCAAGCCCAGCTTCTCTAAAGACTCTTCAAAAGCCTGACGAGCTTGCTCATAGCTATGATTTGTATTCCAGAGTTTGCTGGTTACAAAAATTTCCTCACGCAGAACTCCACTATCTTGAATGGCACGACCAACGCTTTCTTCATTTTTATAAATAGCTGCCGTATCGATATGGCGATAGCCTGCCTTTAAAGCCTCTAGTACAGCTTGGTAGGCAATCTCTCCATTTTCAGCTTTCCAGGTTCCAAATCCCAGTACTGGAATCGGAACACCATTATTTAAAGTATAAGATTTCATTATTTTCCCTTTCTATGAGAAGAAAATCCAAAGAGGTAAATTTTCAAGGAAAACTTATCTCTTTAGATTTTGTGTATTATTGGTCACGGTCGTAATAGAGCTGGTGAGGTTTAAGACGAGTATCTAACAAATCTGGAATTGTTACAAAGTCATAACCTTGCCCTTTCAAATAGTCAATGACCTTTGGTAAAGCATTCACTGTTTCAGCATGGATATCATGCATGAGAATAATAGAACCATTCTTAACTTCACGCTGAATTTCTGTCAAAATCGCTGCTTCATTCTTACTCTTCCAGTCCAAACTATCCACATCCCACATAATAAAGCTCAAATCTAAACTATTGCGAATGTCGTCTGTAATGGCTCCATAAGGCGGACGCATGAGTTTGGAACTAGAACCCAACACTTTAGTTAGCGCATCCTCAGTATCAGTAATCTGTTTTTTAGCTTCATCAAGGGAAAGTTTTGAAAGCACTGGATGACTCCAACTATGGTTTCCAATAACATGGCCATCCGATTTCATACGTTTCAAAATCTCTTCATTTCCAGAAACATTCTTACCTAGAACAAAGAAAGTTGCCTTGATACCATACTTAGAAAGAGTATCTAATGCTTGATTTGTCGTCGTAGGATTTGGTCCATCATCAAAAGTCAGGGCCACTACTTTACGATTTTTCTTTTCATAATAAGCCTTATATAGCTCTGCATCCTTATCTAATAAATAAGAGGACTGAATAACTTCAAAGAAACTAGATACTGGCAAGGCAATCTCGTCTAGATTTTCAACTGACTGACTTGGATAAAGGATAATCTGACTATCCTTGTAATCAAAATTCCATGCAGACAAGTCTTGGTCAGAGAAACCTTTAACAACTTGATCAATCTTTTCTTGCTCCAATTTCTTATCCTGTAAAAAAGAAGTCAGTTCTTTTATAAGTTTCTCTTTGGCCTTACTAGCATCTGAAAATAATTGATCAAGTGTGAAAGGTTTACCATCTTCTGTCAAATGTACTTTTGCCAGACTAGTTTTTTCAGTCTCTTCAACTTTTGACGAAGTTAAATCATAGACTTGTTTCATCACGCTTCGGTTGACAATCCCTTTTAAAGTCGAATCCTGTTTCTCCGTATAATAAAAAACCAGATTTTCTTTGTCTCCCAGATTTTCCTTAATATCCTGTGTCATGATTTCTTTTACAGATGAAATCACTTGCTCCCCTTGGAGAGGATAATAGGCAATTACTTCTGCTCGTCCCTTACGAAAATGATCCTTCTGATTTCCCGCAGTCAATTGATCATCTTTATCATTTTTTAAAGACTCAATTTTTTGTTCGAAACTTTGTTTTGTATATACTTTGTATCCAATCATTGAACCAAGGACGCAAATACTTACTGAAAAGATAGCTACTAGGGCTATTAAACCGATTCTCTTTTTATCGTGCCCAACACGATTTGCTCTACTTTTATCCATAAGACCATCATATCAAATTCAGACTATAATTTCAATGAGAAATAAGTACTATCACTCGTTTTGAACAAAAAAATAGACTCCATAATATCTATAGGGGATTTACCCACTACAAATATTACAGAGGCTTTTATTATGTTAGAAACGAATCGTCTCACGTGTTTTTTCGTATGAAGTGACAAAACGGTTGGTTACACCTGGTTCTGCAACTTCCAAAGCTTGCGAAATCTTATCAAATGAAGCATGATAATCAAATTCTTTTTCAAAAATTTCTAATGATTCATTAAAAGCTTCTTGAATTCGTTCATCAAATGAGCGGTAACGGTTCGAATACTGTAGCAATTGTTCTGTCAATGTTGCATATTGAACAATATTATATGTTTCCTCTTCAAGTGCTTCCATATCATTGGTTGTAATTTCAAGCATACGGTTCACAGCTTCGATATTGACCCGAGCTTCTTCTAGTTCAGCCATCAACTCTTCAGTATGGTTACTTGCTGTAAAGAACAACTGTAAGAAATTCTGAGGAATACCTGGAAGATTGCGTTTTTCCATATATCTCTTAATCGTGTGAAGACGATTAACATAAACATTTGCCTTCTGGCGAGCATTGATATCATCTTTTTCAATCTGAGCAAGGCGTTGACTAACCGCAACTTGTTCATCTTCAATTTCCTTCAAAGTCGCTTGTAAGTTTTCCAAACGATCTTCAAGGAATGAATAAGGTTCAGAATGTTCCTCTTGTTCAGAAGTTAATTCCAATACAGATTCTTCCAAAGACTCTAACTCAGCTTGTAATCTATGAACATGACTAACATCTGTTTCAGATAGTAGGTAATTGTTACTCAATCGTTGAATATCTTCCACTAAAACAGCATTACTATCTTTCATGTGTTTCAAATATGTAGGAAGGGTTGCAACTAAGCCTTCTACTACTTTTTGAGCAGCAATTTCTCGTGTAAAGATATCATAGAGTGCATTGATTTCTTCTTGAACTTGAGTATTTTCGTACTCAGCATTATCCAACTCTAATTGTGCAATATTTTCGTGGTTTTTCTTCAAAGCTTCATAAAGCAATTGGAAGCGAGATTCAATATCCGTTTCAGCAAAATGATAGTTAGCATCTAAAAGCTTACGGTAACCATCTTCCAAGTCTTCCAATTGATCAGGTAGCTCTTTAGATAATGTTTTTACAATTGCTGGCAAGCGGTCAACAATGTGAGTCAAAGCCAAGATATGATTTTCAGCATTATCCAAAATCACAGCAGCTTCTACTGGGTCACCTGACGAATTTAAAGTTACAAACTGAGAAAACTCTGATTGGATATTTTCCAATTGTTTTTCGATTTCAGATAAACCTTGACCATATTCTTCAGAATGATCAGCAACTCGGTGTTGCAACTCTTCAAACAAGTCCAAGGTATGAAGAACACGTCCACTATTTTTAGACTCTTGTTTCTCCAAATCTGCCAAGGCGTTGCGAATTGCCGCAATATCTTCTTCAATCAAGGTAATTTGACTCTCGATTTGGTCAATTTGATGACTGGCCTTGAAAAAACGGAATGAGTTATTGTAGCCTTCTGCCTCGAAAAGATTATTTTCGATATCGGCAAAAGAATTAAGAGATAAATCAACCCATTTTTGATTCCATTCACGGAAAGTCACCTGACTTTGTCCAATCAAGTGCATATTTTTTACAGCTTCAACTTCATCATTTACTGGAAGATTGTACAGTTCTTCTTTTTTCTCTTCTAAAATTGCTAGTTTACTTTCATTGCGTTTCCTTACATAGATTGCGATAGCATAGGCAATGACCAATAAAACTGCAACTGCAATTATCAAATAAATTACTAGTCTAGCAGACATATTAAACTCCTTTTTTACTTGAAACAATCGTAATGATTATATCATATTTTTTAGATCAAGGGAACTACTTCTCCCGATTTTTTAGACATCAAGTGTACTATAGACAGCATTTTCTTCGATAAACTCACGACGAGGCTCTACTCTATCCCCCATCAACATATCAAAGATTTTATCTGCTTCTGCAGCATCATCCACAGAAACTCTGGCCATCAAGCGATGTTCAGGATCCATGGTTGTTTCCCACAATTGGTGGTCATCCATTTCACCCAGACCTTTATAACGCTGAATGGTTGGTTTGGCACGTCCTTCACTGTGGCGGGCCAAGGCCTCTTGGAGTTTGATTTCTTGATCTGCACCTGGCTGGATGTATTCTTTAATCTCGCTTCCAACCTTGACACCATAGATTGGTGGTTGGGCGATATAAACATAACCAGCTTCTAGGATTGGTTTCATATAACGATAAATCAAGGTTAAAAGAAGGGTACGAATGTGGGCTCCATCGACATCGGCATCGGTCATCAAAACGAGTTTTTGGTAACGAGCTTTTGAAACATCAAATTCTGCGCCAAATCCTGTTCCCATCGCTGTGAAAAGACTACGAATTTCTTCGTTAGCTAGAATCTTATCCATACTTGCCTTTTCAACGTTCAAAATCTTACCGCGGATTGGAAGAATTGCCTGAAATTCACGGTTACGACCAGATTTGGCTGATCCACCAGCTGAGTCTCCTTCGACGATGAAGAGTTCTGTTTCAGCAGGATTGTTAGAAGAACAGTCTGCTAGTTTCCCTGGAAGGTTGGAAATTTCCAAACCAGATTTTTTACGAGTAACTTCACGCGCACGCTTGGCAGCCACACGAGCCTTAGCAGCTAAAATCCCTTTTTCCACGATACGTTTGGCAATCTGTGGATTTTCCATGAGGAAATCGGAGAAGGCATCACTGAAGAGACGATTGGTAATCTTGACCACTTCGCTATTCCCCAGTTTGGTCTTAGTCTGTCCTTCAAACTGTGGATTTGGGTGTTTAACTGAGATAACTGCAGTTAAGCCTTCGCGAACATCTTCCCCTGTTAGGTTGTCTTCATTGTCTTTTAGTAACTTATTCTTACGAGCATAATCGTTGATAACACGTGTCAAGGCTGTACGGAAACCTTGTTCATGCGTTCCACCTTCATGTGTATGAATATTATTGGCGAAACTCATGACATTTTCATGGTAACCAGTTGTGTACTGCATGGCTACCTCAACTGTGATATCATCCATCTCACCGTCTGTATAGATTGGTGTATCAAAGATTACATCCTTGTTCTCATTGATATATTCAACGTAACTAGCAATCCCACCTTCGTAATGGTAATGTTTGGTTCGTTCCAAACCTTCGCGCTTATCTGTGATGGAGATTTGAAGACCGCGATTTAGAAAGGCCAACTCTTGAATCCGTTTATTTAATTTATCAAAATCAAAGGTTGTTGTTTCCGTAAAGATTTCTGGGTCCGGTGTGAAGTGAACTGTTGTTCCCGTTTTATCCGTATCTCCAACCACCTCAAGGTCTGCGACAACATGACCACGACGGTATTCTTGGTAATGAATTTTACCATTTTTGTGGACATGGACATCTAATTGAGTTGAAAGGGCGTTAACAACTGAGGACCCCACTCCGTGAAGACCACCTGAGACCTTATATCCGCCACCGCCAAACTTTCCTCCAGCGTGAAGAACAGTAAAGACAGTCTCAACGGCAGGTCGACCGGTTTTTTCCTGAATATCGACGGGGATACCACGTCCATCATCAACAACTGTAATCGAATCATCTGGCTCAATAAAGACTTGAATATGGCTGGCAAATCCTGCCAAGGCCTCATCAATTGAGTTATCAACAATTTCCCAGACTAAATGGTGAAGACCTTCTTTTGAGGTTGACCCGATATACATCCCTGGACGCATACGGACAGCCTCTAAGCCCTCTAAAACTTGAATTTGACTGGCATCATAATCTTGTGCCTGCAGATTTTTGATTTCTTCTGTCATCTTTTTCCTTTTTCTTACATATCTAATACTTGTCTTAAATTCACGATACTGGTAAACAAGTGGGTAGCTAGTCCTGCAGCTTGCCCGGCTTCGATATCAATTAATCGATCACCAATGACAAGGCCAGAGTTAATTTGATACTTTTCTCTTAAATAAATCATGGACTCTGGACTTGGTTTTCTCTTAAAGCCTGAGTTAGAAGTCACCACTTCTGTAAAATAAGCTGCTATAGAGGTTTTTTCTAAAATTTCCAAGACCTGATCATTACGGTGAGAGACCAAAAAATGACGGCCATCTTGATTTGAAATGTCTTCCAATAAGTCAGAAACTCCATCAAACAAAATCGGATGTTCCAGCTCTCTGGCTTCATTTTCCTTGTACTTTTCTAAAAAATTCTCTAAGTTGGGAGCGAATGTCTCAATCGCAAAATCAGTAGAAACCTTTAAAGCTTGATAGACACTGTCATGGTCTTGTGTGATGCCATACAGAGCTAAAGTTTCAACAAATGCAGCTGTTGAAGTTTCGTAATTATCTAGTAAAGTTCCACCTAAATCCCAGATATAATCGTGATATTTCATACCCTTCATTATAGCATTTTTTTGTGAAAAAAGCGATGATTTCCTTGAGTTTTGCACATAAAAAATGCTCTATATTATTTGTAGTGGGTAAATCTATTATAAATACTATGAAACCTATTTTCTTGTAGAAAAAAGTTCCATATGACCCATAATGAAAAGCGACCAAACCATCATTAGAGAGAATCATATGGAACAATTATATTTTAACACAAAACTACTTTATATAAAAAATCCTAATATCCAATTTATGGATGTTATTAATAAGGGGGGAACTTCTCAAAGTAAGTTCCACTTGACTGGTATTGAGCCTAGCTTTTCACTAATCTTGTCTTGAAATTTTAAAATAGATTATAAAACCTTACTCAAGAAGTCTTTAGTCCGCTGTTCTTGGGTTTGTTCAAAAATCTGTTCGGGTGTTCCGTCTTCAACAACCACACCGTCTGCCATAAAGATGACACGGTCTGCCACCTCACGAGCAAATCCCATTTCATGTGTTACGATAACCATGGTCATTCCTGACTTGGCTAAGTCTTGCATAACAGCCAACACCTCTCCTACCATTTCAGGGTCCAGGGCTGAAGTTGGCTCGTCAAAGAGCAAGACATCAGGTTCCATAGCTAAACCACGAGCGATGGCAATCCGTTGTTGCTGGCCACCTGACAAACTCTGAGGGTAAGCATCTGCCTTATCTGGTAAACCAACTTTTTCCAAAAGTTCCTTAGCTCTCTTCTCTGCAACTTCCTTACTTTCACCTTTAGTCTTGATAGGAGACAAGGTGATATTTTCCATCACAGTCATATTAGGAAAGAGATTAAATTGTTGGAAAACCATCCCCATCTTCTCACGCATGGCAAAGAGGTCATTCTTCTTGTCCGTAATATCGACTCCCTCAAAGATAACTTTCCCCTTGGTCGCTTCTTCCAACAAATTCATAGAGCGAAGCAAGGTAGATTTTCCGCTCCCTGAAGGACCGATAATAACGACAACTTCTCCTCTTTTAATCTCGAGGTTGATGCCCTTCAATACTTCATTCTTTCCAAAGGATTTATGTAAATTTTCGATTTTTATCAAGGTTTCTGTCATTATTTCTTATCTCCTTGTCCCATACGTTTTTCAAAAGCTTTCAAGGCTACTGTCAGAATAGAGGTCATAATCAAGTAATAAAAGGCTGCAAATAAAAGTGGTGTTAAAGGTAGATAGGTTGTTGTAGAAACTGTTGTAGCTCCGTTCCACAACTCCATAACCCCAATAGCTGATAAGAGAGAACTATCCTTGATAATAGTGATAAATTCGTTTCCCAATGCTGGCAAAATATTTTTGATAGCTTGTGGCAAAATCACATAGCGCATCGCATTTTTAGGACGAATCCCTAAGGAATAGGCCGCCTCTAGCTGCCCCTTAGGAACCGCATTTATTCCTGCACGAACAGTCTCAGAAACATAAGCACCACTGTTCATAGAGATAATCAAAATACCTGGAATCAGACGAGAAAGATCGACACCCAAAATCCCAACCTGAATAGTCGGAGCATTGATATGCATAAGAGCAAAGGCAATCATAATCTGAACCATCATCGGTGTCCCGCGGAAAATCCAAACGTATAAGTTGGCGAGCCAAACAAGCGGTTTAAACTTTGAACGTTGCCCAAAAGCCAAGACAACCCCCAAAATAGTTCCCAAAAAGACAACACAGATAGAAATGAGAACCGTCACGACAGCCCCATAGTTAAAATAAGGTAAATACTTTAGTAAAAAAGAAAAATTCATAGTCACACTGCTTTCTAAAATAGAATACTGTATGATTATAACATGAATTGAATTAAAATTCAAATCTTTTGTCTAATTTATTCAAAAAATCTTTAAGATGGTAGAATTAGCGAGAAATCTTAGTTTTTTCTAGGCAAGTTGGCCTCCTTTATGGTAAAATAGTAACGATAAGAAATGAAGGAGAATCAAAATGGAATCACATTTGGTTAGAATCATCAACCGCCTTGAAGCAATGGCAAAAGACGGCGGAAATTTAAAACGTAATTTTGAACGCGAAGGAGTTGTTGTTGCAGAAGTTGCATACAGCCACGACGAAGAAAACGGCTCAATCTTTACCCTTCGTGATGTCGAAGCTCGCGAAACATATACGTTTGATAGCATTGACTTGATTGCAATGGAGATTTACGAACTCCTTTACTAATACAAAACAAGCTGGGATTACACCCTGCATGTCTAACCAAAATCCTTTTTGTCTCACAAATAGGATTTTTTTATAGTCCAAATCCACAAAGATCTTCATTGTAACAACCTCTCAAAGCTGCAATCTTTTTACTTGCTTTACACCCCAATCCTGTTATAATGAGAGTATAGAAATTTGACTATTTTTGACCTTTAAATAGGTCAGGCTAAAGAAAGAAATGAGGTAGATGTATGCTTTGTCAAAACTGTAAAATAAACGACTCAACAATTCATCTTTATACCAATCTCAATGGAAAGCAAAAACAAATTGACCTCTGTCAAAACTGCTATAAGATTATCAAGACAGTTCCTAACAATAGCCTCTTTAAAGGTATGACGGATCTGAATAATCGTGACTTTGATCCCTTTGGTGATTTCTTCAATGACCTAAACAATTTCAGACCTTCTAGCAATACTCCTCCGACTCCCCCAACCCAATCAGGTGGAAGTTATGGTGGAAACGGCGGTTATGGTTCCCAAAATCGTGGACCTGCCCAAACTCCGCCACCTAGCCAAGAAAAAGGCCTGCTGGAAGAATTTGGTATCAACGTAACTGAAATTGCCCGTCGTGGAGATATTGACCCCGTTATTGGGCGCGATGATGAGATTATCCGTGTCATCGAAATTCTCAATCGCAGAACCAAGAATAATCCTGTTCTTATCGGTGAACCAGGTGTCGGAAAAACGGCCGTTGTCGAAGGTCTAGCTCAGAAAATCGTTGATGGCGACGTTCCACATAAACTACAAGGCAAACAAGTCATCCGTCTGGATGTGGTTAGCCTAGTTCAAGGAACAGGTATCCGTGGACAATTTGAAGAACGCATGCAAAAACTCATGGAAGAAATTCGCAAACGTGAGGACATCATCCTCTTTATCGATGAAATCCATGAAATTGTTGGTGCTGGTTCTGCGGGCGATGGCAATATGGATGCAGGAAATATCCTCAAGCCCGCTCTTGCTCGTGGGGAACTGCAACTGGTCGGTGCTACTACCCTCAATGAATACCGTATTATTGAAAAGGATGCTGCGCTAGAGCGCCGTATGCAGCCTGTCAAGGTCGATGAACCAACAGTGGAAGAAACAATCACTATCCTCAAAGGAATTCAAAAGAAATACGAAGACTACCACCACGTTCAGTATACCGATGCTGCGATTGAAGCAGCTGCAACTCTTTCCAATCGCTACATCCAAGACCGCTTCTTGCCTGACAAGGCCATTGACCTCCTAGATGAAGCTGGTTCTAAGATGAATTTGACCCTCAACTTTGTGGATCCTAAAGTCATTGATCAGCGCTTGATTGAGGCTGAAAATCTTAAATCTCAAGCTACACGAGAGGAAGATTTTGAGAAGGCCGCCTACTTCCGCGACCAGATTGCCAAGTATAAGGAAATGCAAAAGAAAAAGGTCACAGACCAAGATACTCCTATCATCAGTGAAAAAACCATTGAGCATATTATCGAGCAGAAAACCAATATCCCTGTTGGTGATTTAAAAGAGAAAGAACAATCTCAACTCATCCATCTAGCCGAAGATCTCAAGTCTCATGTTATTGGCCAAGATGATGCAGTCGATAAGATTGCCAAGGCTATTCGCCGTAATCGTGTCGGTCTCGGTACCCCTAACCGTCCGATTGGAAGCTTCCTCTTCGTTGGGCCAACTGGCGTCGGTAAGACCGAACTTTCCAAACAACTGGCCATCGAACTATTTGGTTCTGCTGACAGTATGATTCGCTTCGATATGAGTGAATACATGGAAAAACACAGCGTGGCGAAATTAGTTGGTGCCCCTCCAGGTTATGTTGGCTACGATGAGGCTGGGCAATTAACTGAAAAAGTTCGCCACAATCCATATTCTCTTATTCTCTTGGATGAAGTAGAGAAAGCCCATCCAGATGTTATGCACATGTTCCTCCAGGTCTTGGACGATGGTCGTTTGACAGACGGGCAAGGACGTACCGTTAGCTTCAAGGATGCCATCATCATCATGACTTCAAATGCAGGTACTGGTAAAGCCGAAGCCAGCGTTGGATTTGGTGCTGCTAGAGAAGGACGTACCAACTCTGTTCTCGGTGAACTCGGTAACTTCTTTAGCCCAGAGTTTATGAACCGTTTTGATGGTATTATCGAATTTAAGGCTCTCAGCAAGGACAATCTCCTTCACATTGTCGAGCTTATGCTAGCAGATGTTAACAAACGTCTTTCTAGCAACAACATTCATTTGGATGTAACTGACAAGGTCAAGGAAAAATTGGTTGACCTCGGCTATGATCCAAAAATGGGGGCACGCCCACTTCGTCGTACTATTCAAGACTATATTGAGGACGCAATCACTGACTACTACCTTGAAAATCCAAGCGAAAAAGACCTCAAGGCAGTGATGACCAGCAAGGGCAACATTCAAATCAAATCTGCCAAAAAAGCTGAAGTAAAAACTTCTGATAAAGAAGTATAAATCCTATAGAAAAGGAGTAGAAAATGAAAATTTTCTGCTCCTTTTTACAAAAGTCACTATAAATTCTTGACAGCTTGGCCTTTGTCCATTAAGATAATAATAAAGATAATAGATAATGAGGAAAATGCAATGGCAAATCCAACTTTCGGAGAAAAAAAGGCGAATACAGACTATGTTGCTCGTTATGGCGTATATGCTGTTATCCCTGATACTGAACAAAAACACATTGTTCTTGTTCAAGCACCTAATGGCGCTTGGTTCTTACCAGGTGGCGAAATTGAAGCAGGTGAAAATCATCAAGAAGCCCTAAAACGTGAATTGATTGAAGAGCTTGGCTTCACAGCTGAAATTGGTGCCTATTACGGACAAGCTGATGAATATTTCTATTCTCGTCATCGTGACACCTACTACTACAATCCTGCCTACCTCTATGAAGCGACTTCTTTCAAAGAAGTACAAAAACCACTAGAGGACTTTAATCATATTGCCTGGTTCCCTATTGACGAGGCTATTGAAAATCTCAAACGTGGTAGCCATAAATGGGCAATTCAATCTTGGAAAAAACAGCATAAGATTGACTAAATCAAGCTACTTTATTCAAAAAATGCTATAATAGAATTAGAAAATCGGAGGAAATGTTATGAAGCTTATCAATACGACAAACTCACACTCGCAACTTGTAAAAAGCCAGCTAGAAAGTACAGATGCAACCCTTGTTGAGGTTTATTCTGCAGGTAATACAGATGTTATTTTTACCCAAGCTCCGCTTCACTATGAAATCCTCATCTCAAACAAACACCGCGCTATTCGCGAACCTGAAATCGAAGCTATTCAAGAATTTTTCTTGAAACGTAAAATTGATAAGGACTCTATTGATGAGGCCAATATCAAAACCCTCTATTCAGAAAAATTAATTGGAATTTCAATTCCGACCAAATAAAGTCTTGGAGAGATTAAAAAGTCTTTTAAACCTTATGGAACAAAATTGGGTTTATTTAGCTTTTTAAATCATCTCCAATTTTTTATCTTGAAATCCTATCATACACAATTTTATAGGTAACAAAGGAGACAAACATGGGAGACATGATATATCGAGAGGCAAGACTTGAAGAATACGAAAAAATTGGAAAACTATTAGCTAATTCCTTTCTTGATTATCCTTTTTTAACTATTTTAAAAGACGATTTGAAGAAACCTGACTCCTATTCTGCTTTTGTAGAAACATTGCAAATTCTGCTTACTAGAGTCTATATTAAAAAAGGAAACTGTTTAGTTGCGGAACAAGATGGAGAATTACTTGCAGTTGCCCTTTTGCAACAAAAAGATTTCTGTATACTATCCTATCTACGAAATGGAGGAACAAACATTTTTCGCTACATTCGACCACGAAATCTTTTTAAATACTTTGACTTTGTAAAACGTTCTAAGAAGCATTTAGAAGAATCAGGAGAGTTTGATTGGTATTTGATGACTTTAGCTGTCAATACAGCAAGTAAGGGACAGGGAATAGGCAGTACTTTTCTGACACAAGGGATTGAACTCTATGTCAAATCAAAAGGCTGTAAGCACTTGGGTCTCATTACCAGCACAGCAAGAAATGCCTCATTCTACGAAAAAAACGATTATGTCCTACTAGACTTTATGGATATAGAATACGGATCAAAATCAATTGGTAACTGGGTATTTTTAAAAACAATAAATAAATTATAACAGACTAGCAATTTACAAATCCTATTTAAATAAGGATAACTTATATTTATAAAAACCAACGTTCAAAACGTTGGTTTTCTTATCTATTTTACAGCTTCTTTCAAAGCATCTACCTTATCCAAACGTTCCCATGGAAGGTCAATATCTGTACGTCCCATGTGTCCATAAGCCGCTGTTTGACGGTAAATTGGACGTTTAAGATCCAGCATTTGGATAATTCCTGCCGGGCGAAGATCAAAGATTTGACGCGCTGCTTTTTCAAGCTTGCTTTCAGCTACCGTTCCAGTACCAAAAGTATCGATACGAACGGAAACTGGTTGGGCCACACCGATGGCATAGGCCAATTGCACTTCTGCCTTCTTAGCAAGACCTGCTGCAACGATGTTCTTGGCAATGTAGCGAGCCGCATAAGAAGCTGAACGGTCCACTTTAGTCGCATCCTTACCAGAGAAGGCACCTCCACCATGACGAGAGTAGCCACCATAAGTATCTACTATAATCTTACGACCAGTCAGACCTGAGTCCCCTTGAGGTCCACCGATGACAAAGCGACCAGTTGGATTGATGAAGAATTTGGTTTGCTCATCCAAGTAAGAGGCTGGAATAACCTCTTTAATAACCTTATTAATGACATCATTGTGAATTTGTTCGTTGCTGACTTCTGGATCGTGCTGAGTTGAAATAACGACTGTGTCCACACGTACTGGACGGTCATTTTCATCATACTCAACAGTAACTTGTGATTTAGCATCTGGGCGAAGATAGCTGATTTCCCCAGACTTACGAAGTTCTGCCAAACGACGAACCAATTTATGACTGAGTGAAATTGGCAATGGCATGAGCTCTTCTGTTTCATCCACTGCAAATCCAAACATAAGCCCTTGGTCTCCAGCTCCAATTAAGTCCAATGGATCTTGGTCTGCATTCCCACGAACCTCCAAGGCTTCGTTAACACCTTGGGCAATATCAGGAGATTGTTCTACCAAAGATGGATGTACTCCTACAGTCTCAGCAGAAAAACCATATTCTGTATTGGTATATCCAATCTCTGCAATGGTATCACGAACCACACGGTTAATATCCACATAGGCATTTGTAGAAATTTCACCAAAAACATGGACGGAACCAGTGTATACAGCTGTCTCAGCAGCAACGTGCGCCTCTGGATCTTTAGCTAAAATAGCATCCAAAATCGCATCTGAAATTTGGTCTGCAATCTTATCTGGATGCCCCTCAGATACAGATTCAGACGTGAATAATTTACGTTCTGACATAAAAATGTCCCCCCTTAAAAATAGTGTTATAGAGTTACAAAGTACTGATAGGTATTTTCATTTTCTAAGAGTTACGACGCGTAAGAAATAAAAACGATAATTTTTTATTTCTGAAGCTAGTAAGGCGCATAGGATGACCGCACTATAGCGGCAACCGTAGAATGACGAGCGACTACTTTGGAGCCGTCAGTCTTTGCGAGTTACGACTCGAAACAAAAAAATAGAAATTTCTACCATCTTATCGGGACTATATAACTTTATCATTATACCATTTTTTAACGCAATTTACAGTCTTTAATGTAGTGTTTCTGTTTAGACAGTTCATTCTCATAAATAAAAAAGTTGGAGCTCAGTACTCCAACAATTTCTATTAAAATGTTTGACGTTTTGCTTTACGCTCTGCACGACCGCGAGCACGATTTTCAGCACGCTTGGTCTTGCGACGTTTTTCATCAACCGCCCATTGAATTTTCTTCTTATAACCTGGTTTGACTTTTTTCTTTTTCTTTTTAACCAAACCAATCATTTCGATATCAAGTTTATCTTGTTTTTTCTCACGGTTGGCACGACGATCACGGTCATAAGTATCTTGAAATTCCCCGTCTTTGACCATCTTAGGAGTAAACTTGATTCCCAATTTCTCCAACTCACGGATATCCGAGTCATCACTTGGCTGATAAAGGGTAATAGCTGTACCTGGCAGGCCATTTCGGCCAGTACGACCAACACGGTGAACAAAGAAGGACAAATCTTGCGGAATGGCATCATTGATGACATGGCTGACACCTTCAATGTCAATTCCACGCGCTGCCAAATCTGTTGCGACAATATACTCAAAATCCAAATTTTTAACCTGATTCATGATACGTTTGCGCTCACGAGGGGCAATATCCCCATGGATTTTTGCCACCTTCAAGCCTTGAGCAGTCAGATATGAATGCAATTCATCAGCACGCGTTTTAGTGTTAACAAAAATCATTGCCAAATACGGTTGCATCAACTGAGTCAACTGGTAAATTTGAGCATTCTTATCTCGGCCCTTGGTCGAAATCAACCAATTATCAATAGTATCAGAAATAACCGTTTTGGTCTTGATTTTCTCCATAACAGGATTTGATAAGTATTTTTTCAAGAATGGTTGCAGTTTTTGTGGAATAGTCGCTGAGAAGACCATGAATTGCAGGTCTTTTGGAAGGCTTCCAGCAATCTTATCAACAGTTTCTAAGAATCCCATATCCAAGGTCATATCTGCCTCATCGACCACAAAGGTCTTAGCCTTGTGAATAGCTAGGTCACCAGACTTAACTAAGTCATAAATACGGCCAGGTGTTCCGATAACAATATGAGGCTGGTTACTTGCCAATTTGTCAATCTGGCGAGCCTTATCTGTACCACCCACGTAATTAACCACACGAACTTCCACTTCTGAGTGGGCTGCAATCTGACGAGCTGCTTGGTAAATCTGAGTAGCCAACTCACGGCTCGGTGCAGTAATGACTGCTTGAACACTATCGCTGGCTTCATCTAATTGCTGGAAAATCGGCAATAGGAAAGTGTGAGTCTTACCCGAACCTGTTTTTGATTCACCGACTAGGTCACGACCTGCCAAGACAATCGGAATCAACTTATCTTGCACCTCTGTTGGAGTTGTAAATTTTAATTCCTCCAAGGCTTCTTTAATATATTTTTTAAATTGAAATTTCGTAAATGACATAATATCCTCGATTCTATCTATCTTATCAATTATACCACATTTTATTTCATTTCAGTAGTCTCACTTATTTAGGCTATTTCCAGTAGCTTCTCTAGTCAGAAAAAGGCTGGAATTTCGTGATTCCAACCTCTTTTCAGTTATTATTTCCAGTTTAAAATAGCACTCAAGCCGTAGTGATCACTGACTTGCGGACTATTGTTGCCATCAAATACGACATGTAAATGTTCTACAGCTAACTCTTGGGTAGTAAAAACATAGTCGATTCGAAGGGGTTCTGTGTTCCCTTTCCAGCCATCAATTTCTGGTGGAACAGTATAACTACCACTTTTCTCTTGAGCAACTTCAAATGCGTCTTGTAAGCCTAATGGACTAGCTAAAATAGCTTGGTAACCTTCCTGACCAGCTGGGTTGTTGAAATCTCCAGCAAGCAAAAGTGGCTTGTTCAATTCTTTCAAGACAGCCTCAAATCGTGCCCATTCTTCTTGGAAACCTTTATCCCACCAAGAAAGGTGGACACTGGCAACTGCAAGTTCCTTACCATCAACTACAGTTTCAGCTAGAGCGACACGGCGAGTATGATAGTCTGTTGGATCATCCACATCTGAAACCAAAATTTCTCTTGCTTCAATAGGTGTTTTAGACAAGATAGCCACACCTTCATGGTAGCGGTCATAACCAATATGGTTATAGGCCCAAGTCCAGTAGTAATCTTTCCCTTGCTCTGACAACTTTTCAACCAAAAGTCTAACATAATGATCTTGATGAATCGGCTCAGCTGCTGGTAAAGCTTGATAGAGATCATTAACTTCTACCTTAGGCGAGGTGATTTCCTGATTGATTTCTTGGAAACAAATCAAATCATAATCTTTATCAAGAATATCTTCAAGCAAAAGCTGGAATTTTTCCTCGGCTTCTTTTTCCATCCAGCTATGAGTATTGAGTGTTAAAAATTTCATGTTTTTCTCCTAAAACAAGAGGTTGGAAAACAGCTTCCAACCTCAAGTGTATTACAATTCTACTTTAGCAACTGCTGTTTTAGCTGCAAGAGAACCTGTTTGTTCTAATTTAACTGATTTAATAACATCACCATTTGTGAAGACAACTACTGTTGAAGTTTCACGTCCTGCTGCACGGATAGCATCCAAGTCAGCTGTGACAAGTAAGTCACCTGCTGCAACTTTTTGTCCTTCTGCTACATGAACTGTAAATGGTTTTCCTTCAAGACTTACTGTGTCCAAACCAATGTGAACAAGTACTTCAAGACCTGCTTCAGTCACAAGACCAAGAGCATGTTTTGTAGGGAAGATGCTTGATACAGTACCTGAAACTGGAGATACAATGTTTCCATTTGCAGGTTCTACAGCAAATCCATCACCCATCATTTTTTGAGCAAATACTGGATCTTTCACTTGTTCCAAAGCAACAACTTGACCATCGGCTACTGAGTATACTTCCTCAGTAAGACCTTTATAGTGAACTGTATTTTGTTGTGCTTCTGTCATTTGACTTGGAAGAGTTTCAGGAATGATTTCACCTGAATCAAGGATATCTTGGATATCAGATTTCAATACGTCTGCTTTTGGACCGTAGATAGCTTGAACTCCTTGTCCTTTCATGACAAGACCCATAGCTCCTTCTGCTTTCCATTGTTCTGCATCACCGACTTTGTCAGCGTCTTTTACAGTTACACGAAGACGAGTCATACATGCGTCTACATCAACGATGTTTGCACGTCCACCAAGAAGGTTGATAATGTTTACAGCTTGAGAACCAGCTGCAACTTTCACTTCGCTGCTAGCTTCTTCTGAACCTTCAGCAGTTTCATAGTTTCCGTTACGTCCTGGAGTTGCGTAGTTGAATTTTTGAATCATGAAGTTTGCGATAAAGTACATGATTACGGCAAAGAGAACAGTTACCCAGATAAAGTTAACGATATCCATACCAATACCAGCATTAATTGCTAGTGGTGTACGAGTCAAGAATTCAATTGAACCGAATGAGTGGACACGTAGGTTTACTACGTCAGCCATAGCGAAGGCAGCACCTTGAACAAGTGAGTAAACAAGATACATAGGTGTTGCTACAAACATGAACATGTATTCGATTGGTTCAGTAACCCCTGTCAAGAATGTTGCAAGAGCTGTCGCAATCATCATACCTTTATATTGATGTTTCTTATCAGCATCGACATTACGGTAGATAGCAACGATCATACCCATCAAGATACCGAATGAACCGATCATTTGTCCAACTTTGAAACGAGCTGGGTGAACAGTATCTAACAATTGTTGGTAGTGACTTGCATCTGTACCTTTAAGGTTAACAAGGTCTGTTACCCATGCAAGCCATAGTGGGTCTTGACCAAATACTTGAGTACCTTTAGCTGCACCAGTTAAAATGTCATAAGTACCACCAAGAGCTGTGTAGTTCATTGGGATAGTCAACATATGGTGAAGACCAAATGGCAAGAGCAAACGTTCCAAAGTACCATACAAGAATGGTGCAAGGATTGGAGCAGTTTCTTGTGAGTTGGCAATCCAGATACCAAAGCTATTGATACCTGTTTGAACTACTGGCCAGAAGGCAGCAAGTAGAATTGCAGCGATTGCTGAACGAAGAATAACTACAAATGGTACGAAACGTTTCCCGTTGAAGAATGAAAGTGCATCAGGAAGTTTACGGAAGTTGTAGTATTTATTGTAAGCAGTTGCCCCTACAAAACCTGAGATAATCCCTACAAACACACCCATGTTCAATGCTGGAGCTTCAAGAACACTAATGAAGTAATCAGCAACTTTGATTGAACCACCAAAGAGAGTTGTGACCATAGCATCTGGATTTTTCAACATATCTCCTGATACACCAAAGATTGTACCAGTGATACGGTTAATCAAGATGAAGGCAAGACCAGCGGCGAAAGCACCACCAGCACGTTCTTTAGCCCAGCTTCCTCCAATTGCTAGGGCAAACAAAATGTGAAGGTTACCGATAACCCCCCAACCAATTTGCTCAAGAATTCCACCTGTAACTACAAGTGGTGCAAAAGTTGGGTTAATCATTACGATAGACTTACCGATTGAAATCATCAAACCAGCAGCCGGCATAACCGCGATAACCACCATCAAAGCCTTACCGAATTTTTGCCAAAACTCGAAAGACAAGACATTTTTGAATGTATCTTTCATCATTCAAATCTCCTTTATTTTTATTTAGGCAAACGTTTTACGAAAACGTTTGCACTTTCTATAATTTAATTATACCACTTTAATTTTTTTTGTAAAGGCTTTTATAAAAAAAAGTAGACTTTTTTCTAAAATTTTTGTAGTAAAAAAGGAGATATTAAAATCTCCTCAAATATACTTCTATTTTATTTTAGATTTTCAGGAATCGGCGCATTGAAATTCCTGATCCGATTGAACCGATAAAAATTCCAATCACAAATAATAGAGCAATCATCAGTGGACTGAATACTTCTGGTGATATCATTGAAAGGTTCTGACCAACCAATGACTTATTAACCGATTGGTAAACCATTTTATAGACAATAAATACCAGAACTGATGGAAGTGTTGCTCCAAGCAAACCAATGAAGGCACCTTCAAGCAAGAAAGGTCCGCGGATATAGCCATTCTTAGCACCTACTAAACGCATGATTTGAATTTCACGGCTTCGTGAAATAATGGTGATACGTATAGTATTAGAAATCAAGAACACCGCAATGAAAATCAATAATCCAGCGATAACTAGTCCCCAGACACGAATAAATGAGGCTAACTTAAACAAGCGTTCTGTATTAGCACCACCATCTTGAACTTCTGATACACCTTCGATTTTTTTAGCTTCTTCTGCTACTGTCTTTACATCACTGGGTGTATTTGTATCAACGATATATGCATCATAAAGAGGATTGGCATCGCCTTCAAAGATTTTCCAGTTGTCCCCCATTGTTTCTGTCAACTTTTCATATTGTTCTTCTTTACTTGAAAACGTAACACTTTTAACGGTTGACATACCTTTCAAAGCATCATATACCTTATGGTAGTCGTTATTTGTAACAGTTTGACCTTCTTTTTCAATCGTCTCACTATTATCAGCTACGTCCTTACGAATGTATACCATTACTCGGACATTATTTTCGATATCTGTAGCTAGTTTAGCCGTATTAAAGATAACAGATGCAAATATTGCAACCAAGGTCAAAGTAATCATAACTGAACTAACAGCAGCTACTGTCATCCAGCCATTTCGTTTCAAACTTTTTAACGATTCAAATAAATGACGAAAAAATCTACTAATCATCGTATCCATATTCTCCTTTAGCTTCGTCACGAACGACACGGCCATTTTCAATGGCAATGACACGGTGGCGCAAGGTATTTACAATCTGACTGTTGTGGGTAGCCATCAAGACAGTTGTACCTTGGAGATTGATGCGTTCCAGCAAGTTCATAATTTCCCATGAATTATCTGGGTCCAAGTTTCCTGTTGGTTCGTCCGCAATCAATACTTTTGGATTGTTTACAATGGCACGTGCAATTGCAATCCGTTGCTGTTCTCCCCCTGAAAGTTCATTTGGGAAAGAACGAACCTTATGCTTCAATCCAACCAAGTCTAAGACTTCCATAACACGTTTTTTGATATTACGGCGACTTTCTCCAATTACCTCCATTGCATAAGCAATATTTTCATAAACGGTTTTCTTTGGTAACAGTTTATAATCTTGGAAGACAACCCCAACACTACGACGTAGGAGAGGAACATCTTTCTTTTTAATTTTAACCAGATTAAAACCAGCAACAGATAAGCTTCCTTTTTCGATTTTTACTTCGCGATACAAAGAACGAATAAAGGTTGATTTCCCAGCTCCTGAAGGTCCTACGATGTAAACAAATTCCCCTGGTTGAACGCTTACCGAAACACCACGTAGGGCAGTCGTTCCGTTGTCGTATTTTTTGACGACATCTCTCATTTCAATAATTGACATGTGAGTTCCTTTCTATCTTAGCTAATTCGCCACTTGAGATAGGCATCAATAAAACCATCTAGGTCTCCATCCATAACCTTATCTACTTGTGCAACTTCAAAGCTAGTTCGGTGATCTTTTACCATAGTATATGGCGTGAAAACATATGAACGGATTTGGCTTCCCCATGTGATTTCCTTTTTCTCACCCTTGAGGGAATCAACTTCCGCAGCTTTCTTTTCTTGCTCCATTTGATAGAGCTTAGCCTGCAACATCTTCATGGCACGATCTCTATTTCCATATTGGGTACGATCCACTGTTGATTGGACCACAGTTCCCGTAGGAATGTGTGTCAAACGCACACCTGTTGAAACCTTATTGACGTTTTGTCCACCAGCACCACCTGAACGGAAAGTATCCATCTTGATATCATCTTCACGGATTTCCACTTCAATGGTATCATCCAATTCTGGCATTACTTCCACCGATGTGAAAGAGGTATGGCGACGTTTAGCAGAGTCAAATGGTGAAATTCGCACCAAACGGTGAACACCCATTTCTGACTTGAGAAGGCCATAGGCATTAGGCCCTTCAAATGATAGGGTTACTGACTTAATACCAGCTTCATCTCCTGCTTGGTAATCCAAAACTTCCACTTTAAAGCCTTTAGCATTTCCATAGCGAGTGTACATACGAAGCAACATATCACCCCAGTCCTGAGCCTCGGTACCACCCGATCCTGGATGGATTTCCAAAATCGCATTATTATGGTCATAAGGTTCTGACAAGAGCAAGGTCATCTCGTAACTGGTCATCATCTTAGCAAGTTCTGATAACTGTGCAACCAATTCTTCATGCACTGACTCATCTTCAGCTAAAAAGTCTAATAAAATTTCAACTTCATCCTGCAACTCTTCCATTTTGTGGAATGTGTTGTAGGTGTTTTTTAATTCATTTAATTCTTGCGACGTTTTTTGGGCCGCGATATTATCGTTCCAAAAATCAGGTTCTGTCATCTTGTTTTCCAAGATGGCAATCTCTTCCTCTAGACCCTCGAGGTCAAAGAGACCCCCTGAAAGAAGCTAATTTTTCACGATTTGCGTCAATTTTCTGACGAATTTCTGAAATGTCCATAAATACTCCTTTTTTATATCGTTTTATTATACCATAATCTATCATTTCTTTCCATTTTTTGCTCTAATCCCTTATTGCACGCAAAAAGAAGCCTTTCGGCTTCCCTTCTTACAAGACTTTTGCTGAAGTTCGAGTAATTTCTTCTACTTGAATATTCTCTGATTCAAATTTTTCTTTCAAGGCTGGTAAATCAATTGAGCCATCGATTTGTACTTCGATAATCACCTTGCCATCTTTTCGTGGAATATTGACTGTATGGGAGATATTCAAATTTTCTTCTACAATCAAAGAAACAATCTTTCCGAGAACACCGACTTCATCTTCAGTAACAAAGCGCACACGAATTCCTTCTTCACCATAGCCAGCAATTTCAAGAAAGGCTTGGAAAACGTCACGGTCAGTAATAACACCATAGACTTGATGGTTATCAACAACAGGAAGAATACCAATCTTGTTTTTCAGCATCAGATAAGTTGCATCTTCTAGACTAGCATAACCTGAAACAGTAACAACATCTCGAATCATGACATCTTTTACTTTGGTCTTATTTAGAAGATAATTCATCTCATAGATAGAAAGACTGGTTGCTTTTGATGGACTAGCTTGCGCAATGGTTCCTTCAGTTACCAAACCAACCAATTGATCATTTTCGATAACAGGCAAGCGGTGCAACCCTTGCTCTCTCATCAAATCTGCTGCATGAGATACTGTTGTATCCGGACTAATATAAACTACCTTGCGGGTCATAAAATCTTTAACTGCCATGAGACTTCTCCTTTTCTATTCTTATCCCTATTATACAATCTTTTTGTAAATCTATCAAACGCTTACATTTCTTTTTCAAAATTCAGAAAAGTATGAATAAGCTAGCAAAAAGAGCTCTGAAATAGAGCTCTCTGAATGAAGGTAAGATACATTTCATTCGATTTTTTCAATTATTAGAAATTCATCTTTTAATGTAGATAAAGATTGCTTTGCAATCTCTATCCGCAACCTAAACTAGTCTCCCAGACTAGTTTAGCCACCCAGATATGCTTTTCTGACTTCTTCTGATGAGGCGAGTTCTTTTCCTGTTCCTGATAGGACAATTTTTCCTGTTTCCAGTACATAGCCTCGGTCAGAGATTGCGAGTGCTTTATTGGCATTTTGTTCAATCAAGAGGACGGTTGTTCCTTGTTTCTGGATGTCTTGAATGATATCAAAAATCTCTTGGATAAAGATTGGGGCAAGTCCCATTGAGGGTTCATCTAAAAGAAGAAGTTTTGGTGTTGACATAAGAGCGCGTCCCATGGCAAGCATTTGTTGTTCCCCTCCTGAAAGTGTGGCCGCATCTTGGTTCTTCCGTTCTTCAAGACGAGGAAAGCGTGAGAAAACTTTCTTCAAATTAGCTTGATTTTCTTCACGATTTTTCTTTAAGAAAGCTCCCATTTCTAGATTTTCCATAACAGTCAAGCCAGGGAAGACGTGGCTTCCTTCTTCGGCATTTTGAAATCGGAAATATTTTATGGCTATAAGAAGACGTTTACGTCTCTTAAGCAATTAGAACAAGCTATTGTAGACTACATTGATTACTACAATAATAAACGAATTAATGTAAAACTAAAAGGACTTAGTCCTGTGCAATACAGAACTAAATCCTTTCAATAATTATTTTTCCAACTTTTTGGGGTAGTACACAACGTTCTCTCTTAAACTTAAATCTTAACGGAATCTTTATCCTTGAGCATATAGCGTTTTAAACGAGTTAAGCTAGCTAACCAGTACAATAGACCTCCAAAAATTGCAGTGAAGCCACTACCAGTTGTGAGCAGGAACATAGGACTCTGGATGTGCTTTGTTACAGGGTTATAAACAAATAGTACCGCAACTAACAAGGAAATGATTACACAAGATAATCCTACCAGATTAAAGCCATTTGTAAACTCATAAGCTTTATGTCCCTCAAGGAAATAGGCTGAACGCAAATCGAGTTTTCGTTTTCTCAAAATAAAGTAGTCGACAACTATCATTCCGATAATGGGTCCTTGAATATAAGCGGCTAGTGAGATGAAGGAACCGAAGTACTCTTCCACTCCTCCCCAAATTGTAAGTAGGCTCACGTATACCATGGCAATCCAAACCATTAGTTTATAGCTTACTTTGGGCATCCCACTTTTTACAATCATACAGTTCACGTATGATCCTGTCCCTTGGGTTCCAATATTTGCAAAGGCTACTAGTAGTAAACTTAAAAGGGCAAAGGCAGGTGTGCTTAGAGTTGATAGCATGGTTGTTGGATCACTTTCATAAACACCTGTTTTGACAAACATGGCTAGAGCCATGACTCCACCTGTCGCAGCAAAGAATGGAGCAACAACCCCATATGACAAGGCTGTAGCCCAATAGCCACTGCGTTCTGATTTTGCCAAACGTGGTAAGACAAAGGCTTGTGTAGACCAAGAAAAGGCTACGGCCACATTTCCTTCCCCTGACATCATAAAACGTTCAATCGGTGTCAAATTTTCTTGGATGGCAGGTTGGACATTCATAATATCGCTAATCGGAACCGCAACAAAACAGATTCCAACGATGATTAGCCCAACAAATAACAAGGCAACCACCAGAAAGCGATTAGTACCTTTAATCACATCTGGGCCCCCAAGAGCAATCAGCGTTCCAAGGAGAACACAGAGGGTGCCTAGAATCGGTGCCCATACTCCCTTGTCTAAACCAAGCCCAAAATTATTTGCCAAATGAATCATGGAGCTGGCAAAAAGATCAGCGGTAACGGCGTACCAACCAAAATTCGCCAGACTAATCACGGTTGATAGAATGGCCACCCCTTTTTTACCTAGAACGGCTCTCAACCAAATCCATAAATCAATTCCATATTTAACCGCAAACAAAATAGGGAGACATTCAATAAAGACCCAGATAATGTTAAAACTAAAAATATTAATCAACATTTGATTAAAGGTTAAATATTGAGCCACATAGGCTCCTTGGGTATAACACCAGGTTGCGATGGCAAAACCACTTGTCGATAGGAAGAGATCCCAGAAAGAATACTGACGATCCTTGTTGGTCATGGGAACGATTCCCGTTATGGTCTCCTGTTGAATGAAGTCATTCATCTTGGACATTTTATTGAATACCTCCTGTCATGGCTAAGATAATCAGAATATGATTGACTATCATATCAATTACTTATGTAAAATAAACTTTTAAGAAAGGGGAGATAAATACACATAGATTAAGGCTTTCATTTTTATAGTCATTTTTTAGTTTCTCCTACAACTAATTGTTCAAGTTCAATACCAATTCTTATTTTGTCATTCCTCCGACTAAAAATTAATTTTAGTTGACCATACTGCCCACTATAGTGGTACCAAATATAGAGAAACTTTCCTAATGGATTTACTTAAAATAATCCTCACAAAAGAGTGATAGTATGATGTTCCAAACACCTGAGCTAGATAGCTGTATTTCGTTTTCACGTTTGGAATTTCTTCTACAGAAATTTCAAATACCTGTTCAGCCTATTCTACCGTATCAATAAAGATTTTCTAAATTCTCTAGTAAGAGGGACGTTTCTAATCAATCCTCTATTCTTAAATCGTAATGGAATCTCGATCCTTGAGCATATAGCGTTTTAAACGAGTTAAGCTAGCTAACCAGTACAATAGACCTCCAAAAATCGCAGTAAAGCCACTACCCGTTGTGATTAAAAAGATTGGGCTTTGAATCTGTGCTGTTACAGGGTTATAAACAAATAGTACTGCAACCAACAAGGAGATAAATACGCAAGATAAGCCAACTAAGTTAAATCCTTTGGTAAACTCGTAAGCATCGTGTCCCTCAAGGAAATAAGCTGAACGCAAGTCAAGTTTTCGTTTTCTTAAGATAAAATAATCAACAACAATCATACCAATAATTGGCCCCTGAATATAGGCGGCTAGGGAGATGAAAGAGCCGAAATACTCTTCTACTCCTCCCCAGATGGTGAGTAGGCTCACGTAAACCATGGCAATCCAAACCATTAGTTTATAGCTTACTTTGGGCATCCCACTTTTTACAATCATACAGTTCACATAAGATCCTGTACCTTGGGTTCCAATATTGGCAAAGGCTACTAATAGTAAACTTAAAAGGGCAAAGGCAGGTGTGCTTAGAGTGGAAAGCATCGTCGTTGGATCACTTTCATAAACACCTGTTTTGACAAACATGGCTAGAGCCATGACTCCACCTGTCGCAACGAAGAATGGAGCGACAATCCCGTATGATAAAGCTGTAGCCCAATAGCCACTACGTTCTGATTTTGCCAAACGTGGCAAGACCAATGCTTGTGTAGACCAAGAGAAGGCAAAAGCAACATTTCCTTCCCCAGAAAGCATGAAGCGTTCTAATGGCGTTAAATCTCCTTGGGTAGCTGGTTGAATATTCATAATGTCAGTGATAGGCACAGCTACAAAACAGATTCCAACGATAATGAGACCGACAATCAACAAGGCAATGACCAAGAATCTATTGGTCCATTTGATCACTTCTGGACCTCCAAGGGCAATCAGCGTTCCAAGGAGAACACAGAGAGTACCTAAAATCGGTGCCCATACTCCCTTGTCTAAACCAAGGCCAAAATTATTTCCCAAGTGGATCATAGAATTGGCAAAAAGATTAGCCGCAACGGCGTACCAGCCAAAGTTAGCTAAGCTAATAATGGTTGATAGCAAGGCTACCCCTTTTTTTCCTAAGACAGCCCTCAACCAAATCCACAAATCAATTCCATATTTAACCGCAAACAAGATTGGGAGACATTCGATAAAAACCCAGATAATGTTAAAGCTAAAAATATTAATCAACATTTGATTAAAGGTCAAATATTGAGCCACATAAGCTCCTTGGGTATAACACCAAGTTGCAATAGCAAAACCACTTGTCGATAAGAAGAGATCCCAGAAAGAATACTGACGATCCTTGTTGGTCATGGGAACAATTCCCGTTATCGTCTCCTGTTGAATAAAGTCATTCATCTTGGACATTTTATTGAATACCTCCTGTCATGGCTAGGATAATCAAAATGAGGTTGACTATGACTAGGGCGATGACTATAGTAAAATCACTTTTTAAAAATGGCTGAGCAAACACATAGTTTGGTGATTCCATTTCTTCTAGCCTTCTTTTCGTTTCATTTGCTACTAATTCTTCAATTTCAGATGTCGGTTTCATCTCAATTCTCCTCTAAGTATAAATCTAATGCAAGTTTTCCATACTGCTTGGTATAACGATACCAGATATAAAGAAATTCACCTACTGGTTTTCCAACGCTTTCTTGGAACAGGGCCCACAAAAACCAATAATATGAAGTCACTGATACATAGGCAAAATAGTGTCGTTTGGTTCTCTTGTCTGGAACTTCTTTTAAATAGATTTCAAGTACCTTTTCAGCTTCTTCTACTGTATAATTTGAACACCCGATAAAGGTTCCTAAATCTCCTGCTGGATCTCCCATACCAGAATATTCCCAATCAATCAAGCTCATTTCTCCAGCTTCATTCAACAAAAAATTTGGGCTATAAGAATCTCCGTGGCAGAGAACCTTTTTCGCTTTATCTTCTTGTAAAAGCTTCTCGAGAACTGAGACATTCTTATCCAACTCTTCAAGTCCATCAAATTCAAAACGATTGCTAGCTTTTAATTTTTGTCTAAAATCATCAATTCCCTCAAATTGATCAAAAGAATGATCTGTTTTTTCTCCAGATTGGTGCAAGCGTCTCAAGAGCTCCATTGCTTTTGCTACATCATCCCAATTATCATAATCTAGTTGCTTGGCATTAGGGATAAATTCTGAAATTTTCCAGCCCTCATTCTTGTTCATGGCAACAAAAGTACGGTCAATCTTTAATTTTGCAGCAATTTCCATGGAAGCCGCTTCACTAGCACGATCGATATAATTCTCCGTTCCTCTACCCGGATGACGGTAAACACATTTCTTCCCTAGGCAGTCAAATGAAAACGAAGTGTTGGTTAGACCATCTTTTAGAGGTTTGATATTGACAATATCTGAAGCTATACATCCTAATGTCTTACAGATGTTATCAATGATTTCCGAATTCGTATTCACCAAATAGTGTTCATCAAACTGACGCAACTCATCTAGTGAATCAAACTCCTTAACAATGTCTGCTGAATAATGCCGAGCTTCTAAAGGAAGCTCCTTGACGTGACGACTATAATAATCTTCCCAGAGTTGTTCGCGATATGGTTCGTGCTTAAATTCAGTTTCTAAAATATCTACAAACTTTTCACTAAATGCACGATCAAAATAAACGTGCCCCACCATAGCCCAAGTATTCGTCCCACCGATTTGAATATCGATAATCGTGTGATTGGAGTCTTCCTTAGAGCAGTATTCGTCTGTGTCTCCTTCTGCAAATATAGTCGAATAATAACCCCTGTAAATGTATCGTTCAAACGGATTTTCTACAAAATAATTATCTGATGAACAGATATAAGTGTTGGAAAGTTGATCTCTGACTAGCATGAGAGAAGAACAGTTATTGTATTTGTAGTAATCATTATTCACAACGATTTTAACGCCAAACTTTTCTGCCAGATAGAACATTTTTTCTTGCAGATAACCTACAATGACTGTAATATCCTCTATCCCAGCTTCTTGCAATTGCTTGATTTCTCTCTCAATCAAACGCTCACCTTTGACTTGAAGCAATCCTTTAGGTAGCTCATAAGACAAAGGGGCAAAGCGGCTACTCATACCTGCAGCCATGATAATGGCATTCTTCACCTGATACGGAGCCAAAGCATCCTCACCTAAGTCAGTTAAGTGATTTTCCTCACTGATCCACTTCTCTTCTTTACATTCCTTGAGAAGATTATTTACCGTCCCCAAAGCGATATCTAGCTGTTCAGCCAATTGTCTCTGCGTAAAGTTTTCGTCTTTGTTAGTCAACAAAAAATGTAAAAGTTTAAATTGTTTTTTTGATAGCATATCCTCAACCTCTTTTGTTCAATGTTTTTATCTATTCGATTATACAATGAACATTTGCTTTTGTCAAGTTAGATTCTATAGTAAGAAAACAGGGAACTATAATATTTGTAGTGGGTAAATTCCCTATAGATATTATGAAGCCTATTTTGTTGTAGAAAAAGTTCCGTAATATCTAGAATGAAAAATGACCAAACCATCATTAGAAAGAATCGTATGGAACAATTAAATTAACAGGAATATCCACAGGAAATCATCGCTAAACTGGATTATGATGCTCTATCTCGTCCTGATTACGCTAGCCAAATGAAGAAATATGATTTTCAAAAATTGTCTAAAATTCCTTACCTTGAAACAATTGGTATCCCCAATAGAACCCCTTCTTAGAAAAGCTGTTTCAAGTGCTATCATTTCTCGAAAATGACTCTCTCCAAAACTTCTCTCATCAATAAAAATTGAGCAAAAGTTGATTGAAAAGACTTCTATGACCGATATTGCCCACCAGCAGGCCATTTCAACTTCAACTGTCATTCGCAAGCTCAATGACTTTCACTTTAAGCATGATTTTTCTCGGCTTCCAAAGACTATGTCTTGGGATGAGTACTCCTTTACCAAGGGAAAGATGAGTTTCATTACGCAAGATTTTGACAATCTCAATATCATCACTGTTCTTGAGGGAAGAACACAGCCTATCATCCGAAATCATTTTCTGCGCTACGATAGAGCAGTCCTATGTCAGGTGAAAATCATTACTATGGATATGTTTAGTCCCTACTATGCCTTAGCTAAACAGATTCGCTTTCTAATTTCTAGGCTCAGGCTGAAACAGTCTCCCAGACTGTTTCACTCCCAAACGCTAAAATCGTGTTGGATCGCTTTCACATTGTACAACATCTTAGCCGTGCTATGAGTCGTGTCCGTGTTCAAGTCATGAATCAGTTTCATCAAAAATCTCATGAATACAAGGTTATCAAGCGTTACTGGAAACTCATTCAACAAGATAGTCGAAAACTCAGCGATAAACGTTTTTATCGCCCTACTTTTCGTATGTACTTGACCAATAAAGAGATTCTAGATAAGCTTTTGAGCTATTCGGAAGACTTGAAACACCACTATCATCTCTACCAACTCCTGCTTTTTCACTTTCAGAACAAGGAGGCAGACAAATTTTTCGGACTCATTGAGGACAATCTAAAGCAGGTTCATCCTCTTTTTCATACTGTCTTTAAAACCTTTCTCAAGGATAAAGAGAAAATTGCCAACGCCCTTCAACTCCCCTTTTCCAACGCCAAACTGGAAGCAACGAATAATCTCATCAAACTTATCAAGCGCAATGCCTTTGGTTTTCGGAACTTTGAAAACTTCAAAAAAAGGATTTTTATCGCTCTGAACATCAAAAAAGAAAGGACGAAACGTGTCCTTTCTAGATCTTAGCTTTTCTTCAAACCACTACAGTTGACAATGAGCTCTGAAATCGAGCTCTGTGAATGAAGGGTAGACACACTTCATTCTGTTCCATTTCAATGATTAGAAGCTAACCTTCCAGTGCAGATGAGAATTGCTTTGCAATCTCTATATGCAGACTAAAATAATCCCCTGGATTTGATGACTGCTTCGTAATCTTCATCTGCCGACTAAAACAATCCACTGGATTGTTTTAGCCACCAAGATACGCTTTTCTGACTTCTTCTGATGAAGCGAGTTCTTTTCCTGTTCCTGATAGAACGATTTTCCCTGTTTCCAGTACATATCCTCGGTCAGAGATTGCGAGTGCTTTATTGGCATTTTGTTCAATCAAGAGGACGGTTGTTCCTTGTTTCTGGATGTCTTGAATGATATCAAAAATCTCTTGAATAAAGATTGGGGCAAGTCCCATTGATGGTTCATCTAAAAGAAGAAGTTTTGGTGTTGACATAAGAGCACGTCCCATGGCAAGCATTTGTTGTTCCCCCCCTGAAAGAGTAGCTGCATCTTGGTTCTTCCGTTCTTCAAGACGAGGAAAGCGTGAGAAAACTTTCTTCAAATTAGCTTGATTTTCTTCACGATTTTTCTTTAAGAAAGCTCCCATTTCAAGATTTTCCATAACAGTCAAGCCAGGAAAGACGTGGCGTCCTTCTGGAACTTGTGAAAGACCACCTGCCACGATTTTCTGAGCTGGCATTTTTTGGATTTCTTGACCTAAAAATTGAATTTTTCCTGAACTCGGTCTAACTAAACCAGACAAGGTACGGAGAATAGTTGTCTTACCTGCACCATTGGCACCGATAAGGGAAACAACCTCTCCTTCATTCACTTCAAAGCTTACATCACGGACTGCTTGGATCATACCGTAATGTACAGAAAGATTTTCAACTTTTAACATAGACATTAGGCTTCACCTCCTAGATAAGCTTCAATAACGCGTTTATTGGTCTTAATTTCGTCTGGAGTTCCTTGAGCAATCAAACGACCATATTCAAGTACGTAGATACGTTCTGTAACATCCATGACCAGGTTCATATCGTGTTCAATCAGCATGATTGAAATTTTAAATTCATCTTTGATACGACGAATTAACTCAGTCAATTCTGCTGTTTCCTGTGGGTTCATCCCTGCTGCTGGTTCATCTAAAAAGAGAATTTTAGGTTCCGTAGCAAGGGCACGAACAATTTCCAAACGACGTTGTTGTCCGTAGGCGAGGTTTTTAGCAAGAGTCTCTGCATCACCATCTAAATCAAAGATTTTCAACAATTCCAAAGCTTTAGCTTTTAATTCTTTTTCACTCTTGTAAAAAGCTGGTAAGCGCAAAAAACTAGCAAAAACATGTTGTTTGTGATGGTTGCCAAAGGCAATCAAAACATTGTCCAAAACTGTTAAGTCTTTAAAGAGACGGATATTTTGGAAAGTACGTCCAAGTCCCAAAGAAGCAATCTTATATGGTGCCTTTCCATTCAAAAGGTGACCATCTAAGGTTACTGTCCCCTCACTTGGTTCATAAACACCCGTCAAAAGGTTGAAAAGGGTTGTTTTCCCAGCTCCATTTGGACCGATTAGTCCAACCAGTTCCCCTTCGTTCAATTCAAGAGTCACATCTCCAACAGCTGTTAGACCGCCAAAATGTTTGGTTAACTGTTTTACTTCAAGTAATGCCATTAGTTTTGTTCCTCCTTCTTAGATTTTTTAAAGAAACGTGATAGGCTCAATTCCCATGTTCCAAGGAGTCCACCTGGTCTGAAAATCATTACCAAGACCAAGGCCAAAGCGTAAATAATCATACGCACACTAGCAACATCTTGGAGAAGCATATTCAAAATTCCAAGGACAATTGCTGAAACAATTGCACCTGTAATGGAACCAAGTCCACCAAATACAACAATAATAAGAACATTGATTGAGTTGATGAAGGTGTAATCTTTCGGTACGACAGAGCCGATAAATCCTGCCTGAAGTGACCCTGCAATACTTGCAGTAATAGCACCAAAGACAAAAGCAATAATTTTAATTTTAGTTGTATTAACACCGACTGACTCTGCAGCAATTTCATCCTCACGAACGGAGAGGGTTGAACGACCAATTGGACTACGCAAGAAGTTCAAGGTTGCAATGGTTGTAATCACGACAAAGAAGTAAACCATTTGCCAAGTTGTAAAGTTTGGAATTCCCAAGATACCTGCTGCACCATTTGTAAGGCTTCCACCATTGATGATAAAGATACGGATAATTTCAGAAACACCAAGAGTCGCTACCGCAAGATAGTCCCCCTTCAAGCGTAAGGTTGGAATTCCGACAAGCAAGGCAACTGCCCCTGAAAGCAAAGCACCTACAAGCATGGCTCCAAAGAAGGCACCGTAGGTTGGTGATTTAGAACCAATAATAGCTGCTGCATAGGCACCAATCGCCATGAAACCAGCATGCCCAAGTGAAAATTGTCCTGAAAAACCAACGATTAAGTTAAGGCCAACAGCCAAAATAATATTAATTCCAATTTGTTGTAAAATCTGTACATAGAATAGGTTGAGTACTCCAACTGAAACCAATACACTAATCAAGCCATAGCCAGCTAACAAAAGGAGTAACCATAGAATATTAACTTTTAAATTTTCTTTCATCGTTTACACCTTCTCTTTCACATTTTTACCAAGAATACCTGCTGGGCGGACAATCAAGATCAACAACAGGATTCCATAAACAATGGCATCACGGAAGTCTGACATTCCAAAGGCTGTCGCAAAAGTTTCCAATAAACCAATCACAAAACCACCAAGAGCCGCACCAGGAATAATCCCGATACCACCAAGTACTGCGGCAACGAAAGACTTAAGACCTGGAGTAACCCCCATCAAAGGCTCAAGAGAGTTATAATAGAGGGCAATCAGAACACCAGCTGCACCCGCAAGAGCTGAACCCAAAGCAAAGGTAAAGCTGATAGTACGGTTTACATTGATCCCCATCAATTGTGCCGCATCGCTATCTACAGATACAGCACGCATGGCTTTCCCCATCTTAGTCTTTTGGACAATGACTTGTAACAAAATCATCAAAATCAAGGAAATGGCCAAAATCATTAACTGTACATTCGTTAAGCTAATTGGCCCCAAATCATAGCGAACTGTTTGAATCGCTTGAGGGAAGGCACGAGTATTGGCACCAACCAGATAGACCATGCCATACTCCAATAGGAAAGACACCCCAATAGCCGTAATCAAAACAGCAATACGAGTAGAGTGGCGCAAAGGTCGGTAAGCAAGAAACTCAATCACGACACCAAGGACGGCTGTCGCTATCATAGCTACAATAAGCGCTACAAAGAAATTCATTTGGAAAGAATTAATCAAGAAATAACCGATAAAGGCTCCCATCATATAAATATCACCGTGGGCGAAGTTGATGAGCTTGATAATTCCGTAAACCATGGTATATCCTAGGGCTAACAGCGCATAAACACTACCTAGAATCAAACCATTTACTAGTTGTTGGAGCATAAGATTCACTCTTTCTATATATAATTTTGAGGGTTTTCCCTCACTTTTTGATAGGTTCTTATACTCAATGAAAATCAAAGAGCAAACTAGGAAACTAGCCGCAGGCTGTACTTGAGTACGGCAAGGCGACGTTGACGCAGTTTGAATTTGATTTTCAAAGAGTATTAAACATCGAAACAGGGAGTGAGTCAGAGGCTCATTCCCTATTTCAACATTTTCTATTATGGTTTTACAACTTCTGCTGCTTCAACCTTACCATTATTCATGGTCATCATGTAAGCTGTTTTGACTGTGTTGTGGTCCGCATCGAAGCTTGTTTGACCAGTTACACCTTCAAAGTCTTTTGTTTTAGCAAGGTTGTCCTTAATCTCACCTGAGTTTTTAGCACCTTTTGCTGCGTTTGCTACAAGGTGAACTGAATCATAAGCTAAGGCTGCAAATGTTGAAGGCTCTTCATTGTACTTAGCACGGTAAGCGTCCAGGAAGGCTTTTGCTTTAGCTGAAACTTCTACAGTAGTTGAGAAGCCTGAGATAAAGTAGATGTTTGATGCTTTTTCAGGAGTTGCTTGTTGCACAAACTCTTCACCGTTGAATCCATCACCACCAACGATTGGTTTGTCAATTCCCATACCACGCGCTTGGTTTACAATTTTACCAGCTTCAGTGTAGTAACCAGGAACAATGATAGCATCAAAGTCTTTCCCTTTCATTTTTGTAAGAGCTGCTTGGAAGTCTGTGTCACCTGCTACGAAAGTTTCATCTGCAACGATTTCACCTTTGTATGCTTCACGGAAGGCTTTGGCAATACCTTTAGCATAGTCGCTGGCGTTGTCAGTGTATAGAACAACTTTCTTAGCGTTTAATTTTTCAGTAACATAGTTTGAGATAATTTTTCCTTGGAAGCTATCTTGGAATGTTCCGATAAAGAGGTAATCTTGACCTTTAGTCAATCCATCTTGAGTCGCACTTGGCGAAATCAATGGAACACCTGCTTTTGTAGCGTTAGCTACCGCAGCTGCAGTTGCACCTGATGTCGCAGGTCCTACGATTGCTGATACTTTAGATTGGGTTACAAGGTTAGTTGTTACTGAAGCCGCCTCAGCTGTTTCAGACTTGTTATCTTTATCAACTACTTCGATTTGTTTTCCATCGATACCACCTGCGGCATTGATTTCATCAACAGCAAGTTGGGCACCTTTTTGTTCAGATGTACCGTAGGCTGCTACGGCACCAGTTTCCTCGAAGTTAAATCCGATTTTGATTGTCTTTTCATCTACTGAGTTACCAGCAGCGTTTGACGCTCCAGACTTCACTTCTCCACAGGCTGCAAGAAGAGCTACACTTGCAAGCGCCACAAACGATAGGGCAAATTTTTTCTTCATCTTATTTTGTCTCCTTATTTCTTAAATAAATAGCATGTTAAGAATATACCGAATTATCAGAAAATTGTCAACACTTTTCTTGAACTTTTTCGATGATAACGTTTTCCTCTCGATAGAGATTACCCACAAAGGGTGTTTCCAGCTCTTGGATATGACAAACTCTGACTTTTTTTATAAATTTTTCCTTGCTCAAGTGTCCGACCAATTGCTCCACTTCTTGAGTTGGAACATAGAGTTGTAAGTAACGATGTTTCTTGGAATGATAGGTAATATCTCCATAATCCTGCAGTTTTTTGGCATCACGATTATAGTAAAGATAGATAATCAAGCCAGATCGATTGACTTTTTCAAACATGATGAATCCTCTTTCTAAGAAATCTCTCCCTATTATACCAAAAAAAGCAAACCCAGTCGAGTTTGCCTTCTTTCATCATTAGTTCAATGAATTGTTGGCCATGATTTCATCAATAAAGCCATATTCAAGTGTTTCTTGAGCACTCATCCAGTTATCGCGTTCTGCATCTGCATGGACTTTTTCGATTGACTGACCTGAATTTTCAGCCAAGATTTTTTCCAAGGTATTACGAGTTTTGAGCAAGTGTTCTGCAGCGATCGCCATATCGGTTTGCTGAGTACCTCCACCTGTACCACCCATTGGTTGGTGGATCATATACTCTGCATTTGGAAGCATGAAACGCTTGCCTTTTGCTCCACTTGATGCGATGACAGTACCCATAGATGCAGCCATCCCCATCACGATAGTTTGGACATCTGCCTTGATAAAGTTCATAGTATCAACGATTGCCAAACCAGCTGAAACAGAACCACCAGGTGTATTGACATAAAGGTAAATATCTTTTGTACTATCTTGGGCATCCAAGAAAAGTAATTGGGCAATAACAGAGTTAGCCATATTGTCTTCTACCGGACCTGTCAGCATAATGATGCGGTCTTTTAGAAGACGTGAGTAAATATCGTAGGAACGTTCTCCACGGCTTGTTTGTTCAATAACTACAGGAATCATTCATTTCTCCTTTTGAATTTTAATTTTGTTGGTCAAATGACTGAAGATAAGACTATTATAATATCTAGGTCAAAAAAGGTCAAATTTTTGCTCTGTTTTCATTAGACAGAAACAAAAATTCAACCTCCTTTCGTGATTGGAACTTATTTTCCAAGTCAATCTTCTTTTCGATCTTATTTCGTACCGAACAAGCGGTCCCCAGCATCTCCAAGACCTGGAACGATATAACCGTGTTCATTTAAGCGGTCATCCAAGGCTGCTGTAAAGATTTCTACATCTGGATGAGCTTCTTGAAGGGCTTTTACACCTTCTGGAGCAGATACAAGGCAGACAAATTTGATATTTGATGCGCCACGTTTTTTAAGAGAATCAACAGCCAAGATTGCTGAACCACCTGTTGCCAACATTGGGTCTACTACAAAAATTTGACGTTGGTCAATGTCCTCAGGCAATTTCACCAAGTATTCAACTGGTTGAAGTGTTTCTTCATCACGGTACATACCGATGTGACCAACTTTAGCAGCTGGAACCAAGCTCAAGAGACCATCAACCATCCCGATACCTGCACGCAAGATTGGAACGATGGCCAATTTCTTACCTGCCAATTGTTTTTGAACTGTTTTTGTGATTGGTGTTTCGATTTCCACATCTTCTAGTGGAAGATCACGAAGTACTTCATACCCCATCAACATTGCAATCTCATCTACTAGCTCACGAAAAGCTTTTGTAGAAGTATCTGTACGACGCAAGATTGACAATTTGTGTTGAATCAGTGGATGATTAATAACTTCAATTTTTCCCATTTTTGGAGTTCCTTCTTTCAATTTATTCTTCTTATTATACCAAAAAACGGTTTAAAAATCTTTCTAAACCATTTGTTTTTGATAATTTTTACATTAAATCTGCCTCTTTAAGAGCTGCCTGTACTGTCTCAAGTGGTAAATGAGTCAATTCTGTCCCTTTTTCTTGATAAAGGTATTGGGCATAGTCGTCCATTCGGTACTGGTTGATATAAACCACGCGCTTGCAACCAACCTGAAGCAATTGTTTGGTACAGTTCAGACAAGGAAAATGGGTCACATAGGCTGTAAAGCCTTTAGGAACCCCACGTTCTGCACCTTGAAGGATAGCATTGACCTCTGCGTGAAGAGTGCGAACACAGTGGCCTTCAATGACCAGACATTCGTGGTCAATACAATGCTCGGTTCCTGACACCGAACCATTGTAACCAGTGGAAATAACCTTATTATCCTTTACCAGAATTGCGCCTACTTTGGCACGCTTACAAGTGGAACGATTGGCAATTAATAGGGCTTGGGCAGCAAAATACTCATCCCATGCTAGTCTTTTTTCAGTCATCTCTTTTCTCCTTTTTATCTATTTTTTAAAAAATGGTAACCGTAAGTCCGCAATCTTTTCAGCAGGTACCTTCATGCCATCCTTGATCCATTTTAGAAGGACTGAGACGATGGCTGAACTCCAGAAGGAATGAAGATAAGAGCTGACACCTTTTGATTTTCCATGGTATTTTTCCAGAAACTCCTGCATGGCTTGGACAAAGATTTTTTCCAGATGGTAATCCAAGGCCAACTGAATCACTCTGGCTTCCTTTCTTGCTTCTCGGAAAAGGTGAACCCAGACCAAATAAAGGTCTGTCTTTAAATCATAATGGTGCAACTGTTCCATAATATTGTGAACAGTTCGTTTAAAGACGCTCTCTAAAATTTCCTCTTTGGAACCATAATTGCGGTAAAAGGCCGCACGTGAAACGCCTGCACGTTTAACCAATTCAGAAATGCTAATCTTGGTCAAGTCCTTTTTTTCCAAGAGCTGCAAGAGGGCTGTTTCGATGGCTTCTCTAGTTAATAAATTGGATTCTTGGTTTGATTTTCTGAGATTTTCAAGAGACTTTTCAGAGATTCTACGTTCAGACATAACATTTTCTTTCTACTTGTCACAACAGACGGATGAGGCTTTTGTTTCAAGGGTTTTCATGATATAATTGTAAAAAAAGACAGAACCTTTGTCAATGTATAACTGACAAAGATGGAGAATTTCTATGACTTGGAAGATTATTGCTGACTCTGGTTGTGATTATCGTCAGCTGGCAACACCAGCTATTGACACGACTTTTGTGAGTGTTCCCTTAACCATTCAAGTAGCTGATCAGGTCTTTGTTGATGATTCCAGTCTTGACATTGACCAAATGATGGAAACCATGTATGCAACCGCAGAAGCTTCAAAATCAGCTTGTCCAAGCCCAGATGATTATTTGCGAGCATTTGAAGGAGCCAAAAACATTTTCCTAGTAACCATCACAGGTACTCTTTCTGGCAGTCACAATAGTGCTCAACTGGCCAAGAATATTTATCTAGAAGACCATCCTGACACTAAGATTCATGTAATTGATAGTTTGTCTGCTGGCGGTGAAGTTGACTTGCTCGTAGAAAAATTAAATGATTTGATTGACCAGGGATTATCTTTTGAAGAAGTAGTTGAAGCTATCACTGCCTATCAAGAAAAAACCAAGTTGCTCTTTGTCCTAGCAAAAGTCGATAACTTGGTGAAAAACGGCCGTTTGAGCAAACTTATCGGTACGGTCGTTGGCCTTCTCAACATCCGTATGGTCGGAGAAGCTAGTGAAACTGGAACCCTTGAATTGCTACAAAAAGCAAGAGGAGCAAAGAAATCGATTCAGGCAGCCTATGAGGAGTTGATAAAAGCTGGATATGCTGGTGGCCGTATTGTCATGGCCCAACGCAATAACGAGAAATGTTGCCAACAGCTCTCAGATCGAATCCGTGAAACCTTCCCACAAGCTAACATCAAAATTCTCCCAACCTCTGGTCTTTGCAGTTTCTATGCAGAAGATGGTGGCTTGCTGATGGGATATGAAATTGACTAATTACATTCTTGACAAGAGGTGACCATCATCTCTTGTTTTTTTGTGGTACAATAGAGCTATGAAACATTTTGATACTATCGTCATTGGTGGAGGTCCTGCTGGTATGATGGCTACGATTTCCAGTAGCTTTTATGGACAGAAAACCCTCCTCATCGAAAAAAATCGGAAACTTGGAAAAAAATTAGCTGGTACTGGTGGGGGACGTTGCAATGTAACCAACAACGGAACTCTAGATGACCTACTAGCTGGCATCCCTGGAAATGGGCGCTTTCTCTACAGTGTCTTCTCCCAATTTGATAACCATGATATCATTAATTTTTTTACAGAAAATGGTGTTAAACTTAAGGTCGAAGACCACGGACGCGTCTTTCCTGCTAGTGACAAGTCTCGTACCATTATCGAAGCCTTGGAAAAGAAAATCACTGAGCTCGGTGGTCGAGTTGCTACTCAAACGGAGATTGTTTCGGTTAAAAAGATAGACGACCAGTTTGTCCTTAAGTCCGCAGACCAAACCTTCACTTGTGAGAAACTCATTGTCACAACAGGTGGTAAATCCTATCCTTCGACTGGTTCAACTGGGTTTGGTCACGAGATCGCCCGTCATTTTAAGCACACCATCACCGAACTTGAGGCCGCTGAGAGTCCTTTGTTGACAGATTTTCCACACAAGGTCTTGCAGGGTATTTCGCTGGACGATGTGACCCTAAGCTATGGTAAGCATGTCATCACTCACGATTTGCTCTTTACCCACTTTGGTTTGTCTGGCCCTGCTGCCCTACGTATGTCTAGTTTTGTCAAGGGTGGTGAAATCCTTTCACTGGATGTCTTGCCTCATCTTTCTGAAAATGACTTGACTACATTTCTAGAAGAAAATCGGGAAAAATCCTTGAAAAATGCCTTAAAAACTTTGCTTCCAGAACGCTTGGCAGATTTTTTTGTGCAAGGCTATCCTGACAAAGTCAAACAGTTGAGTGAAAAGGAACAAGAACAACTTCTCCAGTCTATTAAGACCCTCAAAATCCCTGTGACTGGTAAAATGTCTCTCGCCAAATCCTTTGTTACCAAGGGTGGTGTCAGTCTTAAGGAAATCAACCCTAAAACCCTTGAAAGTAAGCTGGTACCTGGCCTTCACTTTGCTGGCGAAGTCATGGATATCAATGCCCACACGGGTGGCTTTAATATCACTTCAGCCCTCTGTACCGGTTGGGTGGCAGGCTCAAATCAAATATATAAATAATTGAATGACTAAAATACAAAATAAGAAAGGAAGTCCTTTGGAACATATTATTTTACTAAGAGGTGTTACTCCTAATGGAAAAAATGCTATCCCGAAAATGTCTTATTTGGTAGATATTTTAACAGAAGCTGGTTTTCAACACGTTCGAACCTATATTCAAAGTGGGAATATCATTCTTGAAAGTGATTTAGATTTAGAAGAAATACGAGAATGTGTTCATACTCTGATAAAGGAAAAAATTGGGGCCGACTTAAAAATGGTTATCAAGAACAAAAGTGATTTTAAAAAAATTGTCCAAGAAAACCCGTTTGGAGAACACTATCTTTATGACCGTATACATGTGATTTTTTATCAAGAATCTATTCAAAGTCTCCCTTTAGAAAAATTGAAAATTGATTACGGTGAAGAAGAAATTTGTATCGGTAACCATTGTCTTTACCTCTATCTCCCTAGAACTGCTAAACAAAAGAAACTCCATACCAACTATCTTGAAAAGCTTTTTAATGTAGATTTGACCATGCGAAAACTAAATGTGGTAGAAAAATTATTAAGCAAATAGTGCTTGAATTTAGTAAAAATCGGAAGAATGCTCCTCCGATTTTATTTTGTCTGAGTTTGGACATAATAGGCAATGACATCTGATGTGTACTGGGCTGTTCCAGGTCCAAATTTGTCAATGTTTTCCTTAAATTCTGGGTTGTAGACGTAGCCTTTACCGATATAACCAAATACCTCAATAGAGCAGTCAAATCCATAAGTACGGATGGCTTGCAAGAGTTTAGTGGCTTCTTCTTGATTTTCGGTTGCTGTTACAGGTAGACCAGCTTGAAGATTTTGTGCCAAAGCTTGAAAAACTTGGTTGAAGGCAGCTGTAGCCTCGTCTTCGTGACCTTTTTGGCGCTCCAGCGCTTGGTCCATGACTTCTTGTCCATATTTCTCTACCGCCTCTTGGTGGTATTTTTGATGGTCTTGGTAGTTAAATCCAGCAAATTTCTCTTGAATGCTCATTTCTCTTTCTCCTTTTTGTTCTTGAATGGTTTTCTGCAAGGTGGAAATCAAGGTATCCAGATGTTCCCTTTCTCGAGTCAAATAGTCCAACTGTCTGGTCAGATGGGGCAATAAATCTGTCCTTTCTTCCTTTAATAGCTCTGCTATTTTTTCTAAAGAAAAACCTAGATATTTGTAATAAAGAATGACCTGAAGTCGCTCCAAATCCTCCTGACTGTATGTTCGATAGCCGTTTTCCGACTTTAAAGGAACCAAAAGCCCTATCTTATCGTAGTGGTGCAGGGTCTTGACAGAGACACCCGAAAGCTGCGCAGCTTCTTTTATATAGTACATGATTTCCTCCTTACAATGATAGTATAACCCCTACCCTTAGGTCAGAGTCAAGCGTTTTTGCGAAATTTTTTTACTTTATCATAACATGAAAATGGTTTTCTTGACAGACCTTAGAAAACATGATAGGATAGTCAAGTCTATCAATCAAAAGAAAGGCTCATTTTGAGTACTTATGAGGCTATTTGCCAAGGGCAGTAGCTTTTTCTTTTGTAATACTAATTTTAGGAGTTTAACTATGTCTGAAAAATCGCAATGGGGTTCTAAACTGGGCTTTATCCTAGCATCTGCTGGTTCAGCCATCGGACTTGGAGCCGTTTGGAAATTTCCTTATATGACTGCTGCTAACGGTGGAGGAGGCTTTTTACTAGTCTTTCTCATCTCCACTATTCTAATCGGTTTTCCCCTTTTGCTAGCTGAGTTTGCCCTCGGCCGAAGTGCTGGTGTCTCAGCTATCAAAACCTTTGGAAAACTAGGAAAGAATAGCAAGTACAACTTTATCGGTTGGATTGGTGCCTTTGCCCTTTTTATCCTTTTATCGTTTTACAGTGTTATTGGTGGCTGGATTTTAGTCTATCTAGGCATTGAGTTTGGAAAATTGTTCCAACTTGGTGGAACGGGTGATTATGCTCAGTTATTTACTTCAATCATTTCAAATCCAGCCATTGCCCTAGGAGCTCAAGCAGCCTTTATCCTATTGAATATCTTCATTGTATCACGTGGGGTTCAAAAAGGGATTGAAAGAGCTTCGAAAGTCATGATGCCCCTGCTCTTTATCATCTTTGTTGTCATCATTGGGCGCTCTCTCAGTTTACCAAATGCCATGGAAGGGGTTCTTTACTTCCTCAAACCAGACTTCTCTAAGCTGACAAGTGCTGGTCTCCTCTATGCTCTGGGACAATCTTTCTTTGCCCTCTCACTAGGGGTTACAGCCATGCTGACCTATGCTTCTTATTTGGATAAGAAAACCAATTTGGTCCAGTCAGGAATTTCCATCGTAGCAATGAACATCTCGGTATCCATCATGGCAGGTCTAGCCATTTTCCCAGCCATGTCAGCTTTCAATATCCGGTCTGAAGGGGGACCAAGCTTGCTCTTTATTGTCTTGCCTCAACTCTTTGACAAGATGCCTTTTGGAACCATTTTCTACATCCTCTTCCTCTTGCTCTTCCTCTTTGCGACAGTCACTTCTTCCGTCGTTATGCTGGAAATCAATGTGGGCAATATCACCAATCAGGATAACAACAAACGTGCCAAATGGAGTGTGATTTTAGGAATCTTGACCTTTGTCTTTGGAATTCCTTCAGCTCTATCTTACGGTGTCATGGCGGATGTTCACATCTTTGGGAAGACCTTCTTTGACGCTATGGACTTCTTGGTTTCCAATCTCCTCATGCCATTTGGAGCTCTCTGCCTTTCACTTTTTACAGGCTATATCTTTAAAAAGGCTCTTGCAATGGAGGAACTCCATCTTGATGAAACAGCATGGAAACAGGGACTGTTCCAAGTCTGGCTCTTCCTTCTTCGTTTCATCATTCCAATCATCATCATCGTGGTCTTCATCGCCCAATTTATGTAATCAAAAAGGACTTGAGTAGTAAACTCAGGCCCTTTCTTTTTTATGGATGACTAACAATCAATTCCAAACCTTGCCCTTCCAGAGTCCAAGTTTCAACATCACTTGGTAGGATACAGTGGCTACCTTTTTGGATTGGATAGTTTTTCCCGTCAACAGTCAGTTGACCTTGACCAGCTAAGACACTGAATAAGCTGTAGTCAGCTGTTTTTTCGAAGTCAACTTTTCCAGTAATTTCCCACTTGTAAACTGCAAAGAAATCATTAGATACAAGGAGAGTGGAACGCAAATCATCTGCTTTAACAGTTACAGGACGGCTATTTGCTGGCTCTCCAATGTTTAAAACATCAATTGATTTTTCAAGGTGAAGTTCACGCAAGTTACCCTTGTCGTCCTTGCGGTCAAAGTCATAGACGCGATAGGTGGTGTCACTAGATTGTTGGGTTTCAAGAATCAAGATACCTGCACCGATGGCGTGCATGGTGCCACTTGGCACATAGAAGAAATCTCCAGCCTTAACAGGGACTTTTGTTAATAGACCCTCCCAGTTTTTAGCTTCAATTTGCTGACGGAGTTCTTCTTTTGACTTGGCATTGTGACCATAGATAATCTCTGAACCTTCATCCGCAGCGATGATGTACCAGCATTCTGTTTTTCCAAGTTCGCCTTCATGCTCGAGTCCATAAGCATCGTCTGGATGAACTTGGACACTGAGCCAGTCGTTAGCATCCAGAATCTTGGTCAACAGTGGAAATACAGGTTCTGGACGATTGCCAAACAATTCACGGTGCTCTGCATACAAAGTAGCTAGATCTGTTCCTTCAAAGCGACCATTGGCAATTTTAGAGACTCCATTTGGATGAGCTGAGATGGCCCAGTATTCTCCGATTTTTTCACTTGGAATGTCGTAGCCAAACTCATCACGTAGCTTGGTTCCACCCCAGATTTTTTCTTGCATAACTGATTGTAAAAATAATGGTTCTGACATGTCGATCTCCTGTCTGATTTTTCTCCCCTCATTATAGCAAAAAGCTAAGTCTTATTGAACTCTTTTTCCTATTATATAAAGTAGGGAGAAGATTTTATAAAAATAGTGAATAAAACCCTTCTTATGCTATAACTTTTGTTGGCGATCAAACTCTACTATGTCCTATTTCATACGATAAAAATCAATCACTAGACCAGCAGGGCCTTTAACTAATAAGGACTCTGTTCCCCAATCGGTTACAGTTGGATCGTTTAAAACCTGGATACCAAGCTCGTTCAACCGTTTGTAGTTCTGGTCTACATCCTCAACCTCGATATGAAGAATGATTCCTGACTGAAAATCTTCCAAAGGAATCAAATGATTTTGGGACAACATCAGACAGTGACTGCCAATCGTAAATTGAGCAAAACTGTCATCAACATAATCGGACTTTTTATCCAAAATACGCTCCAAGTCAGCACAGACTTTGGGAACATCTGAAACGATAATATCTAATTGATTTAAATTCATTTACTATCCTCCATAAAAAGACCGGATTGCTCCGATCTTTTCAAGTTTCTCTCTATGAAAATCAAAGAATAAACAAGGCATCAAACCGCAGGCAGTACTGAAGTACGGCAAGGTGAAGATAACACAGTTTACATTTGATTTTCGACGAGAGAAATTATTTAATTGCGCGTGATTGCAACCCTTCTTCTTCCAAGAAGAGACGGAATGGTACGAGTTCTTCTGCTTCGTATTTTTCCTTGAAGGCTTTGATTGCTTCTTCTGAGTGAAGTTTTGGATCCAATTCAAGTACTTCTACTGGAAGTGGACGGTGTTCAGTGATGCGAGCATCGATAACAACAGTTTTACCTTCTTTGCTCAATTTAACAGCTTCTGCAACAACTGCATCGATGTCTTCGATACGGTCAACTGTAAATCCAACAGCTCCTTGAGCTTCAGCGATTTTCGCATAGTCAGCATTAGGGAAGTCACAACCAAACAAGTGTTTGTTTGTGTCTTCGTATTTGTCCTTGATGAAGGCATATTTACCATTTGAGAAGACAACGTTGATAACTGGAAGGTCGTATTGAACGTTTGTGATAACGTCTGGGTAGCACATGTTGAATGCACCGTCACCCATGATGTTCCATACTTGGCGATCTGGATTGTCTTTCTTAGCAGCGATACCACCAGGAAGGGCAATACCCATTGTCGCAAAGAGTGGAGATGTACGCCACATGTTCTTAGGTGTCATGTGAAGGTGACGAGTAGATGTTTGAGTAGTGTCACCTACGTCGATTGAGTAGATAGCGTCTTGATCAGCATGTTTGTTGATTGCATTGTAAACTTGATACAATTGCAATTCACCCTCAGTTTTACCTTCGAGTTTGTTCATGTAATCACGCCAGTTTTGGTTATTCTTAACGTTTGCACGCCACCATGGAGTAGATTCAACTGGGTTCACTTTGTCAAGGATAGCTTTAGCTGCTTGACCTGCATCACCAAGGATTGAAGCGTCTAGGGCATGACGTTTACCAAGTTTGTAAGGGTCGATATCCACTTGGATGAATTTTTCAGTATTCTTGAATGCTTCGTAAACTTCAGCAAATGGGAAGTTTGAACCAAGGAAAAGAACTGTGTCTGCTTCAAAGACCACTTCGTTGGCTGGTTTCCAACCAACACGGTAAGCAGAACCTGTCAAACCTTCATAGTTCCATTCGAAAGCTTCAAAGTTTTTACCAGTTGTGATGATTGGTGCTTTGATTTTACGTGACAATTCAGTAATCACTTCACCAGCTTTAACACCACCGTAACCAGCATAGATAACTGGACGTTCAGCATTGTTCAAGATTTCAACAGCTTTGTCGATTTCAACTTCGTTCAAAGCAGGAGCGATGAATGAGCGTTCGTATGAACCTGAACCGTAGTATGAGTTTTCGTCGATTTCTTGGAAACCAAAGTTTACTGGGATTTCAACAACGGCTGGACCTTTTTTAGAAACTGCAGCACGGCAAGCTTCGTCAATAACTTTTGGTAATTGCTCAGCGTAAGCTACACGTTTGTTATATACAGCGATACCGTTGTACATTGGGTTTTGGTTCAATTCTTGGAAAGCATCCATGTTGAGTTCGTTAACTGGACGTGATCCAAGGATTGCTAGGAATGGAGTGTTATCCATAGCTGCATCGTAAACACCGTTAATCAAGTGAGTCGCACCTGGACCACCTGAACCAACTGCAACCCCGATTGAGCCGCCGAATTTAGCTTGCATAACCGCTGCAAGAGCACCTGTTTCTTCGTGGCGAACTTGCAAGAAGCGGATATCTTTGTCTTCAGCCAAAGCGTCCATCAATGAGCTGAGTGTTCCTGATGGGATACCGTAGATTGTGTCTACGCCCCATGTTTTCAATACGTTAAGCATTGCTGCAGATGCAGTAATTTTCCCTTGAGTCATAATGATAACTCTCCTTCAAATATTTTTAAATCTACTAAAAAAGGTTTCATATATTTTTTGAAAACGTTTCAGTAAATTTTTACACTACTAATTTATCACATTTATTTTGACTTTACTAAGAATCTGCTCAGAAGTTTTTATTCTCTATTACAGTACAGTTTGAAAACGTTTTTAGTTTCTGTTTTATAATAAAAAAGCGAGCAAGCCCGCTTTTAGTCTATTTTACTAAAGTTTAGTAAGAGTGAACTAGTCAGAACAGATACAGAACTAAAGGCCATGGCTAGACCAGCTAGTTCTGGATTGAGGGCCAGTCCAACACCAGAAAAGACTCCTGCTGCAATCGGAATTCCGGCGACATTGTAGATAAAGGCCCAGAAAAGATTGAGCAGAATTCGATTAAAGGTTTTCTTACTCATGTCAAAGGCACGAACCACGCCTAGGAGGTTATTGGTTGTCAACACTAAATCTGCTGACTCGATAGCGATATCCGTTCCAGCTCCCATAGCAATCCCCACATCTGCTACACTGAGGGCAGGAGCGTCATTGATACCATCACCAACAAAGGCTACTTTTCCAGCCGCTTGTAGTTTATGGATTTCATGGGCTTTTTCTTCTGGCAAGACACCTGCAATGACCTCTTCGATTCCGATCTGATCGGCAATAGCACGCGCCACACCTGCATTGTCTCCTGTCAGCATGACTGTTTTAAGACCTCGTTTTTTCAACTGACTGATGGCAAGCTTAGCATTTTCCTTAGGAATATCTTGCAAAGCAAGCAAGCCTTTGATTTCATTGTCCACAGCTAAGAACACAACTGTCTTAGCTTCTTTTTCTAGTTCTTCTAGTTTATCTTGATAATTACTTGAAATATCCATACCATCTAGCATTTTAGCATTTCCAAGCAAAACTTGTTTTCCATTAATTTGCCCTGAAACACCTTTTCCGTGCAAGGCTTGGAAATTTTCAACAGTGTGAAGCTCAAGTCCAGCTTCACTCGCTCGTTTCACAACGGCTTCAGCCAGTGGGTGTTGAGAAGCTTCTTCCAAGGAAGCTGCCAATCCAAGCACTTCTACTTCGTCGCCGATGATATCTGTTACCACAGGTTTCCCTTCTGTCAAAGTTCCGGTCTTATCAAAGACGATAGTTTGGACTTTCTGGATTTCCTGTAGAACCGTTCCATTTTTGAGGAGAACTCCCATCTTGGCACTGCGTCCTGTCCCCACCATAAGGGCTGTCGGTGTTGCAAGTCCCAATGCACAAGGGCAGGCAATAATCAGAACTGCTACTCCATAGAGAAGCGAAGACACAAAACTCGCTCCAAGCACGACTACACTATCCCTGAGCAAGACGAACCAAACCCAAAAGGTCACAATCCCTAAAATGACAACTGCTGGGACAAAAATGCCTGAAATTTTATCCGTCAAGTCCTGAATCGGCGCACGACTTGTCTGAGCTTTCTTCACAAAATCGACAATCTGAGCCAAAACAGTCTCTGAACCAACTTTTTCTGCTCTAAAAACAAGTGTTCCACTATTATTGATGGTTGAACCAATGACGGTATCTCCAACTGTCTTGTCCACAGGCAGACTCTCACCTGTCACCATAGACTCATCAATACTAGAGATACCTTCTACTACGACACCATCAACCGCAATCTTTTCACCGGGACGCACTCGAATCAGGTCACCTACCTTGACTTGCTCCAAAGGGACTTGAACATAGTTATCCTCACGCAAGACTTCTGCAGTTTTAGCCTGCAAGTCAAGTAATTTCTCCACAGCTTGGGAAGTATTTTTACGCATTTTCTCCTCAAAAACGGCTCCCATAAGAACGAAGAAGAAGATAAAGGCAGCACTTTCAAAGTAAACGGGGAGGCCAGCGAAGAGGGCAACTAAGCTATAGAAATAGGCCACTAGGGTTCCCAGAGCAACCAAGGTATCCATGTTGGCATTGTGCTTTTTAAAACTAGCCCAAGCACTTTGGATATAAGGACCACCTGCTACTAGCATAATCGGTGTTGTGGCTAAAAAGGTGCCCCAACGCATGACTTGGTGACTAATTCCTCCTGTCGACATCCCAATCATGAGGATCACAAGAGGCACAGTAAAGATACTAGTAATCCAAAAACGCTGTAAAAGTGATAGAGATTTTCGAGTCTTCTCAACAACTGTATAACTTCCCTTTTGCATCTTCATACCACAAGAAAATTCATGTTGACCTAATTCTTGAGGTGTAAAACGAATGACTTTCTCTTCGTCTACGCCGATTGGTTCTAAGATGCCTTCTTCTTCAAACAGAATTTCCTTGTAACAGTTTGAAGGAGTTGCTCGATGAAAGGTAATCTCAGCTGGAATCCCTTTTTGAAGCTGTATATGAGCTGGATGGTAGCCTTTGTCTGCCGTGATACGGATTTTTTGAACACCATTTTCAAGACTTGCTTTTACAATTTCAGTCATATCATTCTCCTATTCTACAATCATCTTACCGTGCATCATATTCATACCACAAGCAAAGCCAAATTCTCCAGCCTGCTCAGGCGTGATTTCCACTATATACTCTTCCCCCATAGGCAGGTCCGCATGTACACCAAAATCTGGAAAAACAATTTGGTCCAGACAAGGTGAAGGGTCCTTACGGTCAAAGACAATGCGGGCTGGCACTGATTTCTTGAGGATAATCAACTCAGGCGTATAGCCCCCCATGACCTCCACTCGAATCTCTTGGTAGCCCTTTTTTTGTTGGGCCTTTTGTCCAGATTTCTCAGGCTTTTTGAAAAACCAAAACAAGATAAACGCGATAAGGACAATACAAATAATGGTTACAATACTATTTAACATGACGTCTCCTTTACATACAATTACATCTTACTTCTGTTACAGCGCTTGATTTCTTCTCTGAAATCACAGCTTCCAAGGCTTCCAAGTCAGCCAGAGTAAAATCACACTCCATAATCAAATCAACTAACAAATTCTTAATCCTACGGGAACAAACCTTGTCTTTGATATCTTGGACAAGCAAGTCTCGGCTTTGGTCTAGAGTTAAAAGCGCCGAATAAACAAAGGACTTGCCTTCTTTTTTCCTTGTCAGACACTCTTTCTCAACCAAACGAGCCAAAAGAGTTTGAATGGTTGACTTGGACCAGTCGAACCGCTCCGCCAGAACCCTGATCAAATCCGTACTGGTCTGCTCTCCTTGCATCCAAATAATCTTCATGACCTGCCATTCTGCATCTGAAATCTGCATCATCACACCTCCTAAATCTACATTTGTCAATTACAATTATCAGTATACTCTTAAAATCTACATTTGTCAATTATAAAATTAATCTTTTCTTTGAAAAATTAAATTTTAACCCTATGATAAAGGATTTTCAATCAAATCTTACTATATAAACTATAAAAATATGCTATACTAAAGAAAAAAGAAAACAACCACTAGGGGTGCGTAAAGCTGAGATTAACGACTGTTAGACCCTTTGACTCAATCTAGGTAATGCTAGCTGATGGAAGTGGAAATGATAATGGGGACTAGCAGTCTTCTATTACCTTTCTAAAACAGACCAGCTTGTTCTTAAGAATACAAACTTCAGTTGGTTGGGAGGTTTTAGATGACTTATTTACCCGTTGCTTTGACCATTGCAGGGACTGACCCTAGTGGTGGTGCTGGCATTATGGCTGATTTAAAGTCGTTCCAAGCTAGAGATGTCTATGGAATGGCCGTTGTGACCAGTCTTGTCGCTCAAAATACCAGAGGCGTTCAATTAATCGAGCACGTTTCTCCTCAAATGTTGAAAGCCCAATTGGAGAGTGTCTTTTCGGATATCAAGCCTCAGGCTGTAAAAACTGGGATGTTGGCAACTACCGAAATTATGGAAATCATCCAACCCTATCTTAAAAAGTTGGACTGTCCCTACGTCCTTGACCCTGTTATGGTCGCAACAAGCGGTGACACCCTGATTGATACCAGTGCCAGAACTTACCTAAAAACAAACCTACTTCCCCTTGCAACCATTATCACTCCGAATCTTCCTGAGGCAGAAGAGATTGTTGGTTTTTCAATCCATGATCCTGAAGACATGCAGCGTGCCGGTCGCCTGATTTTAAAAGAATTTGGTCCTCAATCTGTAGTCATTAAAGGTGGCCATCTCGAAGGTGGTGCCAAGGATTTCCTCTTTACCAAGGATGAACAATTTGTCTGGGAAAGCCCACGAATTCAAACCTGTCACACTCATGGTACTGGATGTACCTTTGCTGCAGTGATTACTGCTGAACTAGCCAAGGGCAAAAGTCTTTACCATGCAGTTGATAAGGCCAAGGCCTTTATCACGAAAGCCATCCAAGACGCCCCTCAACTCGGTCATGGTTCTGGCCCAGTTAACCATACAAGCTTTAAAGATTAAAAAAACTCTCTAGTTCCTACTTTAAGGGAATTAGAGAGTTTTTATACTCTTCGAAAATCTCTTCAAACGACGTCAGCTTTATCTGCAACCTCAAAGCTGTGCTTTGAGCAACCTGCGACTAGCTTCCTAGTTTGCTCTTTGATTTTCATTGAGTATTAATTAGAAAATAATGCCATCCAACTTTGTCAAAAAGGCTTGCGTTTTTGTCTCTATATCTTCTGCCTGCATCAAATCACGCACTACAGCTACACCAGCTATGCCAGTGTCAACAAGCTGGTCAATATTCTCTGACGTCAAGCCTCCAATAGCAACTACTGGAATGGCGACCCTTTGGCAAATTGTCCTCAAGGTTGAAATCAGGGTGATAGGCGCATTTTCCTTGGTCGTAGTCGGGAAAATGGCTCCTGTCCCCAAGTAATCCGCACCTCCTTCTTCTGCCTCGAGGGCTCTTTTTACAGTTTTAGCTGTGACACCGAGGATTTTGTCAGGGCCCAAGACTTTGCGGGCAACCGAAACTGGTAGTTCATCGTCTCCGATATGCAGACCAGCAGCATCAACTGCGAGACAGACATCCAAGCGATCATCGATTATCAAGGGTACCTGATAGGCATCTGTTATTTCCTTGACTTGTTTGGCTAGTTGATAGTATTGATTGGTTGTGAGATTTTTTTCTCGTAATTGGACTATGGTAACACCTGAACGGCAAGCCGTCTCAATCTTTTCAAGAAAACTTTCCAAGGAATCTTGGTAGCGATTGGTTACCAGATACAGTCTAAGTGCTTCTCTATTCATAAACATCTCCTTTTATGGCTTCTAGCCAATTTTCATCTCTTTTGAGGAGCGAAAGCTGATTGAGTACTTGGTAACGAAAATCTTCCAATCCCATCCCTTGAACAACTATTCTCTCAGCAGAGATATTGAGATAAGAGACTGCTAAGCAGGAAGCTTCAAATCCAGTCTTTCCTTGGCTGAGAAAAACGGCTGTCAAGGCTCCAACCAAGTCTCCTGTCCCTGTTATCCAGTCTAATTCTGCACAGCCATTTCCCAGTACAGCGACCTGATTCTTCGAAACGATGAGGTCCTTAGGACCAGTAACTAAGAATAACATACCAGGATAGGTCTGACACCAGTCTTTCAAGACTTGAAGTAAATCCTCAGTTTCTTGGTCTTTAGCACTCGCATCTACCCCAACGCCGTGGTGCTTTAAGCCAACAAGACTTCGAATTTCCGACATGTTTCCTTTAAGGACCGTAGGGCTGTAGTCTAAAAGGTCTTTAATTAAGCTCTTACGAATGGATGAAGCCGTTACGCCAACCGCATCTACTACCATTGGGAGAGAAACTTGAGCTGCATAAGAAGCTGCCATACGGATTGCTTTTTCCTTCTCAGCTGACAAATGTCCCAAATTGATGAAGAGTGCCTGGCTTTGCTTAGTAAAATCAAGAACCTCACGGGGATCATCTGCCATAACTGGTTTACACCCCAGAGCCAAAATCCCATTTGCTAGCATCTCACAAGAAATCTCATTGGTAATACAGTGAATTAGGGAACTAGAGCCTATAGGAAAGGGATTTGTAAATGCCTGCATCAGTTTATCCTTTCATCAAAGAAATATCCCTGCACTTTTTTAAAGAATTCCTGCTTGATTAAAAATCGAAAGGCAATAAAGGAAATCGCTGTGCCAATCAAGGTTGCTCCGAAAAATCGAGGAGTGTAGATAAACCAGCTAAGCTTAGCGGCCGATCCTGTAAAGAGTACCATAACAGGATAGGAAACAATTGAACCAATAATACCTGTTCCCACAATTTCTCCTAAGGCAGAAAAGTGAAATTTTCGACCATACTTATAAAAGAGACCTGCTAGAAGGGCTCCAAAAGTCGCTCCTGTGAGAGCTAAAGGCGGAATCCCTTGAGTCGTCATACGGATAAAGGCTGTCACTGTAGCCATAACCAAGGCATAAACAGGTCCCATCATGATTCCTGCTAGAATATTGACTACACTGGACATCGGTGCCATTCCCTCAATCCGAAAGATAGGCGTAAGAACTACATCAAGGGCAATCATCATGGATAAAATGGTTAATTTGTGAACCTGTAATTGGTGGTTTCTCATATTTCTATTCTTCTCCTGTTTCTAAAGACTGTAAATCGCTCTTCCATGTCTGGTGTTGGTAGGCCATTTCCCAAAACTTGGCTTCCATATGAACACTGATGTGGAAGGCATCTAGCATTTTTTTCTTGTCTGTCTCGTCACTTTCTCGATAGAGCTGATTTACCAAAGCTTCTTCCTCTCGAATCTGCTGCTCCAACTCATCCGTAATATAAGTTTCAATCCATTGTTGGTAGAGAGGATTTGGTGATGGTTTAAGATTAAGTGATTTGCCTATATCATGATATAGCCAAGGACAAGGCAGCAAGCTCGCAAAAGCAATGCCCAAGTTTGGCTCTGCAAATTGACGATAAATGTGAGAGATATAATGATAGCAGGTTGGAGCGATTGGATGTTGCTCCATTTCCTGGTTGCTGATTTCCAATTCCTTGAAAAATTGTTGGCGGATAAATAACTCACCTTCCACTAGACTCTGAGCATTTTGTTTCAAGAGTCTTTTCATCTCTTGGTTTGAAGTCTTATCAGCCAAGAGGTGATAGGCTTCTGAGAAGGCCTTCAAATAGTAGGCATCCTGAATCAAGTAATAGCGAAAGATGGACGGATCTAATTCTCCCTCTTGTAACTGTAAAACAAAGGGGTGATGAAAGGAAGCCTGCCAAGCTTCCTTGGATAATTCCATCGCAATATCTGTAAATTCCATAATAACTCCTTTATAAAAATAGACTAGTTTGAAGCAATAAAAAGAACAGCAGGTAGATGAATATTGTCCTTTGAGGAATATAAAAAGTCCGATAGCGATTCTCCACCTGTGCATGTTCGTCATATCCATGCGCCGACAGGGCTCTAAGATAAAGATGACGCCACCTAAAGACTGTCATCAGGACCTTGCTGTAAATCAAGGGAGACCAAATATGCAGTTCTTGACCGCGTAATAAGCACGCTTCCTTGAGAGACTTAATTTCTTGCTGAATGAGGGGGAAGGAATTGAATACCACAATCAAGGCATAGGCCCAAGAGCGTGATAACCCCTTTTGAGCCAAGTACAAGAGAAGCTCTTTTAGGGAAATAGAGGAAACAAAAACAAGACCAATACAAACGGTCACAAAGGCCCTCGTTCCAAGCATGACTGCCTGCGAAGTATCTCCATGTAACTGAACTGCCCAGTAGTTGGCCAAAGATGGCAAAATGGCGAGCAGAATCATCCAAGCCAATACTTTAAATCGACGGTAATAGAGCATAAAGAGAATGCAAAATGCGACTACCGAAAGATTCAGAGCAATCGAAGGAATGAAAGATGTTTCCAAGGATAAAATCAGCAAGAAGAGACTGATAATCGGTGTCTGGGTTGCTACTTTGACCATACTACTTCACCTCCCCTTGGGTATTGCTACTCTGAGATGTGAGTGGTTTGGTAATTGTCACTGCTTTCACATGACTGAGACCCTGACTAGTCATCTCAATCCAATAATCAACCACAGAGATCAAGGGATCTAAACGATGGCTAATGATCAGAAAACTTCTTCCCTGATTTCTGTCCTCCACAATCCACTTGCAAAAATAATGGCAAGCTCTATCATCCAAACCTGCAAAAGGTTCATCTAGTAAAATCACAGAAGCCTTGCTGGTCAAGATGGTCAAAAGCTGAAGAATCTTTTGCTGGCCACCACTTAATTGATAGGGACTCTTATCAAGCGCCTGCTCCAGATTAAAATATCGTAAAGCTTGGAGAATCCGCTGATTTCTTTCAGAGTCTGGACTATCTAATTGCAGTTCCTCTCGCAGACTGACTCGGATAAACTGTTTCTCAGCTTCCTGAACAACACCCGTAAGGTCACGATACAAACTCTTTTTCTTTTTGAGAACCGATCCCTTCCAAGTAATGCGCCCTTTATACTTTTGAAATTGAAGAATAGACCGAAAGAGGGTTGATTTCCCGACACCATTATCACCCAAGATACAGGAAATTCCTTGGTAGATAGTAAAATCCGCTATCGAAAAGAGGGGGCGATTACCCAGCTCACAAGTCACACGATCCATATGAAATAGTTCTGGACTAGAAGCAACTTCCTTTGAAGAAACCTGTGTCAGCTCAGAGGTAGGGATTTGATTTATTTTCCTTAGTTGTCCGTCTCTTAGCTCCACCATATGGTCGATATAGGCTTCATAATCAGATAAATCATGGTCGCACAAAATAACTGTCTTCCCATCAGAGACCAACTCTTTTAGAATCTCCAATATCTCTATCCTACTCTTGCGGTCAATGGAAGCGAAGGGCTCATCCAAGAGATAGACCCTAGGATTCATAGCAAAGAGAACAGCCAAAGCAGCCTTTTGCTTTTCTCCACCTGATAAGTGATGAATTGGACGGTGCAAGATGTCCTTGCAACGACATTGCTGGACAACCTCTGCTATTTTAAAATCAATTTCCTGAACGGGATGCCCAATATTTTCCAAGGTAAAAATCAACTCCTCAAACAAGTTCTCCATAGTAAATTGATGATTGGGATTTTGAAAGAGGATACCAACCGTCTGGACACGTTCGATGATAGAAAGCTGACTGACCTCGCTCCCATTTATCAGGACTTGACCGCTATAGGGAAGAGAACTGACTTGGGCGATCATTTGAAAGAGGCTAGATTTTCCTGAACCACTGCTCCCAACTAACAAGGTAAAGGCTTGCGCATGAAAAGTAAAATCAATCGGCTCAGAGAAGATTGGGGACTGAATCGCTCGTAGTTCCAGCCCCATCTATGCCTTGCCCCCAGCTGCAAACTGATGATAAAGTTTGACAATGGCACGAACCAAGATGGTACAGAAGAAAAAGACGGAAATAAAACGTACTACAAACAAGGAAAGGACAAAAGGAAGGGAGAAGGCGTAGTAACCTAACTTAATGTATTCATAGACAAAGCTAACAAGCGTAATCCCAATACTATTGGCAGTTAGAGAGAGCCAACTTTCATAGCGATTCTTGGTTACGATAAAACCAAGTTCACTTCCCAAACCTTGAACCAAGCCAGACAAAAGAGCGCCTAGACCGAATTGGCTACCATAAAGGACTTCAGCAAGCGCAGCTAGTACTTCTCCAATCGTTGCGCTTCCCACTCTTGGAACAAAGATGGCAGCAATAGGCGCAGCCATACACCAGAGACCAAAGAGGATTTCATTGGCAAAGGCCTGCAAGCCAAGAGGGGCTAAAATCAGAGTGAGGATATCAAACAGATAGCCAGATCCTACAAAAACGCCACCAAAAAAGATAGACAAGAAAGCAAGTAAGATAACATCTTTTAAACGCCATTTTTTCAACATAAAAAACTCCTTTTTTAAAGAAAAGTGGGGTATTCAAGGTGAGCTACCTAAATGCTTTGTATCATCTTCATCCAGTTTCGTAAAAGAAAAAACTCTAATTACAGATAGGAATTAGAGTTCAGCTTACAAGATTAGATGGTTAGTTTCTATAAATACAAAACCATTTCACATTTCCCTTCGCCAGTCTTAACTGTATCAGGTTCAATGGGTATCATCTCAGCCTAAAGCACCCCAAATGTCTTTATTATTTAATTATATAAATATTATAACAAACGATTTTTTCTAGTTCAAGAAATTGAACTGGAAATACAGCCTTGCACTCACAAAGATAGTAAGTCTTTCGTTTGCAAAAAACAAATGTCTTGTTTGATAGATTAGCCATTTGAGCTGAATCTGGACATAGCTTTTTAGAAAAAAGAAAATCCTACTCCATCAGAATACAAGGAAAAATTGATAGCTATTGTTCACTCATTTCTCGAACAGTTTTTTCTATATTTTTTGCATACGATATTGCTGAAATGATTGAAACACCGTCAACATTGGTCTTCATAATGTCTTTAATATGTTGCGTCTGTATCCCACCAATTGCAACTAAGGGCATTTGTGGCAATAGTTTTCTCATCAATTTAAGACCTTCATAACCTATAGCACCACCAGCATCATCCTTTGACTGGGTAGCAAATACAGGACCAACACCAACATAATCTACATATTCAACTTTTGATTGTTGAAATTCTTCCTCGTTTTTTATAGAAAGACCAATTATTTTATCTGGCATCAATTTTCTAATTTCATCAACTCCAAGGTCATCCTGTCCTACATGTACCCCGTCAGCATCTATTTCTAATGCTAACTCAATATCATCATTAACAATAAATGGAACATTATATTTTTTACAAAGATTCTGTAGTTTTATTGCTAATTCGACTTTTTCTTTACCGTCTATGGCTCCCTCACCTTTTTCACGGAATTGAAATAAGGTTATACCACCTTTTAAGGCTTCCTCAACGACTGTATATAGATCTTTTCCTTGGCAAGTAGTCGTTCCACAAATAAAATATAGTTTTAGTAATTCTTTATGAAACATTTTACTTCACTCTTTTGAATTCCTTTACATCTTCATCTGTAATCTCATATAAGGCATTTATAAATTCAACTTTAAATGTTCCAGGGAGATGACCATTTGGACGTTTTTCTGCCATTTCTCCAGCGATATTGTAAACCAACATTGCTGTTTCTAATGATTTCAATTCTTGACCTTTTTCAAGTCCGATAAAGCTTGCTACTACAGCACCTAATAAGCATCCTGTACCAATAACTTTTGGCATCATGGCACTACCATTATGAACCGTTACAACTTCTCCATTTACCGCAATAGCATCCACTTCACCTGTTACTATTATAGGAATATTGAACTTCTTATTTGCTGCTAGAGCAATTTCATCAATATTATCTACGCCCGCACTATCTACTCCTTTAGATGCCACATTTATTCCTACTAAAGAGGCAATCTCGCCAGCATTTCCTCTAATCGCTGCTAGTTTGTAATTATTTATTAAATCTTCGGATACTTTTTTTCTATAAGATCCTGCTCCACAGGCTACAGGATCTAAAACTGCTGGGACATTATATTTTTCTGCAATTTTCAAAGCAGCTTGGTATAATTTCCAATTATTATCTGTCAATGTTCCTATGTTTATTAATAAACCACCAGCATACTTTAACAAATCCTCTAAATCTGCAGGAAACTCACTCATAGCTGGTGATGCACCCAGTGCTACTAATCCATTTGCTGTGAAATTTTTTACTACATCATTGGTTATACAAATGACCAAAGGTGCTTTTTCTTTTAATAATTTTAAACTTGTCATATTGAAATCTTTCCTTTTCACTTTATACGATCTACTGATTTCGATTTAGCTCTATCTTTCATTAAGAAATTTTTCAGTTACATTGAATGATTTATGCTCAATGAAAATCAAAGAGCAAACTAGGAAGCTAGCCGCAGGTTGTACTTGAGTACGGCAAGGTGAAGCTGACGTGGTTTGAAGAGATTTTCGAAGAGAATTACCTCATCAAATTTGTAAATATCCTGAACTTTCTCTATGCGTCATAACCAATATCAAAAAAGGCTAATTCTAAAGCGACCGCTTGATTCCAGCGTTGCTGAAGTTCTGTCAAATCTTCTCGACCTTTTCCGACACGATTGAGTTCGTCAACCAGAAATTGAACCCACTCTGCAAAGAAAGGACCTCTGTGGAGATTAATCCATTCCGAATGAATGTAGGCTTCAGGTAGAGCCAAATCTTTAGAACCCCAGTCTAAATAGAGACCTTCTGCAATGACCAGCATGACCAAAAGATGGGCATAGTTTGATGAATCCACTGCCGAATACATAAGATCCTGAAAGGCTTTTGTTACAGGATGCAAGGTCACTTCCAGATAATCATTCTCAGATACTTTTAACTCTTTGAAAGCCTTCTGGAAATAACCGTCTTCATCTGCTTCAAGAAAGCCTAGTTGCTTGGCAAAACGAAGCTTGGATTCAAGCTGGTCTGCGTGGGCTACGCAGGCACTCAGCATGGATAAGAAGGCATCAAAGAAGTGATAATCTTGAATTAGGTAGTCTTTTAAGACCTTATTCTCAATTGTCCCCGCAAAAAGTTCCTTAACAAAACGATGATTGATTGCATCCTGCCAATCCTTCTGACTGCTTTTTAATAATTTTCCAACAGTCAAACCTGGCTCAAATGCATAGTCTTGTGTTTCCATATTTACTTTTCCTCTCTTTACTCGTTCGTAATCAACAAAATACCAAGAAAATCCTAGTTTTACTTGACCTTTTTAAAGAAAATCAAGGGCGTTCAAGAAGAGCTGTCTAAATGCTTTGTATCACATTCATCCAGCTTATATAAACAAAAAAACTCCAATTACAATCAAGAATTAGAGTTGACTTACAAGATTCGATCGTTCATTTCGCCATACGAAAAAAACTGTTCACATTTCCCTTCGCCAGTCTTAACTGTATCAGGTTCAATGGGTATCATCTCAGCCTAAAGCACCCCAAATGTCTTTATTATTTAATTACTGGACCAGTATAGCAAAAAATGAAAGCCCTAGCAAGATATTTGATTAGAAAATATATTTATATTGTTTTTAATGATGATTTATTCTTCCTATATACGAAGAAAAACCTCCACATCAAGTGGAGGCAAGCTGTTTTATCAATACAATTTTAAGTCGCGTGGGTCAACTGGGAAGGTTGGGTTGTATGGGTTGTGACGGAGTTTGAAGTGTTTGACATCTTCAATAGTCTGAGTTCCAGACAACTGCATAACTGTCTTCAATTCCGCATTCAAGTGTTCAAAGACTTGACGCACACCAACACTACCGCCGAGAGCCAAGCCATAGATAACCGGGCGACCAATAGCTACCAAGTCTGCTCCTGAAGCCAAGGCTTTAAAGACGTGTTGACCACGACGAATACCTGAGTCAAAGACAATTGGCACACGTTTGTCAACTGCTTCAGCTACTTCTTGAAGTGAGTCAAAGGCAGCTGGTCCACCGTCGATTTGACGACCACCGTGGTTGGTTACCCAGATACCAGAAGCTCCTGCAGCAAGCGAACGTTCAACGTCCTCACGGCATTGTGGTCCCTTGACATAAACAGGAAGTCCTGAGTATTCAGCGATAAATTCTACATCACGTGGAGACAAGCGTTGTTTAGCTGATTTGTAAACAAAGTCCATTGATTTTCCAGCACCTTCTGGCAGGTATTCTTCAACAATCGGCATGCCAACTGGAAAGACAAAACCATTACGCTTGTCCACCTCACGATTGCCTCCTACAGTCGCATCTGCTGTCAAGACAATCGCTTTGTATCCTTCAGCCTTCACACGGTCCATGATATGGCGGTTAATGCCATCATCTTTACTAAAGTAAAACTGGAACCAATGAGGTGTCCCTTGAAGGGCTTCCGTAATTTCTGGAAGGTCGACAGTAGAGTAAGAGCTGGTTGTATAGAGAGAACCAAACTCATGCACACCACGCGCAGTCGCCACTTCACCTTGTTCATTTGCTAATTTATGAGCTGCAACAGGCGCCATAATGATTGGTGAAGACAATTTTTCACCTGCAAATTCAATCTCTGTACTTGGATTTTCTACATTGCAGAGTGTATGAGGAACGATGAGTTTGTGGTTAAAGGCACGGATATTCTCACGTAAAGTAAAAGTATCTTCTGCTCCACTAGCGATATAGCCAAATGCTGCTTTAGGAATAACTTGTTGCGCCATTGGCTCCAAATCATAGGTATTGATGAAATCTACATGACCTTCTGCATTGCTTGTTTTGTATGACATAAAATGCCCTCCTTAATAAGTAAGCGTTTACTTTGTATATTACAAAAATATCTTAACTCTTTTTTCAAAACTTTTCAAATATTTTGTTTGGAAATTTCAGAAAGATTGTGTCTATGATAAAAAATCCTTATAACGGCAATAAAAAATAGATATTATCCAAAGGAGCTTTTAAGTGCTACAATAACTGTATTATTTCTAGATGGGAGGTTCTATTTTTGGATTGGTCCATTGTTGAACAATATCTACCACTATATCAAAAGGCATTTCTTCTGACCTTGCATATTGCAGTTTGGGGAATTTTGGGATCCTTTCTGCTCGGTTTAATCGTTAGTATCATCCGACATTATCGAATCCCTGTTTTGGTGCAAGTAGCGACAGCCTACATTGAATTGTCACGCAACACGCCCCTTTTGATTCAACTCTTCTTTCTCTACTTCGGACTTCCTAGAGTAGGGATTGTCCTATCTTCAGAAGTCTGTGCCACTTTAGGACTGGTCTTTTTAGGAGGATCCTATATGGCAGAATCTTTCCGAAGTGGGCTGGAAGCCGTCAGTCAAACCCAGCAGGAGATTGGATTAGCAATCGGTCTGACACCTGTACAGGTCTTTCGCTATGTGGTTCTTCCGCAAGCAACAGCGGTGGCCCTACCGTCTTTTAGTGCCAATGTCATTTTCCTGATCAAGGAAACCTCTGTTTTCTCAGCAGTGGCTTTGGCAGACCTCATGTACGTCGCCAAGGACTTGATTGGGCTCTATTATGAGACAGACATTGCGCTGGCTATGTTGGTAATTGCTTACCTGATTATGCTACTACCCATCTCACTAGTCTTTAGTTGGATAGAAAGGAGGCTCCGCCATGCAGGATTCGGGAATCCAAGTACTCTTTCAGGGAAATAATCTCCTGCGGATCTTACAGGGATTGGGCGTTACGATTGGGATTTCTATCCTGTCTGTCCTCTTATCCATGATGTTCGGAACAGTCATGGGAATCATCATGACCTCCCATTCTAAAATCGTGCGATTTTTAACACGATTGTATCTGGAATTCATCCGTATCATGCCCCAGCTGGTGCTACTCTTCATCGTTTATTTCGGTTTGGCTCGAAACTTTAATATCAATATCTCTGGAGAGACTTCTGCTATTATCGTTTTTACCCTTTGGGGAACAGCTGAAATGGGGGATTTGGTACGTGGAGCTATCACTTCCCTCCCTAAACATCAGTTTGAAAGCGGACAGGCGCTAGGTTTGACCAAGGTTCAACTTTACTACCACATCATCATCCCACAGGTCTTGAGAAGACTGCTACCACAAGCAATCAATCTTGTCACTCGGATGATCAAAACCACTTCCTTGGTTGTCTTGATTGGGGTTGTTGAAGTGACCAAGGTTGGGCAACAAATCATCGATAGCAATCGCCTGACTATCCCAACTGCTTCCTTTTGGATTTATGGAACCATCCTGGTCTTGTATTTCGCAGTTTGCTTCCCTATTTCCAAACTATCTACTCACTTAGAAAAACATTGGAGGAACTAAATGTCTGAAACTATCTTAGAAATCAAGGAACTCAGAAAATCCTTCGGAGACAATCCTATCCTCCAAGGACTTTCTCTAGATATCAAAAAAGGGGAAGTTGTCGTCATTCTAGGACCATCCGGTTGTGGGAAAAGTACCCTCCTTCGTTGCCTCAATGGTTTAGAAAGTATTCAAGGTGGAGATATCCTGCTGGATGGTCAGTCTATCGTTGAAAATAAAAAAGACCTTCACCTAGTTCGCCAAAAGATTGGCATGGTCTTTCAAAGCTATGAACTCTTTCCCCACCTGGATGTCCTACAAAACCTCATCCTAGGCCCTATCAAGGCTCAGAGAAGAGACAAGAAGGAAGTAACTGAAGAGGCTTTGCAACTACTGGAACGTGTCGGTTTGCTAGATAAACAACATAGCTTTGCTCGTCAATTGTCTGGTGGACAGAAGCAACGGGTTGCAATTGTCCGTGCGCTCCTCATGCATCCAGAAATCATCCTCTTTGACGAAGTGACTGCTTCGCTGGATCCAGAAATGGTGCGTGAGGTTCTGGAACTCATCAATGATTTGGCCAAAGAAGGCCGTACCATGATTTTAGTAACTCACGAAATGCAGTTTGCACAAGCCATTGCTGATCGCATTATCTTCCTAGACCAAGGGAAAATCGCTGAAGAAGGAACGGCTCAAGCCTTCTTTACCAATCCGCAAACAAAACGAGCTCAGGAATTTTTAAACGTCTTTGACTTTAGCCAATTTGGCTCATATCTATAAAGGAGATTTTTATGAAACTACTCAAACCACTCTTAACTGTTTTGGCACTTGCCTTTGCCCTTATCTTTGTCACAGCTTGTAGCTCAGGTGGAAACGCAGGTTCATCGTCAGGTAAAACCACTGCCAAGGCACGCACTATTGATGAAATCAAAAAAAGCGGTGAACTACGAATCGCCGTATTTGGAGATAAGAAACCTTTTGGCTATGTTGACAATGACGGTTCCTACCAAGGTTACGATATCGAACTTGGAAACCAACTGGCTCAAGACCTTGGGGTGAAGGTTAAATACGTTTCAGTCGACGCTGCCAACCGTGCTGAATACTTGATTTCAAACAAGGTGGATATTACCCTTGCCAACTTTACAGTAACTGACGAACGTAAGAAACAAGTTGATTTTGCCCTTCCATACATGAAAGTATCACTCGGTGTTGTGTCACCAAAAGATAAAGTCATCAAAGACGTTAAAGAATTAGAAGGCAAAACCTTGATTGTCACAAAAGGAACAACTGCTGAAACTTATTTTGAGAAAAATCACCCAGAAGTAAAACTCCAAAAATATGACCAATATAGCGATGCCTACCAAGCCCTTCTTGACGGACGTGGAGATGCCTTTTCAACTGACAATACGGAAGTCCTAGCTTGGGCGCTTGAAAACAAAGGATTTGAAGTTGGAATTACTTCCCTTGGTGATCCCGATACCATTGCGGCAGCAGTTCAAAAAGGCAACCAAGAATTGCTAGACTTCATCAATAAAGATATTGAAAAATTAGGCAAGGAAAACTTCTTCCACAAGGCCTATGAAAAAACACTTCACCCAACCTACGGTGAAGCTGCTAAAGCAGATGACCTAGTTGTTGAAGGTGGAAAAGTTGACTAATACTCTTCGAAAATCTCTTCAAACCACATCAGCTTCACCTTGGATTATATTTGATTTTCATTGAGTGTAAGATCCAATAATATCACAAAAAGAAATCAGGTAATCCTAGTGACTACCTGATTTTCTATCTTTTAAGCATTTTGCCAATTTTCTTGATCTTCTTTAAAGCGTTTTAGAAGATCAAGGCCCTCTGGCGTGATGTAACCTTCTTCTTGGGCTAGATGAATCAATTCACTGTAGTTAGAAAGCGTCACAAGTTTGACACCTGCATCTGAGAAGTTCTTATCTGCTGTTGGCAATTGGTAGCTGAAGATTGCTACAACTCCAAGCACATCTGCTCCTTCTCGTTTAGCAGCTGCTACAGCTTCAAGAACAGAACCGCCAGTTGAAATAAGGTCTTCAACCACTACCATTTTTTGACCTTGAGCTACGCGGCCTTCGATTTGGTTACCAGCTCCGTGGTCTTTTGGTTTGCTACGGATATAGGCAAATGGCAAGTTCATCTTATCAGCAATAATAGCTCCGTGTGGAATCCCAGCTGTCGCAGTTCCTGCAATCACTTCTACCTCTGGAAAGGCTTCTTTGATAGCATCTACAAAACCATTTTCAATGAGAGTACGAGTTTCTGGATAGGCAAGGGTCACACGGTTATCCGTATAAATGGGTGACTTGATACCAGATGCCCAAGTGAAAGGCTCCTCTGGTTTGAGGTAAACTGCTTGAATTTTCAAGAGGTGGCTAGCGATATCTTTAGCAAGTGTCATGGTATTCTCCTTTTATTTTTCTAATCTAGTTCTTTAATTCCAGTCCTGTGTCCATTCATCCTTGATGGCATGATAAGCTGCAACAGGATTCTCAGCTTGGGTAATGGGACGTCCCACTACGATATAGTCACTACCGATTTGATAGGCATCAGCAGGTGTCATAACGCGTTTTTGATCACCAACAGCAGCTCCTGCAGGACGAATGCCCGGTGTCAGACAGATAAAATCTGGATTGGTGGCCTGCTTGATGAGTTGCACTTCCTGAGCCGAGCAAACAACACCATCCAAGCCAGCTTCAGCTGTCTTCTTAGCATAATGAATCACAGACTCTTGCAGGCTGGTTTGGATATTTTGAAACTCCTGCATCTGGGCTTCCGATGTTGAGGTCAGCTGCGTTACAGCTATCAATTTTGCTTGACTTCCAAGACCTTCACGCGCAGCCTTCATCATCTCTACACCCCCAGCAGCATGAACATTAGTCATATCCACACCAAGCTGAGACAGGACCTTCATAGCTGATTTGACTGTATTGGGAATGTCATGCAGCTTGAGATCCAAAAAGACACTGTGCCCCAGACCTTTCAAGTAAGACACAATCTCAGGCCCCGTTGCGTAATAAAGCTCCATCCCTACCTTAAGATAAAGGCTTTCTTCTGCTGGAAAAAGATCTAAGAATTCCTTGACCGCCTCAAAACTAGGAAAATCAAGAGCAATGACTGGACGATGTTCTCGCATAGGTTTCTCCTTTTACCTTTGCTAGTGAGAGAGTCTGGCCAACAGAAGTCACGAAAAAAGGAACCTGCCAACAGCAAGGTTCCACGAAAAATGGGTAGTCTCCACCCTTTCACCGTCTAACCTTAGCTGCCTCTCTGGACTGCTTTAAAGGTTTTTTATTATTCTATTATTTCTACTAGAACTTGTCAAGTAAAAACATGGTCACTAAAGAGCTATAGGAGAAAAGCTAAACCTAGCGACGCGATGAACGCCGGGTTGTTTGGTTTTGATTGCCCTCTTCCTCCAGCTTTTTCCTTTCCTCTTCTAGTTTATTCTGCTGTTCTTCCAGTCTTTTCTTCTCTTCCTCTTTCTGCTTCTTCTCAGCTTCCTTAGCCTCTTGTTTGGCTTTTTCCTCAGCCTCCATAATTAATTTATCCGCCACAGTGTAACTGTAAATTCCAGCTTCCATGTCAATCACACTTGGTTCTGACAATTGTGGCTTAATCTTACTATAATAAGGCAATTTCTTACTCATTTCAGAAAGGGGAACCAAGACTTCGTCCGAATCATTCATAGTCAATCGAATTAAATCTGATGTCACCTTGCTTGGAGCTAATTCCACCTTTTGGATAGCCGCCTTGAGTTCTGGGCTGATTTGAGCAAGCTCTGACGTAAAGGCTTTGATTTGTTCGCTGTCATTAAAGAGAACTGATATATAAGTTTCTGGCAGACTGACCAAGCTCACAGAACTGGTCTCTAGCTGACCGCTTGAAAGGATTGGATAATGACTTTCTCCAGAAACATAGTAGGCCACAATATCATATTCCTTGACCTTGATAGTAAACTTGGTTGGAAATTGATAGACAAGCTGAGCGGATTCAACCCAATAGTTAGACTTGATCTGCTCTTCATATTTTGCCTTATCTAGCAGAAGGTTAATCGTATAATCCGAGTCCTGAATGCCTGAAGCCTGTCGAATATCATCAGCCGTAGTTTGAACCGTTCCCTCAACACGAATATCCTTCATGGTAGAATAAGGGCTGAGCAAGTATGCAGAGACAACCAATAAAAGCAGACTGAGAAACAAAATCGAGATAGCCCGCCAGATATGAACTCCTGGAATTTTCGGTTTGACCGGTTTTTCCTTTACAGGCTTTTTATCTGCCTTTTTATCCTCTTTCTTTGGCTCTTTGGACTTTGATTCTTTTTTGAATACTTCTTTTTTGACGTCTTCTGACTTTTCTACTTTTTCTTTAGCATCTTCCTTAGCTGATTTTGGATCTTTTGGATCAGATTCACTCTCTTGGTCCTCGGTTTCATCTGACTTTTCAGATTTTGAAGCCATTCGAGCTTGTCTTTCCTTTTCCTTCTCCTCAGCTAGGGCCGCATCTTCTTCAGCCTTCTTTTTTAGATATTCTTGGTTTCGTTTCTGCCATTCTGATAACTCTTTAAATTCTTCGAGGATTTCTTTGCCCTCATTTTTCTTATCTTTTGACATTTACTTTCCTTATGATAAATCTTTTTTCAACAATTGATAAAAATCTGCTAGAGATTTCAATTCCTTAGAAGCCTTCATCTTAGCTTTGTATTCTTCCTTATGACTTAGTAAGTGAGAAAGCTTCTCTTCTAAACTGTCCAAGGTCAAATCGCTTTCTTGAAGCTCTTCTGCATAGCCTTTTTTTACAAAGTAGGCTGCATTTTCAATCTGGTCACCACGACTAGCTTCACGACCAAGTGGCACAATAACATGTAATTTTGCCATGGCCAAGAGCTCAAAAATCGTATTGGCACCACCACGTGTCACAACAATGTCAGCCAATTCCATCAAGGGTTGATAGAGATTGGTCACATAGTCAACACGAAAGAGATTTTGGCTCAACTCATTCAGGCTAGAATCTCCAGTTAGATTGATAATATTGTAGCGCTCTGTCAGTTCTTTCTTATGGTCTGTCACCAATTGGTTAAAGATACGAGCACCTGCTGAACCGCCAACAAACAATACAGTTGGTAATTGGGGATTAAAGTGGGTTTGAATATCCACCAATTCATCGGGTTCTGGAGTGTTTTGGTTTGAAACCTTGGTCACCGCTCCCACATGCTCGACCTTAGACAAACTTGAAGCTTGCTCAAAGGTTGAATACATCTTCGTCGCAAATTTATAGGCAATTTTATTGGCCAAGCCCATAGATAGGTCAGATTCGTGAATAAAGACAGGCACTCCTGACATACGCGCAGCGATAACAGGCGGCACAGAGACAAAGCCCCCCTTTGAAAAAAGGGCTTGTGGACGAAGTCGCAACATGATAAAGAGCGACTGGACAATTCCCCAGCCAACTTTAAAGACATCCAGCATATTTTGCCAAGAGAAATAGCGACGCAATTTTCCAGTCGCAATGGAATGGAAGGTAACATCCAAACCTGACTTGAGGATTTCTTGGTGTTCGATACCACGTTTATCTCCGATATAGTGGACTTCCCAGCCATCTTCGATAAACTTGGGCATTAACAAAAGGTTGAGGGTCACGTGTCCAACCGTCCCCCCACCTGTAAAGACAATTTTTTTCATATTATTCCTTTAACTCCGCTACTGTGTCGATAAAGAGGTCGCCACGTACTTCAAAGTTAGCATACATATCCCAGCTGGCATTGGCAGGGCTGAGAAGAACCACATCTCCTTGAGTCGCAAGCTCGTAGGCCTTGCGGGTCGCATCTGAAATATCAATCGCATCCACATAAGACACACCAGCCTTATCTGCTGCTCGTTTAACACGTTCGGCAGACTGACCCAGGATGACCATCTTCTTGAGTCCAGTAATATCTGGCACCAATTCGTCAAACTCATTACCACGGTCCAAACCACCTGCAATCAAAATGACCTTGCTGTTGTCAAATCCCGACAAGGCTTTTTGAGTAGCCAAGATATTGGTTGACTTGCTATCATTATAGAATTTGACACCCTTGATTTCATCCACAAATTGGAGACGGTGTTTAACACCTCCAAAGGCTGAAAGAGTTTCTTTGATGGTTTGGTTATCAACACCACGAAGCTTGGCTACAGCAATAGTCGCAAGGGCATTTTCCACATTGTGGCTTCCTGGAACTCCGATTTCATTCGCTGCCATGACCACTTCCCCACGGAAGTAGAGTTGACCATCTTCCAGATAAGCTCCATCAACCTTTTCCTGTGTTGAGAATGGTACAACGGTAGCTTGTGTTTTTCTTGCCAATTCTTTTGCCAAGTCTTGATTAAAGTTCAAGACAAGGAAATCAGCCGCTGTCATCTTGTTCTGGATATTCCACTTGGCTGCTACATATTCCTCAAATGATCCATGATAATCGATATGAGTTGGCATGAGGTTGGTAATAACCGCAATCTCAGGATGGAATTCTTGAACGCCCATGAGTTGGAAAGAAGAAAGTTCCATGACAAGCGTATTCTTGTCTGTCGCAGCTTGGGCCACTTGACTGGCTGGATAGCCGATATTTCCTGATAAAAGACCATGTTGCCCAGCAGCAGTCAAAACTTCCCCAATCATAGTCGTTGTGGTTGTTTTACCGTTCGAACCAGTAATACCAACAATCGGTGCTTCAGAAATCAAATAAGCTAATTCCACCTCGGTCAAGACTGGAATTCCTTTCGCCAAAGCCTTTTCAATCATAGGATTACTGTAAGGGATGCCTGGATTTTTCACCATAAGGGCAAACTCTTCATCCAAGAGTTCCAAAGGATGGCCACCTGTGATAACCTTGATCCCTTCTTCCAGCAAACTTTGGGCAGCTGGATTGTCCTCGAATGGTTTCCCGTCATTTACTGTCACAATGGCACCCAGCTTATCCAACAAACGAGCTGCAGATTCACCAGACTTGGCCAAACCTAAAACAAGTACTTTCTTATTTTTAAATTGATCTATTACTTTCATGTCTCGAACTCCATTTCTACTCTTACTATTTTACCATTTTTATGGAAATAATTCTAAATGAAAATGCTCAGATTGGGCATTCTAACAAGCAAAAAGAGAGCCGAAACTCTCTTTTTATCTTCTTTGGCTCTATAATATTTGTAGTGGGTAAATCCCCTATAGATATTATGGAGCCTATTTTTGTGTAGAAAAAAAGTCCCATATGACCTATAATGAAAAGCGACGAAACAACTCATTAGAAAGAATCATATGGAACCATTACATTTTATCACAAAACTACTCGATATCAAAGACCCTAATGTCCAAATTATGGATGTTGTTAATAGAGATACCCACAAGGAAATCATCGCTAAACTGGATTATGAGGCCCCATCTTGTCCTGAATGTGGAAGTCAAATGAAGAAATATGACTTCCAAAAACCATCGAAAATTCCTTACCTTGAAACAACTGGTATGCCTACCAGAATCCTCCTTAAAAAGCGTCGTTTCAAGTGCTATCATTGCTCTAAAATGATGGTCTCACAGACCTCTCTCGTCGAGAAAAATCACCAAATTCCTCGTATTATCAACCAAAAAATTGCGCAAAAATTGATTGAAAAAACTTCTATGACCGATATCGCTCATCAACTGGCTATTTCAACTTCAACTGTCATTCGCAAGCTTAATGACTTCCGTTTTAAGCATGATTTTTCTCGTCTTCCAGAGATTATGTCTTGGGACGAGTATGCCTTTACCAAGGGAAAGATGAGTTTCATTGCACAAGATTTTGATAATCTTAACATCATCACTGTTCTTGAAGGCAGAACACAGGCTATCATACGAAATCACTTTCTGCGCTACGAGCGAGCTGTTCGTTGTCAGGTGAAAATCATTACGATGGATATGTTTAGTCCTTATTATGCCTTGGCTAAACAGCTTTTTCCATGTGCTAAAATCGTTCTAGATCGATTTCACATTGTACAACACTTAAGCCGTGCTATGAGTCGTGTTCGTGTCCAAATCATGAATCAATTTGAGCGAAAATCCCATGAATACAAAGCCATCAAGCGCTACTGGAAGCTCATACAGCAGGATAGTCGTAAACTCAGTGATAAACGTTTTTATCGCCCTACTTTTCGCATGCACTTAACAAATAAAGAAATTCTAGACAAGCTTTTGAGCTATTCAGAAGACTTGAGACACCACTACAATCTCTATCAGCTCTTACTTTTTCACTTTCAGAACAAGGAGCCAGACAAATTCTTCGGACTTATTGAGGACAATCTAAAGCAGGTTCATCCTCTTTTTCAGACTGTCTTTAAAACCTTCCTCAAGGATAAAGAAAAGATTGTCAACGCCCTTCAACTACCCTATTCCAACGCCAAATTGGAAGCGACCAATAATCTCATCAAACTTATCAAGCGAAATGCCTTTGGTTTTCGGAACTTTGAAAACTTCAAAAAACGGATTTTTATCGCTCTCAATATCAAAAAAGAAAGGACGAAATGTGTCCTTTCTCGATCTTAGCTTTTCTTCAACCCACTACAGTTGACAAAGAGCCTCTTCTTTTACTTTTACTAACCGACATGAGGGTAATATCTCGCAAGCTAAAGTATGCTAGGAAGAGCATGGCGATTGCGATAAAGAATTCTGTCGGTAGCTGAAAAATTTGCAGGACAGACAACATCAGCAAAATCAAGAGTGCTACGAAAGCAAAGACGACAAGGACGATATTGACTGTCCCTTTAATGCTTTCTGGTGTCGCAAATACATAGAGTAGTAATAAGAGGAGTCCTATGATTAAATAAACCATCTTTATCTCTTTCTAGCTCTTATTCAGCTGATTTTTTCTTCTTGTTAGCTTTCTCACGCTCTGCCTTATTAAGGATTTGTTTACGCAAACGGATAGACTCAGGCGTTACTTCCATGTACTCATCATCGTTCAAGAACTCAAGAGACTCTTCAAGTGTCAAGATACGAGGTGTCTTGATAACAGCTGTTTGGTCCTTAGTAGCTGAACGAACGTTAGTCATTTGTTTTGCCTTAGTGATGTTAACTGTCAAGTCATTTTCACGAGAGTTTTCACCGATGATCATTCCTTCATAAACCTCAGTACCTGGGTTAACAAAGATTGTTCCGCGTTCTTCGATAGACATGATTGAGTAAGTTGTAGCCTTACCAGCATCGATAGAAACAAGGGCACCACGGTGACGACCACCAATTTCACCTGGAATCAATGGCAAGTATTGGTCAAAGGTATGGTTCATGATACCGTAACCACGAGTCATTGACAAGAACTCAGTTGAGTATCCGATTAAACCACGCGCAGGAACAAGGAAGACCAAGCGAGTTTGACCATTACCAGTTGAAATCATATCCAACATTTCACCCTTACGTTCAGAAAGGCTTTGGATAACAGACCCTTGGTATTCTTCTGGAGTGTCGATTTGAACACGTTCAAATGGCTCACATTTGACACCATCGATTTCTTTTACGATAACTTCTGGACGAGATACTTGAAGTTCATATCCCTCACGACGCATTGTTTCGATAAGGATTGACAAGTGCAATTCTCCACGTCCTGAAACAGTCCATTTATCTGGTGAATCAGTTGGGTCAACACGGAGGGAAACGTCTGTTTGCAATTCGGCCTGCAAGCGTTCTTCTACCTTACGAGAAGTCACCCATTTACCTTCTTTACCAGCAAATGGTGAGTTGTTAACCAAGAAAGTCATTTGAAGAGTTGGCTCATCGATGTGTAGGATTGGAAGAGCTTCAACTGCGTCTGTCGGAGTAATGGTTTCACCGACAAAGATATCTTCCATACCTGAAACGGCAATCAAGTCACCTGCTTTGGCTTCTTGAATTTCACGACGTTCCAAACCAAAGAAACCAAAGAGTTTTGTAACACGGAAGTTTTTAGTTGTACCATCAAGTTTAGAAAGGGTAACTTGGTCCCCAACCTTAACAGTACCACGGAAGACACGACCGATACCGATACGTCCAACAAAGTCGTTGTAGTCCAAAAGTGATACTTGGAACTGTAAAGGCTCATCTGAGTTATCTACTGGAGCTGGGATGTGGTCGATAATCGTGTCAAAGATTGGTGCCATAGTAGCTTCTTGGTCAGCTGGATCATCTGACAATGAAGAAGTTCCGTTGATCGCTGAAGCATAGACCACTGGGAAGTCAAGCTGGTCATCATCTGCACCAAGCTCGATGAAAAGTTCCAAGACTTCGTCCACTACTTCTGCTGGACGAGCTGATGGTTTGTCGATTTTGTTAACAACCACGATTGGGACAAGGTCTTGTTCTAAAGCTTTTTTCAATACGAAACGAGTTTGTGGCATTGTTCCTTCGTAGGCATCTACGACCAAGACAACACCGTCAACCATTTTCATGATACGCTCAACTTCTCCACCGAAGTCCGCGTGTCCTGGTGTGTCCATGATATTGATACGAGTTCCGTTGTAGGCAACGGCTGTATTTTTAGCAAGGATGGTAATTCCACGCTCTTTTTCGATATCGTTTGAGTCCATAGCACGCTCAGCCAATTCAGTACGTGCATCAAGCGTTTCTGATTGTTTCAATAATTCGTCAACAAGGGTTGTTTTACCGTGGTCAACGTGGGCGATAATCGCAATGTTACGGATATCTTCTCTTAATTTTGTCATGATTTCCTCTATAATATTCAAAATTTATTTTCTAACTGAACGATTATACCATAATTTCAAGTAAATAACATAACTCAAGCAAGTGTAAATGTTTTCACTCTGCTTTTCTTTTCACGTCAAGCCTTTTCAAAGCAAACAACTTATGATAAGATAGGCACAGTATGCGTTTAGATAATTTATTAGCCCAAGAAAAAATCAGCCGAAAGGCCATGAAACAAGCCTTACTCAGAGGAGAAATTCTAGTCGATGGTTGCCCTGCCCGCTCCCTAGCTCAAAATATCGATACAGGACTACAAGAACTCCTTTTTCAGGACCAAATCATTCAAGGCTATGAGCACACCTATCTTATGCTTCATAAGCCTGCTGGTGTCGTTACAGCCAACAAAGACAAGAAACTTCCAACCGTCATGGACCTCCTTCCGCCTGATATCCAGTCTGACAAGCTCTATGCCGTCGGCCGACTGGACCGAGATACGACAGGACTCCTCCTTTTGACAGACAATGGACCTTTAGGCTTCCAACTCCTTCATCCCCAGTACCATGTCGATAAGACCTACCAAGTTGAGGTCAATGGACTTCTAACACCTGACCACATCCAAACCTTTCAAAAGGGAATTGTCTTTTTAGATGGCACTGTCTGTAAAGCTGCAAGACTAGAGATTCTATCTGCAAGTCCTTCCCACAGCCAAGCCTCTATCACCATTTCAGAAGGAAAATTTCATCAGGTTAAAAAAATGTTCCTCTCAGTTGGTGTCAAGGTTGTCTCTCTCAAACGTACCTGTTTTGGACCTTGGAGCTTAGATCAGAATCTTCAAGAAGGAGACTACCGTCCCCTAAACTCACAAGAGTTGACAAGCATTCGTGACTTACTCAGAAAAAGTGGTTAAAAAATGAGCTCGGAAACATCCAAGCTCGTTTTCTTATTTGTAATCAACCTACAAGGAAAAATTTATCAATCATTTCTTGTTTTGGTTCTGGAGAATAGTGATAATTTTTAACTTTTTTGATACTTTCTATTCCGAAATGTTCAATCAATCTCATCATGTATCTTAGCCCAGAAACATCCACACTAAATCTTTTTGAAAGTTGCTTTAAGCTTTGAACTTGCTTTTTATGTTCATAGCTCTGAACTTTATCCTCATAAGTTATTTTCATAAGAACTATAAATCCTAAAATCCACATAATTACAGAAATTACAATACCTACGATACCAAGTATTTTTTCTGTTTTATAGTCCAGCTCAGACTCTTTTTGATGTGAATTAGCTAACACTAATCCAATAATTCCCAAAACAAGCCCTACCACTGGTAGTAGAAAACCAAGAACGATAGATAGGATACCTAAAACAAGGGAAGATTTCTTCTTTTCTTTCATATTATAAAACTCCTAAAATTATTACCACTAAATTATATCAAAAGAAATAGGTTTTGTCTATATAATACTATAAGTTTTTTCATAATATTAATTATAGCAATCTCTCAAAGAAACGTCCACTTGTCTACCCAAAGCGGAACTTCGTTTGAGAATTTAGCTTATGTTAATTAGTCTTCACTTTTCCATTCCAAGAATCCAATCCATAAGAAAGGATATAAATCTCAGAGAAACCTTGCTTTTTCAGATAGAGTGCTGCATTTGTGACACGTTGCGCACGTTGATTTTCGTAAAGAAGGACAGGTTTCTCCTTACGAAGGGCTACAAGACTAGTCTTCAAATGACTTGAAGGAATATTGCGTGCACCAAGGATATGTTTTCTGTGGAATTCAGCTGGCTCACGCAAATCAATCAATTGACCCGTACGAATCAAGGCTTCAAACTCCTCATTGTCTACGATTTTAGCCGCACGACGAATACGGAGATAGTTAAAGCCCATCCACGCCAACATTGCTAGTATAAGTGCCAACAAAATCCAAGTAACCATTAGTTCATTTCTCCATTTTTCTCAATATAATCCAATTCTACCTTGTGCTCTCTGCGAAGAACTGCTTCTGCCTCTAAATAGTCTAATTTGTCCATCAACCCTGCATCGTAAATTCGAGAGAGCTCCAACTTCATCAGTTCAATATCATATAAGCGTTTTCCCATGTAAACAATAATACCAAATCGTTTGAGGAATTGCTGCACATCATAGAATGTTTTCATAAGACTCATTCTAGCAAAATTTTGTGTTTTTTTCAAGAAGAGACTCACACAATGCTCCTGATTTTCCTATCTTCTTTGGCGATTCTGACGCAAGTGTGGTACAATAAAAACATGAGAATTCAACAATTACACTATATTATCAAAATCGTCGAAACCGGCTCCATGAATGAGGCAGCCAAGCAACTCTTTATCACCCAACCAAGCCTTTCCAATGCTGTGAGAGATTTGGAAAATGAAATGGGCATTGAGATCTTTATCCGCAATCCCAAGGGTATCACCTTAACCCGTGATGGGATGGAGTTTCTCTCTTATGCCCGTCAGGTTGTCGAGCAAACTCAGCTTCTGGAGGAACGCTATAAAAATCCTGTCGCCCACCGTGAACTCTTTAGCGTTTCGTCTCAACACTATGCTTTTGTAGTCAATGCCTTTGTCTCACTGCTCAAAAAAAGCGATATGGAAAAATACGAGCTCTTCCTTCGTGAAACTCGTACTTGGGAAATTATCGACGACGTCAAGAACTTCCGTAGTGAGGTCGGTGTCCTCTTCTTAAACAGCTACAACCGTGATGTTTTAACGAAAATGCTGGATGACAACCATCTGCTGGCTCACCATCTCTTCACAGCGCAACCGCATATCTTTGTCAGCAAGACCAACCCTCTGGCAAAAAAAGACAAGGTCAAACTATCTGATTTAGAAAACTTCCCTTATCTGAGTTATGACCAAGGGACGCACAACTCCTTCTACTTCTCTGAAGAGATTCTATCTCAAGAGCACCACAAGAAATCCATTGTGGTTAGTGACCGTGCCACCCTCTTTAATCTCTTGATTGGTCTGGACGGATACACGATCGCAACAGGGATTTTGAACAGTAATCTTAACGGAGACAATATCGTTTCTATCCCACTTGATATTGATGATCCAATTGAGCTGATCTATATCCAGCATGAAAAAACCAGCCTGTCTAAGATGGGCGAACGCTTTATCGATTATCTCCTAGAAGAAGTCCAGTTTGATAGTTGAGAAATCAGCAAAATTTTATTATAATAAGCAAAAAAACAAAAGGAGATAAATATGAAAAAAGTTATACTTGCTAGTGTTGTTGCCCTATCTATTTTAGGATACACTCAAGCAACTGCTCATGCTCAAGAAAATAAAGCAGAGGGAGTACGAGAAAATGTAACAATTCCTCACTCAAATACTTCAAAACTCGAAAACCAAGAAAAATCGAAAGAGAAGGTTGAAAAAACAGACAATTCTTCTAAAATTGATAATAAAGAAGAAAAAACAGAGAAAAAAACTCCTGCCGTAGAAGAGAAGAAAGCGGAAGTAAAAAAAGAAGAAAAAAAAGTCGAAAAAGTCAAAGAAGGTTGGCAGGAAGAAAATAATAAATGGCGCTTTTACGAACACAATAAACCTGTTATCAACTGGAAAAAAATCCAAGGAAAGTGGTACTACTTCAACAAAGATGGACATCGACTAAACAATACAACCTTTGATGGTTATGTTTTCAATAAAGATGGGGTGATGGCTGAAAACGGTTGGAATTTTATCAATGGAAAATGGTACTTCGCTAATTCTTCTGGAAAAATTTCTCAAAATAAATGGGAAAAAATTGGTGGGTCTTGGTATTACTTCGACAAAGATGGAATCATGCTCAGTAATACAACCATTAACAGCTACTTGCTGACAAATAGTGGAGCAATGGCTGAAAACAAATGGGTTCTCATTAATAAACATTGGTACTTCGCTAATTCTTCTGGAAAAATTTCTCAAAATAAATGGGAAAAAATTGCTGGGTCTTGGTATTACTTCGACAAAGATGGAATCATGCTCAGTAATACAACCATTGACAGCTACTTGCTGACAAATAGTGGAGCCATGGCTGAAAACAAATGGGTTCTCATTGATAAACATTGGTACTTCGCTAATTCTTCTGGAAAAATTTCTCAAAATAAATGGGAAAAAATTGCTGGGTCTTGGTATTACTTCGACAAAGATGGAATCATGCTCAGTAATACAACCATTAACAGCTACTTGCTGACAAATAGTGGAGCCATGGCTGAAAACAAATGGGTTCTCATTGATAAACATTGGTACTTCGCTAATTCTTCTGGAAAAATTTCTCAGAATAAATGGGAGAAAATTAATGGAGTTTGGTACTATTTTGACAAAATAGGTATTATGTCTAGTAACCAATGGCAAGGTAATTATTATCTAAAAACCAATGGAGTCATGGCTGATAATGAATGGATATTTGATAAAAACTATAATAGCTGGTTCTTTTTGAAGCGTGGTGGAATGTATGCATCAAAAGAATGGATTGGAGCTTACTATCTCAAAGCTGGTGGTTATATGGCTAAAAAAGAGTGGATTTACGACGACACTTATAAGGCTCGCTACTACTTAGATGATAATGGACATTATGTTTCCGGAACTTACAAAATTGACGGTAAAGACCATCTATTCCACAAAAATGGTCAATGGATTTCTGAGGTCTCAAAAGAAGTTGGTTTTGTAAAAGGCCAGTACAGTAGAACCATCTTTTTAGATCCTGGACATGGGGGAAGAGACTCAGGTGCATACTATTACAATGTTGCTGAAAAAGACCTCAACATGCAGGTGTATCGTAAATTACGCAAAAAGTTAGAAGAACTTGGCTACAAAGTTCTTACTTCACGTGATAGTGATATTGATGTAGATTTTGTTACAGAACGTTCTCGTATGGTTAACAAGACTAACTCTGATATCTTTATTAGTATTCACTTCAATGCGACTGGTAGCGCGTACTCTAAAGCTAGTGGAATTCAAACCTATTCCTATAGTGATGATTCTGATTATCCAAGTAAAATTAACCCATACTGGCATAACCATCCTGACCGTATGAGTGAGAGCAAGCGTCTTGCAGCTGCTATCCACTCTTCATTGTTAGCTGAAACTGGTGCTAAAGATGCTGGTTTATTGGAAAGAAGCTTTGCAGTTCTTCGAGAAACTGCTAAACCAGCCGTCCTCCTAGAGCTAGGTTATATAGATAATTTCGCTGAAAATCAACAGATTCGAGATAGCCACTATCAAGATAAGCTTGTAGCAGGTATCGTGAAAGGAATTCAAAAATATTACGCTGGTAAGTAAAAAAGGGTCTCGAGAAATCTCGAGGCCTTTTCTATTTGTCTTCTTTTGTATCTTTATCAGGAAAGAGGTATCCAATACCAATGCAAGCTAGTACGCCCGCTCCAATTACCAAGCCACTTGAAATTGGCAAAAGGTCTAAAATTGCATTTGCAATGATAAAAGCAATAATTAAACACATCAGACTAGCCTTGTAGTCTTTTTTCAAAAAATTCTCTAGAGTGAAAAAGAGGAACAGTCCTACCGGAATCAGTGACCAGAGGTTGACATCCAAACTTGGCCACCCAACAGAACCAAAATACAAAACCAAAGCTGAAACTAGCAAGAATCCAATACCTAATAATTTTTTCATTTTTATCTCCAATTTCTTTTTTAGGAACTTGAGTTATCTGATATCGACCCTTCACGTCCCTTACAAAAATCATTATAGCAGAGGTCAGTTTCAAGAACAAGTTCTTTTGCCTATCTGGTCTCTATATCAGTCTAAGTGGTTGAAGTGTTAAGATAAAAGAAAAAAAGCCCTAATGAGCTTCTTCATTCTAGCGATTGCAACAGTATTTCTGAACTAAAACAATCGAAAGTTAGATTCTAAACTAGTTTTTTCTAGTTCGTATTTTTCTTTTCCTTAGATTCTAGAGAAATTTTAATTGCTTCGCGTTCAGCCTGTAGTTGAGCTAAATTTTTCTCCTCTTCCTCAAGTTTACTAGTATCTGGTTTTACACGATAGTAAACATCTTCTGGTCTCGACAACATCGCTTCATACTGCTGTCCTGCAAACAGTCTCTCCTCGTCATGATTGCTTTTATCTGTCAGTTTTCCATCATCACCAGGTTGCATGACAACTCCACTTGGTACAGCAACTACCACAAATCCTCCTGCGACAGAACCTTTTACCCATGCACTAAGAGATACTGTCTCAGAGTTACGACGATCTTGACCTTTTGAACCTTTTAGTTCAGCCGTATATTCAAATTTTTGACCATTGCTATAACCAATTGCATACATTTCACCAGACTCATTAATTACATATTCATTGCCCGACGGTGTACGCCATGTGCCTTTCAAACTAGATAAATCATTATTTCTTAGTGCTTCAATATCCAGTTTCGGAACTGCAGTTTCTTCTTTTAGCTTGCTAACTACCTTCTCTGACTCAGAGACCTTGCTATCTAAACTGGTTAGCTGTTCCTTGAGTTGCTGAATCTCCTCTTCTTTCTTCTTCTCATTCTCAGACGCTTTCGAAGTATCTATCGCTTCTTTACTTGTGTTCTCTTTTTTAGCAACTGAAGAAATGGCTTCATTTGACTCTTTCTTTGCGTTAGGTGAGAATAAGAAGAGGCTTGCTAGGATTGCAACAACCAAGAGACTAATGGCAATGCCAATATAGACTTTTATTTTAAAAAACTTACCTCTAGTCTTAGATGGAGAAGAGCCTTTCACTCCCTTCGAGACAGTTGATTTCGGACCATTTTTCTCGTCAAAATTTTTCTTAGTCATAGTATTCCTCCCATTTTTCACTATATTTCACCTATATCTTAAACAAATTCGCAAGATTTGTCAGTATCCATGAATGGATGGATTTTCAAAAGAAAACCAATCAACTAACCCTTAAATATTGGCATCAATAGAATCATCCATTAAACTCTATATCGAGTTTATTAACATAAATTATAGCATAATTCTTAAGAATTTTATATATTTTTATAGTCTAACTATGATAATTAAGGGTAGCTATTCTTTCGTATTATTCACTTATATTTATAAAAATTCTAATAGGTGTAGTTTCTTATCATATTTCATATAGACTGTACTTCATCAAATAAATCTTGAGTTTTTACTACAATTGTAAAAGCACAATTTTTAATATATAGTTCGATACCGTATTTTATAAAATTGGTAGAGTCCAAAAAATCTTCCTATCTGTAATAAGAAGATTTTTTGTTATCTAAATGAAGTCCATTAATACATTCTAAAAGAGTATAATTATCAACGTAATCTTAAGAATTAAGTATTAAATAGTAATTGTCAGCAAACTGTTTAACCATTACAGTATCTAATCTCAACACATAAACATTTTTTCTATAGCTTTTGTCTTAATCTTGATCTTTTTTCTTCAATCCAAGAAGTACTCCTACTATAAACAATATTCCAGCAATGAATGGTGTAAGAACTGCTCTAACTGTTCCGGTTTTTGGCAACCTATCAGAATGGTTAGTATCCGACTTACTATCAATGTTAGTATGTTTATTAGCTATGTTCACTTGTTTATTAAGATGGACTTCCTTCTTATTTTCAAAGTTTTTATCAAGAACTGTAGTTGTAACATCCTTAGTTGAATCAGATTTTTGTGAATGATTTGCTCTTTGTAAGTCCTCTTTTCTATGACTTTGATTTAATTGACTAGGATTTACCTGTGGGTTGTCTTTCTTTTTGGATACATCAAAAGTAGGTTTATTTTCCTCCTCCTTTTTCTCCTCTATTTTCTTGAATACAGGTTTTATAAGGGTATCTTTTGATAGATTAAGAACATAGCCAGTGTCTTTTTTCCCTTCGAAACCAGAAATTTCCCAACCATCAAATTGATAGCCTACTTCTAATTCCCCCTTATAGATAGGTAAAATGAAATCTTCTTCCGCCACTATCGTTGAACTCATTTCTTTTCCATTTTGAATGGTCACAGTTACCATATGAGGTTTTAGTTCGCTTACCTCTCCCGTATCTTTGTTTAAAATGAATTCTTTTACAGTCGTATTTCTTGCGAAATCTTTTACAACAATCTTAATGTTTAGTGTCTTATCTGCTATTTGTTTAATATCAGCAAATGATTTATATTCTTTTCCATTTACATAAATATGTTGTTCTTGAATCTCACCATCGAATCCATTATTTCTTTTATCATTGATATTAAAGACTACAGATTTTCCCTTAGCATATTCGATACTAGTATTTCCCTTAGGATCAATCTTTACTTCTGGTTTAACATTATCATATAAAAATTGATAGTGTACTCCAACCGCTTTCGCATTCAAATCGCTATAGCCAGTTTGAAGATAAACATTTCCATCCATGTCTGTTACCTTATCTGGGAATCCGTTTGCTTTATAGTCTTTCATCCCCCAGTCCATGATGTCACCATCTTTAACATTAAGCTTAATGTTAAAATCTCTAGTGTTATCAATGTGTAAATCTCCATAGATTAAATAATTATCTACAACCGATTCATTAACTCTCAACTCCCAGTTAAAACCACCCTTATCAGAAATCTTACCTCTTAAATAGAATTCTGGATTTCGTACATAAATTTTATTAGATTTAGATGGATTAAAGTAGTTCTTGTCCATTGAAAGATTTACTGGTTTTGCATCAATAAATAACGTAGAGCCATCTTCTTTTATAGCTTCTACATTGGACTTATCCTCTCCTGTGTACTCTTTACCATCCTTACCAAATAATACCAGTTTAGAAGAATCTGTCACAAGATTGCCATCTTTATCGATTGCTTCCCCTTTATCATTCATTTTAAAGGTAAACACTTGATACCTTACAATGTTAAAGCCGTCCAAAGCCGACATTAATACGGATTGAGTACTTCTTCCATCTTCAACATTTCTACTATCAGCATAAATTATTTTTTCTGATAAGACTCTTAGATTAGGATTGGCCTTTTGGATTTTTGCTATATCTTTCTGGCTATAAACTCCATTTCCTTCTAACATATCCGTTTTTCCAGGATTATAGGTAGTCACTTTTAGTGCATAGCCTTTTCTTAGAATGATGTTATCTTTTAATAGATATTGTTGTTTTTCTGAATCAGCATAGATTTTACCAGATTCCATGTCCGTTAAATTGTTTGGTTTGTTTTTCGAAAGATCTCCTTCTCCTAATTCTATGACATTCCCATAACTTGATGCATACGGATATTCTGCTTTAGTTTCCTTATTTTTTTCAGGCATTCTAATTTTAGTTTCAGCTTTTATCTGATCATCATCTTTAACAAAGAATCTCATATCTCCTGCAAAAGCTAACCCATCCACAATATCATTAACATTAGCGTATAAATCAAATGTCATCGTTTTTGAATGCGAATCATACTTGGTCGTTTTGATTTCTATCGATTTATAGTTATTTCCATAATATACCTTGGCATTTTTAGAAACATTACTGATCTTTCCAAGAATTTCAAAGTGTCCATCTTTAGACGGGCTTAGAACACCATAAATTTTTGATTTGATTTCGTCAAGTTTTTCAGTTTCATATTGTAAGGCGCTACCATCGTCATAAGCAATGATATTTCCCTTATCATCGTATTTATAATCGTATTCCTCTATTCTCTTACCAGTTTCACTTGTAAAGTCATCAACTTCTCTAAATTTCTTTTTAATGAGTTTCTTTAAATCTTTGCTTTCAAAGTCTCTAATTGTTGAAATGGCTTTATTGATAGTAAAGCTAGATTTTTCTTCGGTAGCCTCTTCATTTTCTTGATGATGTTCTACTTCAGTTGTATCTTTTTTAAAACTATCCTCTTTTCTATTTTCTAAATTTTTAAATTTAGATTCGGAAATCTCGCCAAGTTTTTGGTATTTAGATGAATCCTGATCAGGATCTACTAGATAATAGGAAATCATCCCCTTTTCATCAGCATGATCAGCAAATTTAATTCTATGAATCTTTGTGAAATTGCTAGATCCATCTAATGCAATGACTTCAATGATTTTTCCTCTTAAATCTCCTGCACCATTAATTTCATAAATGGTATTTCCGTCTTTGTCAAGTTTTCTATTTCTTCCTTGACCCTCACCTGCGTAAGTTACTTCAAGATTTTTCTCAACCTCTCCATCTTCATTAACAAGAGCGGCGCCAGCATACCAAACTTCGTTGGCAATCTCGTCAAATTTTTCAGGATGTTCTTTCTGATCTCTCGCAAATAAAGTTTCATTCTTGTATTGCTCTTTTACCTTATGATAAGTATCCTTTGTAATCAACTTAATTTTTTCAGGATTTGAAAAATCAATCGAAACAATCTTAGGGGCTGTGTTATCAATTTTTACAGGAATATAGGAAACCTGCCATGGGTAATCTTTAGTTAATCTATATTTAAATTTATAGAAATATTGACCTTCTGCAATCGGTTCAAATTGACCTCTTATCTTAGTGGCAGGATCTTTGGTATCCTTGCTTTCTGGTGCATTTTCTTCTCTACCTCTCGGGTTATAAATGAGTCCATCCCATTTCAAGTCACCCCAAACTTTTAGTTTAGAAGATTTGATTCCCTTTGCATCATTTCTCTTAGAGTTCAAAATTCCTTTAATAAAGTGTTCTCTCGAAATGACTTTTAAGTCAATTTGATTTTCTCCCTCTTTATTTGTATTTACTATTGAAATCAATCCTTCTTCTGCACTTCTTAATACAAGTGGAGAAGGTGTTAATCCTCTTTCAAGTTGAGCATCTTGAGGATTTCCATTTGAATCTAAAGGATAAATTTTAGCAATCTTAGAACCACTTGATGATGGTGCGTTGATTCCTTCGTTATTGAAAGCAAATAATTCTGGATTTTGATCTAGGGATGTTGTATTTTTATCTTTTCTATTTTGTATAACTCCTGCTGGATTAAATTTATCTATACCATGTTCTCCACCAATCCCCTTATTTAAGGTTCCTGGAATTTTCGGTTTACCATCATCATCATAACCTTCCATTGTTTTTGATTTTGATCCTTCTTCCCAAGCCCATTTATCAAGGATTGGTTCGTGGTTCCAATTCCCAGCAAATCCCATTAGAGGCATCGATAAAGAAGGTTGGAAGTTTATTTTATTCCCGTTGGAGTTCAGAGCTTCCATTTCTTCCACTGACTCAAAATGAATAAATGATTCTACAAATTTATTTTTGTTTTTAGCCTCTCCAACATTTATAACTGCATTTAAATCAAAGCTAGAATTTGGGCCTATAGTGAAAGTATCATGCTCAAATGTGATATTTGCTCCTTTGACTTTTTCTGGGTGAATTTCTGGAACAATTTGCTTCCCATCTGGTGATTTTTCATCTTTATATGTTTCATCTAGTTTTAATCTGTCAGTTAGGGCATCTGTAGTTACAGTTGATGCTGAAACTTTAAAGGTCAAAGGTCTGTTTGATGTATTGTGAAGATTAATTGTAAAATATTTTTTATCTCCTTTTATTTCTTTAAGAGAAATAGAACCATAAGAATTTACCAAGCCTTTAGAATCTGTGTTTTTGAAAGTCGCTACAACTTCATTTCTCAAAGCATTGGCAACATTAATTAGCCCTGCCCCCTGTTGTCTAGGTGATGCAAAGTATTGACTTTTTTCTTTCCAAGAAGTCGCATCCATCATAGGGCGTGCAGTATTTTGTAGGGCTATTTTTGTAAGACTTGTAAGATCTATTTTGTCATCTCCCTTAAGATTTTTCAACACAGGTCTTTCAAGCATTTCCTTTAACTTTGGCCTAATCAAAACAGTAGAAGCTGCTACGATTGGAGTTGCCATACTAGTTCCTGACATATAGCCATAAGTTGATTTCCCATTAATGACATTGAGAGTGGATTTAATGTTTTTACCAGGTGCTGAAACATCAGGTTTTAAAAGTAAATCTGTTCTCGGTCCCCAAGATGTGGATCCTGCTGGGACTATAATATCTTCTTTATACAGTTCTTTGTCGGTGTCAGGTGCAAACTTAAAGTCAATTTCTTTTTCATCACCTACATTCGGTTTATTAGAATTATAGCTTGCCATATCAATTGGATAGTATTGCTCCAATTTATCTTTAAAATCTTCTTTATTATTTCTTTTAACTTTAGTTTTTTTATCAGGGTTAATCATGTTCCATAACTTTACACCATCATCTCCTGAAATTGAGAAAACTTGACTAGTAGTTCCTTCATCCTCCTCATATCCCATAGCTGGGAGCTCTGTCCAATTATCTCTATTGTAGTAATTTACAGTATTTACAACCATAATGGCACGTGCGCCCTTATCCGTTGCTCGTTTAAAAGCATTTTTTAAATCCTTTGTATAAATTCTATCCATTACTGCAATTTTGCCCTTAAGATCCAAACCTATCAAATCTTGGTCTTGACCTTTGCCTATATATACAAATTTCAATTTACTAGGAGCTTTTGAACCATCTTCGTTTGTTATGATTTTATTCTTATCGAAAAAGGCCCCTATATTTCTATATTTAAAACTTTCTCCTCCAATCTTAACTTTATCAAACTCAACTGTTTGATTTTTAGCAGAAGCAACGGCTATCGCATCTTCATGTGCTGCAGTTCGTGTTACATTTCCAGTGTCGGTCATTTTCAGATTATTATTTGCCACTAAATCCCATGAAGAACTTGAAGCAGAAGTTGCATAGTTACCCGTAGCTACAACCATTGGAATGCCTGCTTTTCTTAATGCTCTAATAGCTTGCCAATATTTCTCACCTACAAGACCTGTTCCTGTAAAGCCAGATGATACCGAAACAACATCAACATTGTGTTTGATTGAATCTTCAATAGCATGAAACATTGTTTCATCTCCTGCGAAGCCAGACCCTGCGTCAGAGTACATTTTATAAGAGAAGATCTGTGCATTAGGAGCAATTCCATCTATTCCGTTAAAGTTTTTGATATCTTTTTCAGTATCATTTCCCGCAAGAATCCCTGCAATATGCATCCCATGTGGATCAAAATAATCGCTTCCATCATCAGCTTTTTCTACAGTAATTTTACCACCATTATAATAATTGAAAGCATGAGGAATTTTATCACTCAACCAGAAATTTTTATCAGTACCTTTTAAGTCTTCTTTTTTAAATTTCATTGAGCTTTTGGCATCATCATCGATTCTCATAGCCTTATGTCTATAATCAGTCCCAGTATCGATGTTTGAAATGACCATACCTCTACCATCAAAATTTTTACCAAATGGTGCATTGATAGATTTTAGGTAATCGATTGCCTCTTCAACTCCAATTTCTTTTCTAGCATGATTCATCATAGGTTGGACTTTTTGTGATCGTTCAACCGATGAAATACCTTCTATTAGTTTAATTTTGTCCAGAGTATCTTTGGTTGTTTCAATCGCGCTACCGTTAAAAATTCTATCATAAGTATATAAAACTTTTGTATTCTTAAGATTTGATAGTTCCTTGATTGCTTTTTCTCCAGATTCTTTATCTTTAAATTCAGCAATATAGACAAGTCTATCTTCTTTTTTGGGACTTTCCGTGTCTTTACTTGCAGACAAGTCTGCGTTATCTCCTTTGTATTGATTGGAATCTTCTTTTTTGATTGTTGTTTTTTCATTGTTAGTTTTATTGTCTATCACAGATTCTTTACTAACAACTTCTTTTTCCTCAATAACTGTTGTTTTCTTCTCTTCAGTATCCTTTGAAGTTTCTATAACATTATGAATATCTTCATGTTTTTCTTTGTTTTCGTTTTGTTTACCTACTACTACTTTTTCTTTATCAGAGATACTTAAAGCATCTTCAGAGCTAGATGTATCTGCTAAAACTACCTCATTAGGGACATAGGCTGCTAAAATAACTGCAGCTGTGGTTAATGACAATACTGTACTTTTTTTCATTTTAATTCCTTACATATTTATTTAACTTCCAATAGATAGAAAACTTTAACTTTGCTAGCCTTTGTTATAAAAAGTTTTACTAAGTATTATCTAGGAAATAGAGTAGTACATTTATATATAATTGTTAGCTCTCTGAAAAATAGTATATCAATTAAAAAAATTTAAGTCAAGAAAAATTAATGTTGGTTAATTTTATTTTTAACTTATGTTAAAAAAGATGCAAAAGTTTCGTACTTAACTGAGATACATTATCAGCACATTCACACCATCAAAAATAGTAGCAATCAAGTTGAAGCACTACTAGAATCACAAAAACAGACATCATCGATGCAATAACAATACTATTAAACAAAATAAATAACCGATAAGAACTGGGCTTAACGGTTATTTTCTACATATCTAATTTTGCAAATCTTCAGTCATATGTTCACCTGTGACCTAGACTTTACGACTCTCTTGCTCTAGCAACTGAGCTAAATCGGCGATTGCAATTATAGTATAGAAGTCAAGAAATTTTCATCTCCCTTGAATTGTCAAATTAAGTGCACCTTTCTTAGATATTTACAAATGATTTCATTTCTAAACTAATCCATCGCTATCAGGGTGCTTCTTTATATAAATAGCTGCATAAACCGCATCCACCATGACAGCTGGCAGTGTCAAAGTAAATAAAATTCCCAATAAAACACCAAAAGCAATCTGAATATAACCTGTTAGGAGGGCGGGAATGATTGTTGCCCCAGCAAAAGCTATAGCAAAATTATTCCACCATGTTTTCTTTCTATTTCCCTCTTTTACTTGATTAAAAGCCCAGACTTTCCCCTGATTCTTTGGGATATAATACCAAGCATAGAGGCCACAAGCCAAGATAAAAAGGAACAACATCAATATTACATAAAATGGAGTGAGAGGGGATTGATATATTCCATCTATACTATTTGAATCTCCGACTGTTATAAACATCAACATTCCGATAAAATCAATCCAAACTAATGCGCTCCAAGTAAGCAAAGCAATCAGGATATAAGTTAAAAATTTAAATCGATTGATTAAAAACTTAGAAAAACCAAACAACATACTTACAATATTAAGAATGATACAAATCAAAAATGTAACTTTAAGCACTCCCCAATGACTTCCTGTTTCACCTATAAGAGCCCAGTAAAAGAAAAAGGAGCAAAATGGTAAATTTATCCATGGATAAATCTTAATGTATCCTAAACTGACACCATCTGTAATCAAAGGCCCATGGTATCTTTCTCTTTCTATATCAGTAATCTTTGCTTTATTTTTTCTATTTTTCTTTACCATAAACTCCACTCCTATCGTTTGCAAGCCTTGACCAATTTCATATATATTTTATGAAGACATCCTTAGCTGCATCTGTTTCAGAGAAAGGATAATTCTTAAAATAAACTGGGACATCTATAAAACATTTCCAGCATATCCTCTATAAGCTCCTAACATGAACGATATACTTTTTGACAAATCTGTTCATCTGATACATTTCCCAACCCACTCAATACATGCAGTGACTAAATTTTAATTCCACATTTACCATCCAAATATTTCTTCAATAGACTGAATACCTGAAAAAGTCTCTTTTAACACACCTACTTTTATATCTGTATAGACTTTCCCGTCAGAGATTGTGGTGAAAAAGAAGGGAGGGGTCAACTCACAATGTCCCTGATAATAGATATAACCCGCTAAGAAGCTTATCCCCTCTTTCACTGACTCATCATCTGGTTCTAAAATTCTAGTTGAAACAGTATTTAAAACTTGAAACAGACTGTGATACAAAAAGTCTTCTGGCAAAGTATCTTCAATATACTCTTCTTCTACTGGGATAAACAGTTCCATCAACACATCTTGATTTTCTTCTAACTTGGAATTAATCGTATAAAAGAAAGGTCCTCGAAGCGTATATCCTGCTTCTCTTACTTCTTCTAAAAAAGAGTTATAAGTGTCTGGCATCTCTTCTTGCGATACTGTATAATACCTTGAGATAACATTTCTATATTGTATATCTTGGTATTCTCCCACGTTTTTAAATAGCATCTGTAATCTCCTTAATTGGGATATTCATTTCAACAAAGTGCTGTCCAAATATTGGGAAAATAGACAGAAAAACTGTATCTCCCAGCATTTCTAATCCCTCATCATGAATATACTGCTTCATTTCTTCAATTTTTGGAAGGAAATGTTCATCAAATGGAGTTACCTCAGAGACACACTGCTTAATTGTAAAATGTTCTAGATATTGAAATTCATCATTTCCTTCAATTGGAATGTTTGTCGGAATATAGAACTTAAACGAGGCTTCTCCTGGCTTTCCAAAAGTGCTCAAACATGTTTCAATCGTTGTCGGACCATTTTTATAGACCCCTGTTTCAAATAATAATTTTTCACAACTTTCAATCAAATCTAGAAAAGATTCCATAGGAACTTTTTTCTCTGTATAAGCAATATTGCTGATATCTATTCTAATTAATTTCATTTTATTTCTCCTCTATAAATAAAGTTTTTAGTGCTTTTCTTTTTCCAACCGGTGAATACTCGTGCATACTCAAGCCAATAGAAGGGGAGGCAGGCAATGCTTAATCCTACAACACAAGGAATAGCATATATCACTGGTAACATAAATAAACGTCCTATAATTGCAAAAATTGCTGCTAATGAAGCAAGAATAAGTGGAGGAACGTGTAAGATTGTCTTCCTGAATTCTCCAGATGGTAAGGTCTTAGCTTTAGGGACAATTAACAACTGGTAAACAAAGGTGATTAGCTGAAAAATAAGGCTCAATCCAATTAACTTCATGAAAATAGACCAGTAGTCATCTCCTAAAAATATAGAACTTCCAAAAAGTAATTCTACATGAGAAATAAGCACAGAACTAGCTGGCACCAATTGCAAAATTTTTGTTTTGGAAAACTTTTGGAATAGCAAGAATATGAACACGAGTACCAGTATATGATAAATAGTAAAACGAAAAACTAGCATACTCATATCATGTGACTCCTCTTTGATAAAAAAAGAACCTATAAATATCAGTAAAGAAAATATTACTCCAATTGTAAAAGCCCTTAAAAAGTCAGAGTTTTTTATAGGACTAGAATCCACAACTGCCATATTTAAAAATTCATAGTACTTTTCTCTCATCCTTTCATCCTATCCTCCTATCCTCCTATCATGAGCTGTGCTATTACTAGCCATTCTAATTAATTTTATTTTATTTCTCCTCTAAAAATAATGTTATTCGTGCTTTTCTTTTCCCAACCGGTGAATACTTGAGTATAGCCGAGAATAAAGAACGAGTTCAATGAAATACTCATTCCTACTAATCCGATGATAACATAGATTCCAGATAACATAAACAATCGTGTTATTACTACTATTGCTGCTGACATTGTTGTTACAATAAGGGCTGGTAAGTGTAACAAATTCTTCTTATGCTCAGTATCTGGCATTTGTTTTACTTTTGAAACAATTGATATTTGATAAAAAAAGTTTATCACCTGAAAAGCAACGCTCAATCCAATGAAAAGAAAGAATATCGATAAATACTGTTCCCCAAAGAATATAGAGCTCAAAAAAAGAAGTTTAAAATGAAGAAAAAGAAACGAAGTCGTCGGAACTGATTGTAATAATTTTGAAGCGGAAAATTTTTGAAACAACAAAAATGCAAGCAGTACTATTACCATATGGACAATAGTAACATGAATCAAAAATATACTAAGATTATGCATTTGATTCTTTGTAAATATGGAAACAATCAGTACTACTGAAGTAAATAGAAATTCGAATAAAAATACAAGATAGAAATTCAAATTTCTCACTGGTTTATGACCTGTCATCAGTATATTCAAAAATTCATAATATCTTTCTTTCATCTTATCCTCCTACAATTCCTGCCCACCATTTTTTCAAACCCTTTGAAAATCCGGTATGTTTATCTAGTTCATTTAAACCCACACTAATACCTCCGCCTATAAGAATTGCAACACCAGCTACTACAGCAACTGGTAATGTAAAGGTAGTTACTGCAGCCACAGCTGCGGCTATCCCCGTAGCTGATACAACACCTACAATACTTGATGTAGCGCTGATTCCTACATTCTTCACAGTATCAATTGTGACACCTCCAAATTGAGTAGCTATATACTTTTCACTTCCAACTGTCATATTTTTGCTAACAGCAATATCATGTGTTTCTCCCATTCCGTCTACAATATCTACAGCAGAAAATACCACATTTGCAATCGCCATGCCTTTACCCAATTTGCCCATATTCTTAAAGCTATCCGATAACTTAATTCCTTCAGTAGGATGTATTGAGAATATGTTTGACAAACCAGCTGTTGCTGAGGAAAGTGCACCATCTTTCCCAGCCTTAATGATATTAGGACGGAAAGGTTGCATCATATCCTCGTACTGACCTCGAATATTTGTTCCCTTATTTGTAGTAATCTTACTATAATTGTGATGTCGGTTTATACTATTACGACTGTAAAATTTATCATAGCCTAACAATTTATCTAGCTTTTGCCCAATAGGTGTTGTACCATGATGAAATATTAAATTTCCTTTATTGTCTTTTGTAATTCTAGAACCCAAATACAAAACATTAGCAACATCTAAAACGGTTGTAGTTTTACTATATAAATCGCTAATTTTGCTATATGGAGAGTCGTTAATTAACCTTAATAGTTCTGGCTTTGCCAATTCTGTTGGATAACGTTTTCCATACTCTGCAATCGCTGCGATATCCTTCTCATCTAATTCGGTTTTGTTTTTAATTTTATCTAAAACATTTTGGTAATTTTGGATCACCTCAGAACGCTTCGTCCACTCACTATTAATATTACTAGCCCAAGGAGCTTGTCCCTCTACTTTAAATGTCCCATCAAACTTTCCAAAGTCACCTGTGACTTGTTCGAAACCTTGGAAAACTAAGCTCTGTAAGCTTTCTGAATCCGAAAACTGACCACTAGTCGAGCTCGCAAACGACTGCAATTTTTCTAATTTCCTTTGTAACTCATCTCGCTTACTTGTTGCATTTGAGATAATTCCTCGAACATTACTTATATATATAGGATCGACGTCCTTTAGATTATATAAACTATATAAAATAGATTCATAAGTCGAAATGGTTGTATTCTTCGCTTCAATTTGCTGTTGAAGTATATCCTCATCTAGACTTTCTCCACCAACTTGTGAATAGTAAAGAGTCGGTAGTTCACCGGCTTTTCCTCCTAGACTCTCTGAAAAGAGGATAACTCCTCTAAGTAGGGGAACCATTATATTTTCCGCATAGGACTTAGCGCTATCATAGGCTGCCCCTTTCAACTCCTCCTCTGTAATCAAATTATTAAAAGCACTAATGACATCGTTATAATAATTCACACGGCTGCTTAATACACTATTTGCTGTACTACCCTGCGAATCTGCTGAGCCTATATCTACTTTAATCCCCATTCTTCTCCTCCTTCTCCTCATTTTGTAATTCAAGACGGCGTTGTTGAAAAAGAAGTTCCTCTTTTTCACCCTCTAGCTTGCTCATTGCTTTTTTTAATTCTTCTTTCCTCTCAGAGATAAAATCATCAAGTAGCTGTTCATTCCTTTTTAACATCTCTATATCTTCAAGACGATCCATCTCATCTTTAACGGATAACGGATAATAGCCTAATTCTCTATATGGAATGAAGTTCGTTTGACAAAGATCTAAGATCTCCGTCGCAACGGAAAGAAACTGATTTCTTTCTTCTTCTAGCTTTGATAATTTCGTTTGAATCTGTTGAACACTACATTGAATATCTTCTAATTTTCTAGTTTTTTCCATCCTCACTCCTTAAACAAATTATTTTGAGGAACAAATGACGGATTTGTGTATGGCGAAGATAGACCAGTTGTCCCCTTATTTTGACCCGACGATAAATTATTCTGCCACATTGTACTTATATTCTCATCTACTACTTCGAATTCATTTGCGACACCATGAATTAATTTTACGAATTCACTTATTTTCGATTGAATATTTTGAGCAATAGATGCCTCATTGATGATCAATTTTCTTCCTACCGTATTAGCGGTATAATAGCTTGTCTTATCTCTAGTAACTGTACCGGCAGTTGTAATGCTATTGCTTGCTGATACAATTCCAGTTGCAATAGTACTTGCCGTGCCTTTTTCACTTTTTACTTGTCCCATGTTCAATAACCTTTTCAATTATCCTTTCTACTATCAAATCGTCAAGAGACAGGGTTGAATCTTAAGTATCAAATAATATTGTTACTTATTCTTACTAATTTTGAGTTTGATGATTTCTTTCCGAGAATGTAAATAAACCTGATCGGGATCTGGAGCCACATCTCTGCTATATATTCCTTTATCTAAGAAGGTTTGATCCATTAGGCGCATACCAAAGATGACCCATTGGACATTTGTTTTGAGGTATCTTGGAATTGGGTCAACGCTTGTTCCAATATAAGTATAATCTGTACCAATAATAAACCTCATCCCTACTCGATAACCATTCTCAAACATAAATTGAAGCTGTTGAACATTTAAATCGCTTTCGGATACAAGTGCTCTCATATTTGGTATAAAAACAATCCACTCAGATGAGATTCCTTTTTCAAGACGGCGCTCTATTTCGTAGATTAGCTGATTTCCTATGTCCGATACTTCCTTTTTACTTCCAACATAGGTTTTCACCTGATTACTATATGACTCATATTCTTGGAAAGCATCAATCAACATCATATGAACGTTAGGCATTTTAAGAATAGTTCTTAATAAATGATGAGTTATATTATCAAAAGCATCTTCTGCATTTGATACATAAGCCATGTGTTTAAATTTGCTAAGAGAGATATTGACACTTCCAACCATTTCTAGCTCCAAACCGATAGGAATCTGACCATTCTCAATAGCTTCTTGTACACTAGGCAATTTCAAAAATTCTTCCACCATCAACTCCTCTGGCACCATCGGGATGGCACTTGGGCGCTGGCCTGTCCAGGCTTCTTGGAGGGAAGCCACTTCCTGACGAAGGTTATTGAGGACTTGGTTTTCGTTGTCTCCAGAGACTGGGAGTGCCAGCTGGATGACATCCACGTCTTCACGCTTCATGAGAGCCCGTCCCTTGATGTCTTCCATGGTCATGGCAAGGGGTGTAGAGCCCACAATCGTCCGCACTTCACTAGCTTCATTTTGTGGTAGGCTCAACTGGTGCTTGAAGTTCGAGTAGAGTTGAGCACGAAGGTTGGACTGGCGACCCGCTGTCATCAAGAGATGTACCCCAATGCTGAGACCTTCACGAGAGATGCGCACCAAGAGCTTGAAGAGTTCTGCCTCATAGGCTTCTTCCTTGAAAGCTTCATAGCTATCTAAGAGGATGACAATAGCCGGTTCTTCCTGACCACTAGCCTGACGATAGAGTTCCAAGGTCCCAACTCCATAGTCCGCAAGGAGTTTCTTACGACGGTTGAGTTCTTTCTCCATGATTCGTACAAACTTAGAGATCTTCTCCGTTTGGTCCAGAGACATGGTATCCGCTACCTGAGGAAGCTTAGACAATGGAGCCAAACCATTGGTCCCAAAGTCCATCAAGTACATAGTAAGGTCCTTAGGACTGAACTTACGAGCCAAGTCCATACCTGCAGACTGAAGGAAGGTTGTCTTCCCGGTACCCGGACTTCCATAGAGAAGGACATGTCCGTCCTTGGCGAGATTGATAGAGACGGCTTCCTGTTTCTGATCCTGTGGGATATCTGCCATTCCAAGTAGAATTGAGAGTGATTTCTCTTGTGCCCAGGCTATTGCTGGTTGCACTTCTTCCAGCTCCTCTAGCGCAATGCGCTCCTTAAGTGGTGGCAACCATGGCTGTGGTACTGGAGGAATTTCTTGTTCTTCACATAGGAGATGGATATTGTGCACAATAGCATCTAGCTCTGTCGGAACTTCCTTGATTTCGTCCGCATCCTCTAAGCCCGATAAGTCTTCATTTAGGATTTCATATTGCCCCAATTCATTGATCAGGTAGATGGTATGGTCTTCAATTCCCATATCATCCTTTTCTGGCTGGTAATCTGCGCCTGACCAGGCTGACTGGAAGAGTTCATAGACTTCATTATTTCCGACTTGCAGATAGGCACGTCCCGTCTGAGTGATTTCGGCCGCATCCGGTGTATGAAGCATTTCATTGGAGTCCGAACGATCTGCTACCTTAAGGGCAATCTTAAAGCGAGAGTTGGACCAGATCTGGTCATCCACCACACCTGATGGCTTTTGAGTAGCTAGGATCAAGTGAACCCCGAGGGAACGCCCGACACGCGCAATAGATACCAACTTCTTGATAAAGTCGGGCTGGTTAACCTTGAGCTCTGCGAACTCATCTGAGATGATGAAGAGATGAGGGAGGGGTTCTGTCGCTTCTCCGTTTTTAAATTTCTTCTGGTATTGGTTGATATGGTTGACTTCAAACTCTCCAAAGAGTCGTTCACGACGATGGATTTCCGCATTGATCGAAGCCAAAGCCCGCATGGATTGGACACCATCCAAGTTGGTAATGGTTCCCAAGAGATGGGGGAGGTTTTTAAAGAGATTGGCCATCCCACCACCCTTGTAGTCAATCAGCAAGAAAGCCACATCATGAGGGTGGAAGTTGACAGCGAGGGATAGGATGTAGGATTGGATCGTTTCTGACTTCCCTGATCCAGTCGTCCCTGCGATCAAACCATGAGGTCCATGAGCTTTTTCATGTAGATTGAGCTGAACCAGGTCATCCTGACCACGCAGACCAATCGGCACAGCCAAACTCTTGTAAGGTGCGTTCTTTTTCCAACGGCTCGATACCTGCAAGTCCTCAAAGGTCTCCGCACCATACATTTCCATAAAGGTCACGGAATCTGGAATCGAACTCTTAAGGTTTTGGAGGTGATTGAGCGGTGCCAAGGTACGGGCGATCCGCTCCTTATCATAATCTGCTGGGAAATGATCCAAGCGGAAGTCCGTCTCTTTCAAGACCCCTTCTTCCATGACCAGTTGGCCCGTATTTCGGTCCTTGATATTGATCACTGTCTGGATATTCTCAGACAAGGAACTCATGACATCCTCTACAAAGATGAGAGAACAGCCTAATTCCGTTGGATCTTCGGTAAAGAATTCCATGATAATATGGTCCAAAATCAGCTTCTCATCGGTTACTAGAACCACGTAATGAGGATGGAAGAGGGTGCTCTCCTTGTGGGATGCTTCTTCCTTTTGACTACGACGTAGTTTCAAGATTTGGTTCAAACTATTGAGAACCTGGTCTCGTGTCCGTTGATTGTAGACAAAACCGCGAACATTGAGTTCTTGCAGTTTGGCATGAGGGAGCCAACGCATCCAAGACCATTGTTCTTTTTCCTCTTCTGGCAAGATCGTAATAAACTGCACATCATGATAAGAATGAAAAGTCGCTAACTGCATCACCAAAAGCTGCAGTTGTTCTAGGACGAGATTTCTAGGTCCAATATAACCAACCGGTCCATGGCTAAGGTTTGCCGGAATCGGCATATCTGGAATTTTTTTGTGACGACTATAGAGAGCATAACCCTCTTCTTCCAGAGCATCCTTCTTACCACTGCGCTCCTGTTGACCATATTTCAAGTCATAGCTAGTCGGTATTTTCCCGAGTCCCAAACGATAGTATAAGAAGTCAAAATGTAAGGGAGTTTTTTCGTAAATCCGGTGATTGTAACTCTCAACCAAGTCCGTCAACTCTAAAATAGTTGGAAAATGATAGTGCATCCCTTCTTTTTGTTCCCGTTCCAGACGAGTCAATTCCATGACCTTATCTTTCAGGTAAAGACGATAGAGATCGATCCGTTCCTTCTTATCAGCCTTGTACTTTTTACGATTTTTGATAAAACCACGGATAGAAAAAATCATTGTGGTTATGGACATCCCTACTGTCGCAAGAATATAGATCCCTCGAGGTTGAACCAAGGTGATCAAGACGGTTACCCCGACCATCGTAAGAGGAGGAACGATTAGCTTTAACAGTTCATCACTTGGCTTAGCTGGTTCTTGACCTGGAGGGTTAATCAAGATTTTATCTTCACTTCCACGATAAATGATTCGTGGAGAGCGGTGATAATCTGGATAATCTTCATAAAAACCATATCGAGAGGGTTCTCTCAGCGTTAGTTGTCTCCCAACTTGAGCTGGTCCCAAAACCCATACTTCGTCTGGAAAGAGCTTTATTGTCACCGCTCCTAAACTCAACTCATCTCCAAAACCAATCAATTGCTGGTCCATTTGTTCCAGATGATTGTTTCGATAAAATGCGCCTTTTAATCGAGTTAGCATCCATTGATTCTGAGATTTTTGGAGTAAGAGTTCGACATCTTCATCTAGTGTGATCAACGCACCTTTATGAGAACCAATCTGAAACTCTGATAAATCCAAAAGATCATAGACCCTTGGACCCCCTTCTCGGATATAAAAGACAACCTCACCCAAACGTAGACCATCTTTCAATAATCCTGCTTCGTTCTCATACTGATAAAAGATCTTGTCACCGTCAAGCTTGAGCTGAATCGGACTCTCCTGTTGAGGAAGGTAGACTTGGGCCTTTTCAGTAGCCCCAACCAAGACCGTCTTAGCTGCACTCAGTTCTACTTCATAACGCAGACCTTGACTGTAGAAAATGATTTGTTTTTTCATAGTTTCTCTCCTTGGTCTACCTTAATTACTAGAGGAGCTGCTAGGGCTAGTTTTCTTCTCAGATGAAGGTTTGCTTTCAGAAGGCTTGTCTTGTGAACTAGGACTAGAACTAGTAGATGCATTAGAGCTAGAATCACTTGTTAATAGCTGACTTCGGCTATCCCAGTATTTCTTATATTCACTATCCAAAGTATTCAGTTTACTTTCACGATCTTTCCCTGACAACTTACCATCTTCCCGAACCTGCTTGATTTCCTGAGTCAAAGCATAGAGAATCAAGTCACTGTCGTTAATCCGTTTGGCAATATCAAGTGCCTCTTCAAAGCGATTTCGCCCAACTTGAATCCAATAAGTCAAATACAGCTCATCAGACTTGAGGGTTACATTATTCAGGATGACCTTCTTTTGTTCAGAAGAAAATTCCAATCCCTGAATATAAGAGAAGGCTAACTCATACTTCTGCGTATTAGGCAAGCTAGCAGGAGCAATTCCCTCTAATTCTGTAATAACCGCGCTATAATCTACTTTAATAAAAGCTGTATCCGCCTGCAACATCTTTTCTTTGAAAGGATTTTGCATGAAAATCAAATAGATAAGCGGAACGATCAACAAAACAACACTTGCTGTCAACCAAATCGTTGCCAATTTAAACACTCGGTGTCGTCTGCTTGGAACCAATACCAAATCCGCCTGTTCTTTCGCAGATTTCTCTACATAATACCGTTCCAAAATAGTAACTGCTGTTGCAATATCATCTGCCTGACACAGGTCATTTAAAAAGTCTGGCAAGGTCTCTAATTCCAAGGAACCATTGTAAAGGTCCATAAAGTCAAAATCACTAAATAGTGTTACGGTAAAACACTTAGCCTGACGTAGAAAATCTTCTGAGGATATTGATTGAGGAACCATCAGACCAGGAATTCCACGATAAGCAATCTTAGCCTGAGCATCTTTGGTAATAAAGAGATTTACTGGATGCAAAAGGAAGGTCACTGGCAACTCCAAGGCTCCTTCTAGACGAAAAACGTTTAGGGCCAAACGAATTCTCTCCGAAATGGTACGGCTCTTTATTTCTTCATAAGTCAAACCATGAGCTTCGACTTGATAGGAGAAGGTTACACTGTCCTCATCAGAGACCATCGATTGCTCCAAAAAGAACGGATGATGCAAATCCAACAGTAACAGTTCCCGTAAATCTTGACTCGCTACATCTGAACGCTTAAGGCTCAATTTCCAAGTTGTTTCATTTTTTTCATATACAAACGGCTGTTCGCCAAATATAAATTTTTCCTCAGTCACCTAAATCTCCTCTATCTCTACTAAATCCCCTGTTGTCATTGGATAATCAGATAGTTGTTTTCCTTCATCAATCAATAATCCTTTGTTGACAATTCTAAGTTGATATTTTTTTCTCTGTTTACCTGGAGTAAAAATCGTATCCACTTCTCGGATTAACCGTCGCACTTCAATCCGACTAGGAATGCGAATATCCACATCTTTTTCTTTCAAGCGTAGAGTAATATTGATATGTTGCTCCACTGTTTATATACCTCCTGTATATGATTTTGTTCTTACTAAGTTGTTAAGACGGACTTGCTAAAACATTATTCTATCCCTTCGGCCATAAGGCGATAACTCATCACAGCTGTAGCTACGAAAAGTAATAAAAACAATGATATATAGGCTAACTCCGGAAGAAAATCACTCAAACCATCTTTTTCTAACTGACCAATATTTGTTTGAAATTTAGATGTTATTTTTGAATTTGGCTGAAACAACTGCTCTGCAGGATTTTTTTTAACTGGTCCCTGTATAGCAGAAAACAGTTGGCCCCTTTCTGTGATCAACTGTTCCTCTTGATGCTGCTGCATGTCTTGCAACTTCTTTTGGGTCGCTTCGTTAAAAAGCTCCTTTGTTTCTTCAGATTGTAGACCAAAGTTAAGTCCCTCTTTTTTCTCAAGTCGAGAATCATCAATCTGTAAACGATTATCCTTCAAATCATCTGCAGCAGCCATTGAGACTGCTGCACATGCTACTAAGGTAAGAAGTAAAAGAATTATTTTTTTCATTTCCTATTCTTTCTCAGTTTGAAATACTTGAGGCCAAAATCTTCTTTCTTTGATAAAAATATTCATAACAAGTAATCCAGCTACGACAATCATCATTGCAATAAATGCTAAAATATTTGCCGGTTGTCCATCAAAATATCCTGAAAGGAAAGCTTCTAATATTGATAAAGCATTAAGATTTTTGATGAAGGCTGGGAAACCTGTTAGACTGGCAGTCGTCCCAATTGCATTTGATAGATAGACAAAGCTAATCATCATAAAGAAGGCGAGACCCATTCCAATTACTCGGAAATGTTTAAGTAATAAATACTGCCCTTGAATCAGTACCAAAGCAGCTAAAACAATTAGCAATACCCATGACGGTTGATATTCACGACCAACGTGAAGTTGAGCACTCGATACAATACCAACGACTAGACCAACTATTATAGCTAAAATAGATAGTAGGCCAACTGTCATAATATCTGTATCATGCAACTTGTCAAGCTTAAATTTATCTTTGACCTTACGGACAATATTTTGCGTTGCAAATAAATAGCCTGTAAAGAGACTAACAATTTCAAGTAAGAGAATCCATGTAAATGGACGATAAACGTTGACAGTCGCTTTTACCGAGGTAGAATTTTGCGCAACAGGGTTTGATAAAAAGTTAAGCAATACTTCGTTTGGTACCCCATTGTCATAGGCGTTATTCAGAACTTTCACGAAGGACTCTACAAAGTTACCATTCTTAGACAATTCTTCGTTAAACTGCGTCATCAAGGAGTCAGCATCTTGAGATAACTTTTCAGTACTTGTTTGAGCATTTGACAATTCACGATTGAACTTACCTAAAGTCTCATTTACAGACTCTGCAGCTTTGACATTGCTTTGAGAGGACTCCTTCACACCCTTAGTTTCTGATAAGAGAGCCGCATAATCAGTATTTAGGGTAGCCAATTGATTATTAGTATCTTCAAAAGCATCATTGCCTTTCCCTTGCTTCTCAACCAAATCCTTTAGCTTTCCTTCCAACTGCTCGTACAACTCTAACTGTTTCTTGATTTTTTTATTCAATTCTTGGTTGGTAGTCAAAACATCCTGCACATTTTTTTCTAAAACAGGCTTCAGAGTAGTCAATTCTGACAAAGCTTTATCTACTTTCTCTTTAGCACCATCTTTATCTTTATCGCTAGCAGGTGCAGTTAAGCTGTCTTCATACTTCTTCAGATTTGAACTAATAGCTTCGAACCAAATATCTGACAATGCTTTAGACACATCACTATTTTTTAACCCTCTGACGGTATCGTATGCTTTTTTTAGTGATTCTACCTTTTGATAGGCAGAGGCTATTTTCTGAACCTTTTGTCCGTAAGTCACTGCTGCTTGCTGAACGGCTGAGACATCTATGGGAGCACTGACTGCTTGAACATCATTCAAGGAAATATCAACAGTCTCTGGCTCCGCTTTTGGAGTTGGGCTTGGACCCCCAGTTGAACCTGTAGTCGGAGTTGGAGTTGGAGCTGGAGCTGCCTCTGCAAGACTATAGGCTACTTTGAAAGTCCCACCAGTCTTCAAATCAATTTCTTGGCCAAACTCAACTGGTGTGCCATCATAAGTGACCGAATGAACCGTCACTCCTGTTCCAGCCTTCCATGATACCTTAGCCTTTGTTCCTGTTCGTCCAACAGCACTTGTACTAGTAATTGCCTTATTTTCCAGATTCTTCAAGTCCGCCAAAGAAATCTCGTCGCTAGGCTCTTTAATCGTTTTTAAATCTGTATAGTTTACAGAAGGAATTGTGATTGGTGTTATACCAAAACCACTAAATTCTTTTCCACTAAAGTCTTCTTTTGGTAATTCTGAGATTGCAGAAACCAGCTGCTCTTTAAGAGATCCTTCAGCCTTCTCTAGGTCCTTGTTTGCAGCTTTATCCAAAAATCGACCGAGAGTGATATTATTCTTCTCACTTGTCTCATAATAAGCAGCTAATTTTTCATCGACAAAGTTACGAATATCCTTTTTATGATTTTCAAACTTGGTTCTTTCATCTGTTAGATTGGTCTTTAAACTATCAATCTCTTTTTTGATGTTTTCTGCTACTGTTTTATAGTAAGCCCCAACTTCTGGTGACGTTCCATCAGTGGATTCTGCTGTTCCATCTATATTAGCAGTCAGACTACCTTGAGCTTTAATTAATTCCTTATAAGTTTCAATTTGTCCCTTAACGTCTTCCCGACTCTGAGATATGAGCCCAGTGATAACATCCGCATGATTTTTCTTCTCAGTATCCCTATTCTTAAGCAGAGTGCCAAGCTTGTCACCATAGGCAATCTGTGAAACGTCATAACGACCAAAAATCTGAGAATAACTATCCAAACCTGTCTTTAAGACACCGTTTGCGTCAACAGAGGAACTAGACATACTGTAAAGAGTCGGGAAAATATTTTTAGAGTTAATTGCTGTTCCATATAAGTTTGTACGGTAGTTTCCGATATTAGTTGCTTGTATCTGTGAACTAGCTTGCACATTTTTTTGCGCCGTATAAAGATTGCTCAAAATACTCGCCATATACATGTCGACCAACTGACCATTCAAATCAGCAACAATGTCTTTTGCTAGTTTATTTGCATCATTTTCCACCTGCAAATTTCCTTGGGCATTGACCTTATAATTAATGGTTGTCTTATCAACATTGATACTGTTAATATCAAGTATTTTTTCAGAAAAGTCACTAGGAATTGTTAAAACGAGTTGGTATTTCCCACTTTCTAATCCGGTATCTGCTGCTCCACGAGGAACAACGGACCAGTTTTGTGAATTATCACGCTCGATGTTTTTTACATAACTAGCCCCCAAATTATACTCTTTTGTATCCACATAGACAGGCTTATCTTCATTTACAATAGCCACATTTAATTTGGTCTGCTGATTTACTTTCGCGTTATTCTCATTGTTAATTGTCGTATTCTTTTGAACAGAAAGATTCAAAAGAACCATCATCAAGAGCAACAATAGGGCTAGCAAACTACTCCCTACATATTTATATATTCTATTCTTCTTCATTTGCCTTTTAATCATCTCCATTAAAAAAAATAGGAAGGCTCTCGCCCTCCTAAAGCCACTTATAACAAATTAATGAATTTGTGATGCAAGTTCTTGGTCGTTTTGCTCAACGATTTCAGCAACTTTATACAATTGCGCATTGATTGCATCAAGTAAAGCTGCAAACTCTTCAATTTTTGGAGATAATTCTGTAAACTGTTGATCAAAGCTCTGAAAAGCAGCACCTTTCCAGTTCTCTCTAATAATCTCTTGTTCGTTACTCAATGTGCGAAGTACTTCTCTTACTTCTTCAGCACCATTAGTATATTTTTGAGCAGAAGTACGTAGTTCCTCTGTTGTTAATTGAATTAAAGCCATATTAAACTCCTTTAAGTTATTTTATAAGTTTATTATATCAATAAGTGTCACAAATTACAAGTGCTTACACCATTTTTTACTAATAAATTATCAAAAAAATTCTCTTGTATTAGATGAAGGGTCTATTCGTTAAAAATCCTTTTCCTCTAACTTTCGATAAAAGTTTTTATTCTCTTGGTGTCGAGCTTCCAGTACATTCTCTATACGATTCTTATAAAGTTGATGATAGCTATCTAAATTGTTCTCTATCTCAAAGATATATGGTTGAATTTCAGCAAAACTACTATCTCTACATGCATAGGAAAGCGCCTCTAGGAGATGATCCGTCTCCCTACTAAACTTGTGGAAATCATCATCCAAATCCATCTCCAAACGTTCTAAGTCTCGTAATTTACGATTATGCTCATCCTCTAGTTTCTGAAGTCCCTTTTTATCCATAACCAGTTTTCTCCTAGCTTTTGATCGGACTCTGTAAAGTAGGTGTTTGCAAGGTCTGTGTCAAGTAAGTTTCTGCAGCATCTGCAGCCTTTCCCTCAAATCCACCCTTAATATTGTTCACATAGGTCTTAGAAGCGTACTCTTGCATATCTGCGGCCGCTTCCTGCAACTTTTTAGCTAACTCAGCTCCTTTAGCAAGGATTGACAACTCTTTTGCAGTTACCAAGGCCCTGACTGCTTGGCGTTCTTGTTCCCTCATTCTTTCTTTGAAGGCTCTGTCGAGTTGCTCTCTTGTAATTAAAGTATCCTCATCCGTTAGGACTACCATTTTTTCCCCTCCATGTTTGCTTTACATCCGCCAATAGATTATTAAAATCTTCAGCACTATCTCTATCTATGGTCTCAAAGGAGCCACTAGCTTTGACCAAGCTCTCCCCCAGTTGCTGGATTTGTGTCAGGAAGGATGTTGCTGCTGTCTTCGTGTCACTAGCAACGCCTTCATCCCAAAAGCTTGTTGTATCAAAACCAGAAAGTAGATTCGTAACTTCTGAACTTGACAAGTATCCAACCATGTCAAACGCTGTCTGTCTTGTTTCTTTTATCAAGCTTTGAATCTCTTCCTTAGCATCTGAAAGTAAAGTTTTCACAGAATTAACTTTATCTTCCATATCAAAATTTGCCAATTGGGCTGCTGTCTGAAGTAGCTGAGCTCGAACCAAGATTCTTTGATTTCCTGAAAGATTGCCACTTCTCAGTTGTTCCTGGTAACGAGGAATAGCTTCTCGATCCCATTTTATAGATTCCTGACGAGCTTCTTCGACGATCTTACTATATTCAGTTGTAAAATTCTCGTAAACGCCATAACCAATAGCTGCCTTTATTTTAAACTCACCTCTCATAATGGAATTTAAAACATTGGTTGCTACATTTTCATCAACTCCTAATGCCCTGAGAGAATCCAAAGATGTCGCAATCAATCGAGCTAGCTTTTCACCTGCCCTGAGCAATTCTGGGTGAAAGTCCTCAGAAGCGGTCAACAAGTTCCCCTTTCCATCCGATTGGAAAACACCAAAGTCATGGGAGCTTTCCGGATCAGAAATCTGGGTATAGTACAAGGGGACAAGGACATTTACTGTACCTACGGGTTTCTTGAGGGGTTCATCGGAATCCCCAGGTAATTTAGTGATTGTGTGCTCTCGATTAAGCGTACCCACGATATCAAAAGGATTGACATAATACTCTATCTTTTCGCTAATCTTTTGGATTTTCTCATCGCTGAGACCCATTTTCTTTAAACTCTTTGTCGTGTCTGGACCGTCAAAGAGGACTACTTTGCCGATTTTCTTCAGTTCTTCATCAGTGAGGCCAGCTATCCCTTGCGCAGAGACAATGGTTCCTAGGGAGTGACCTGTGATGTCCATCGTAGCTTGCGGAGCTTTTTCACGCATCTCTGCGATTTTAGCTTTCATACCTGCCGTCGCTAACTTGGCTTGCGGGGTATGGATGTGGTTGAGGGCAAACTTCGCATCGTTGTCTATCCAATCGTTCCAATTTTCATAACTAATGGCATCACTTCCGCGGATAGCCATATAAGTTTTCGTAGTATCTTTACTCAAGGTTGGCGTATCCGTTAAGTAGTAGGCATTGAAACCAGCTTTCTCATCCGTTAAAAGTCCTTTTTGATAGAGTTTGGTTCTGTGGGGTTCCTGCCTCATACCGTTCGTATCAGGAACAGGAACTGTTGTGATTTTATAAACATCGTGTAAATCAGGATCCGGCTGCAAGTATACTTTACCGCCATGAGGAAGTTTTTTACCTCCAGGGGTGATTTCCAACTTCTTCGTAATCTTATTATAAAACTCCGCATCCTTAGAAAAATCAAATTCAAGAGATTGACCCGAGTCTAACACATCCCTATCGTATTTCTTTTGAGACTCATAAGGAAATTTAACCGGTCTCCCCAGATAAGCTGACTGTGCTAAATTCGCATAAAAATTATCAAAGGTTTTTAAATTACTATTAGTCAAAAATCCTTCCCCCCACTCGTAAATAATTGGCTAAAGCCATTGAATTAGGAATAATTTTATCATTCTCAATATCAAAAGTAACATTCCAAGAGGAGGACTCAATATGATTAAAACTTCCATATACATTTACAATTTCCCCTCCCCCTTGAGGGGTTCCATTCCCAACCTTTTCCCACCTAGTTTCATCCCAATCAACCTGAACAGATTCAATCTTTGAATTTTTAGATTTTACAAACTCCTTAATCTCCTCTTCATGCTCCTTCAAATAAGCCAACTGCTTGGCTCGTGGACTAAGAAATACTCCTCCGAATAAATTTGTTTTCTGTGCCATCCATGCGCCTCCTCCAAATACTACAAGGGCTAAAACCAGCCAAAGCAAGATACGTTTTTTCATGATTATCCTCCTTAAACGTGGATTCTAAACCTATTATATCATGAATGTAAAAAAAAATACTTATATTAAGTATAGTTGTTTATTCTAGATTACCCAGGTAATTTGGCAATGGTGTGTTCTCGATTAAGCATCCCCACGATATCAAAAGGATTGACATAATACTCTATCTTTTCGCTAATCTTTTGGATTTTCTCATCGCTGAGGCCCATTTCCTTTAAGCTCTTTGTCGTGTCTGGACCGTCAAAGAGGACCACTTTGCCGATTTTCTCCAGTTCCTCATCACTGAGGCCAGCTACTCCTTGGGCAGAGACTATGGTCCCTAGAGAGTGACCTGTGATGTCCATCGTAGCTTGCGGAGCTTTTTCACGCATCTCTGCGATTTTAGCTTTCATTCCTACTGTCGCTAACTTGGCTTGCGGGGTATGGATGTGGTTGAGGGCAAACTTCGCATCGTTGTCTATCCAGTCGTTCCAATTTTCATAACTGATGGCATCACTTCCGCGGATAGCCATATAGGTTTTCTTGGTATCATTAGTCAAGGTTGGCGTATCCGTTAAGTAGTAGGCACTGAAACCAGCTTCATCATCAGTTAACAGTCCTTTTTGATAACGTTTGTGGTGAATATCCTGCCTCATCCCATTCGCATCAGGAACTGGTATCGATGCGACTTTATAAGTATCTCGCAACTCAGGATCTGGTTGCAAGTAGACTCTACCATTATGGGGAAGATGTTTACCTCCAGGGGTGATTTCTTTTACATTACCATCCTCATCCAACATATATCCATCATTTGAGAAATCAAATGTTTGTACGTTCGTTGAACTATTTTGAGGAGGAAAATTACTTGGGCGAAAAGTGTAGGCAGACTGTGCTAAATCTGCATAAAAATTATCAAAGGTTTTTAAATTACTGTTAGTCATAAATCTCCCATACATTGCCTTTCAAAACTCTTATCGGTTGCATTTCAGAAATTCTATCAATAAGAGGTGAACTTTTTTCATCATGATCCAAAGGAAATCCAAGAGTAAAACTGCTAAACTTGATATTATTTATCCGACCTTCAATGGTTAGAATATCCCCGCCACCTTGAGGAGTTCCATTTCCTATCTGACCAATTTTCATACTATCCCAATTAAACTGAACGCTTTCAACCTTAGGATTTCTAGACTTTATAAAGTTAGCCATCTCCTCTTCATGTTTCTTCAAATATGCCAACCACTTTCCCTTTGGACTAGGATCTACAATTTCACCAGATACATTTATCTCTTGTGCCATCCATACGCCTCCTCCAAAAATTACAAGGGCTAAAACAATCCAAAGTAAAGTACGTTTTTTCATGAATGTTCTCCTATAACATGTGAATATAGCCATATTATATCATGAATGTAAAAAATTTTTTATCATGAACCGCTCCTCAAAGCTTAACCAAAAATCTAACGCTCTCAATATCTGTACTTTATCAGTATTTTGTTTGAAAAAATTTTTCTATAAAATTCCTTTTACACTATCTTTCCAATAATTCCTATAATAAGAATCAAAGAAATATCTACAAGATTTGATTCTAAGGTGCTATCCCATCTTTTTCATTCATTTAGACTAACTGCAATTGAATTACATCTTATTGCTTCTTTTTTTCATCTAGTTTAACACTCTAGGGCTAGCTTCAATGCATGTTCCTAACATATAAAAAAGCCCTGTCCCAAGACAAGGCTTTGAGCTTCTTCACTTTGCCGATTACAGGGATTGAACCTGTGACCTAGGCTTTACGAGTGCCTTGCTCTACCAACTGAGCTAAATCGGCGATTACACTTACAGTATACTATGAGGATAGATGTCAAGAAATTTCCATCTATATTAGAAAAAGCCTGTCCGAAGACAAGGCTTTGAGTTTCTTCAACTTAAGAACCCGCACTTTCGTAGGCATCCAAGCCCCTATCCCAGAGTTTAAGGGAAATGACAAAGAAAACAAGGGAAATCAACATCAAACCTCCGATGTTAAAGATTACATCCTTGTCCTGCAAGAAATAGCTAGCAGGATAATAGGCCGTAAAGGCAAATGGCACGATAAAGCTAATCAACCATTGAAGGAGCGAATTGTAAATCGAAATCGGGTACTTAGCAAAATCATTAAACATATAGAAAATGTAAATCATGGCGCCTGACTGCTTGGTCCAAAAAGCGATACTGGCTGTCGCGATTTTCAAGGAAGTATAAATCAAGGTCGCAAAAGGAATGCATGCTAGGAAAAGCAGGAATTTTGGAAGAGTCCAAGCAATGCTGGTCACAGTTGTTGCTAGTAAAATACCCCCGACCAAAAGTTCTCCCAAGGCATCAATCTGAAAAGTCTCAACTAGGATATGAAAGAGAGGATTGATGGGACGAGTCAGATACTTGTCAAACTCACCTTTTCGCACCAAGCGCTGTCCCAGAGCCCAAAGATTGTCAAAAAAGAGATGGTCAAAGCCCTTAGGAATCAAGGAAAATCCATAGATAAAAGCAATTTCTTGAAAAGTCCAACCTTCCAGGGATGGGATGTGTTGAAAGATGACATTAAGAAACAAGAGGTTCAAGCCTTGAGTCAGAAAAACTCCCAAGACACCAACCACAAAATCTACCTTGTATTCCATGATTTGCTTGATGTATTGTCTGATAAAAATCAGATGCATGCGTTGATATTTTTTCATACTAACCTCCTTGAATGGTGATAAAGGACTGGACTCGTTTCCAAATCAACTGAGACAAGCCCACCATCACTAAGAGCCAGAAAAACTGCAAAGCGAGCGCCTGAAGAATCTGATTGGCATCGTATTTCCCAACGATAATCATGACCGGAGTGTAAATCAAGGATGAAAAAGGCAGGAAGGACAGAATATCTGAAACGATCTTGGGAAAGAAAGCCAAGGGAATCAAACTTCCAGACATAAAAGCCACTATGGAAGTCTTGAGTAGATTAGAACCCCATAGATTTTTAAACACAAAGGCAGAAAATCCAAAGCAGATATTAAAGAAAAAGTTAATCAGATAGGCCAGCGTTAAGCTAAAAAGATAAAGGACAGTTAATCCCAGCACTTCTACAATCCCTTGCCCAGATAAGATTTTCATCAAAACAATGACACTTAAAAATGGAAGGCCAACGCTGATAAAAATCAACCACTTGGACCCCAGTTCGGTGAAAAGGTAAGAGGCTGCAAAATGCACTGGTCTCAACAATCGCATGATAATGGAACCATCCTTGACCTCCTCCCCAATCATAAAGGACGAATCTGACCTAGTCAGAAGATTGGTCACAAAACTCATGATGATGTAGAGTGTGATATCTGCCATACTGAAGCCCTGAATCAAAGACTCCTGCGAGGAATCAAAGACAGCCTTCCAGAGATAAAAAGCCACAAAAGCCCCCATGACATCGCCGATTCGATAGAGAATAAAGTTGACTCGATAGGTAATCAACTCCTGAACACCTGCATTGATAAAGGGTTTATAACGTCTCCACAATTTGACCATCTTAGAGCTCCTTTCGATAGAAGCGACGGATAATATCCTCGATATCTGTATCCACCATCTTCAAATCGCGGATCTCAAAATCAGACAGGGTTTGCTTGATAATGTCGGCTGATTGGTAGCGAGAACTATCGAATTCAATGTTGAGACTATTCCCCTGTCTATCAATAATCATATCAGGCAGGCCTTCATAGTGAGAGACAAGATGACTTTGATCTGGTAGCAGTTCAAAGGAGAGCGTCTTCATCTTGCCAAATGTTTCCTTGAGCTGGCTAACCGTTCCATCAAAAATCTCCTGCCCCTTGTCAATCATAAAAATTCGATCACAAAGTTGCTCAATGTCGCTCAGGTCGTGAGTGGTCAAAAGAATGGTGGTTTCTTCCTCCTGATTGATCTGAGTAATAGCCCGACGAATGTTATCCTTGACCGAAACGTCCAAACCAATAGTCGGCTCATCTAAAAAGAGAACCTTGGGATTGTGAAGCAAAGAAGCTGCAATGTCCGCACGCATGCGCTGTCCCAATGAAAGAGTCCGCACGGGGTCCTTGATAAAGTCCTTCAAATCCAAGACTTCATTCAAAAAGTCCATACGCTTATGAAAGAGCGAGTCTGGCACATCGTAAATCTCTTTCAAAACCGTGTAGGTTTCTTGAAGCGCCAAATCCCACCATAGCTGGGTACGTTGTCCAAAAACTACGCCAATATCTTTTACATAATCTTGACGATTGTCCTGGGGAATCTTGCCGTTAATCCGACAAAAACCAGATGTCGGTTTTAAAATCCCTGTCAGCATTTTAATGGTTGTCGACTTCCCAGCACCATTAGCCCCGATAAAGCCTAAAATTTGTCCTTTTGGCACCTCAAAGGTCAAATCCTTGACCGCTTCAAAGGTCTGCTTTTCAGGATGAATAAAGGAGTGCAAAGCCCCCTTCAAGCCCGGTTCCTTAACAGTCTTCACAAAATTTTTCTGAAGATGTTCCACTTCTATCATTGCCATATCTATCTCCCTATTGTAAGGAATAACAACATTGTATTGTTGACTACAAATATTCTAAATCCTTACTTTCTACACCTTCTACATTTTATTACTACAAAAGGCTTTATACCAACCTATTATAGTCTAATAAAAAATGGAATGCAAGCGTTTGCCTAAAGATTATAAAATTAAAGATTTTTCTCATAAAATGATAGTTTAAATCCAATATTCTGGCTTAATAGTTTCCTTAAAATGCCAAAAAACCCACCCAATGGGCAGGTTTCATCTGTATCATTCAGCTAGATTAAGCTTTACCTTCTGAACCGAATACGTCGATACGTTCTTCAACTGATGCTTGGATAGCTTTTACACCGTCAGCCAAGAATTTACGTGGGTCGAAGAGTTTTTTCTTGTCGTATTCTGCTTCGTTTGCTTCGTAGTCACGAGCAAATTTACGAGTTGCGTTAGCGAATGCAATTTGGCATTCAGTGTTAACGTTAACTTTCGCAACACCAAGTTTGATAGCTGCTTGGATTTGCTCATCAGGAATACCTGATCCACCGTGCAATACGATTGGGAATCCAGGAAGAGCTTCTGTCAATTTTTGCAAGTGGTCAAGGTCAAGACCTTCCCAGTTAGCTGGGTAAGGACCGTGGATGTTACCGATACCAGCTGCCAAGAAGTCGATACCAGTTTCAACCATTGCTTTAGCGTCTTCGATTGGAGCCAATTCACCTTTACCGATGATTCCGTCTTCTTCACCACCGATAGTACCAACTTCAGCTTCTACTGAGATACCTTTAGCGTGTGCTTTTTCAACAACTTCTTTAGCCAATTTAAGGTTTTCTTCAACTGGAAGGTGTGAACCATCAAACATGATTGAAGTGTAACCAACTTCGATACACTCAAGTGCATCTTCGTAGTGACCGTGGTCAAGGTGGATAGCTACTGGTACAGTGATACCCATTGATTCAACAAGGTTAGCGATCAAGTTGCGAGCCACTTTGTAACCACCCATGTATTTAGCAGCACCCATTGAAGTTTGGATCAAAACTGGAGCTTTTTTAGCTTCTGCTGCACGCAAGATAGCTTGAGTCCACTCAAGGTTGTTTGTGTTAAATCCACCAACTGCATAACCGTTGTCACGAGCTGCTTGGACAAATTTTTCTGCTGAAACGATTGCCATTTTATCAGGCCTCCTGTATATTTTTATGGGTCATCCCATTTACATTGTTCATTTTATCACTTTTTGACAAAAAAATCTAGTTTTTCCCGTAGTTTCGATTGAATTTCTTCTAGCTCCATCTATGTAAACCCTTTCTCTCCCTAGTCTTGGGCGACTTTTGGAAAAACTATAAAGAAGGTTAAACGATTCTCTTGCATTTCAAAATGATAAGGTAATTTTTCATGTTCTAATAAACTCTTGACAACAAAGAGTCCCATCCCAGACCCCTTAGCCTTGCGACTAGCATTATCAGAAAAAGATTGGGCTAGTTTTTCTTGTTCTTCTGGACTACAGCTATTTTCTATAAAAAGTTCACCTTCTCTTTCTCCAATGCGAACCAAGCCACCTGGAACAGAGTGCTTGATAGCATTGCTGATAAGGTTAGAAAGAATCAACTTCATAACTGATGGGTTTAGATAAGCCTGCTGACGGGTCAAGCTATTGTCTATCTGGAGTTTTCTATCCTTGGCTAGCAAGGCATAATCCTTGACTAGACTTTGCGTCATCTGGAGCAGGTCAATTTTTTCCCTATCATCTCGTAATTCCTGTACAGACGAGAGAGAAAGTATCTGGAGAACGTGATGATTGAGCTCATCCACAATCCCCAAGGCAACTCCCAGATAGTAGTCTCTATCCTTATAACGACCAATATTTTCCTGCATATTTTCAATCAAGATTTTGAGACTTGCCAGAGGTGTCTTCAATTCATGAGAAGCGCCCCGTAGGAATTCAACCTTCATCTTTTCCAGCTGGAGAATGGCTTCATTCTTGTCATGCAAGTCCGCAATGACAGTCAAAAGATGTTGGTAGAGGCTATTGATTTGTTCCTTGAGATCACCAATTTCGTCCTTAGAATCCACGCGCAAACGCACTTGGGCATCTAGCTCCATCATCCGACGGGTTACTTGCTTGATTTCCAAAATCGGTGCAACAATAGTCCGTGCATAAATATAGGCCACCAAGAGAGAAATTAGAAAGGATGTCAGCAAGGTGTAGGGGAGAAATTGGAGACTGATTTGCTCCGCTTCCTTTTGCAAATCCACGGAAGCTAAAAATTGCAGAGTCATGGTACTACCATCTTGCGTTTTCACCTCGCGCTCCTCGATAAAGAGAGAGGTTGTCTGGCGGTCTGTATCCAGAGGAAAACTGTCCTTGACTTCTAACTTGTCCTCGGTCATCTCGCCCTTGACAGCCCCCTTGATATCACTAGTCTGGGAATATAGGTCTAACACTTGCTCAATACTCTGCCTATCCTTACCTTCTAGGGACTGGGCAATGGCTGTCGCTTTCTGGCCAATGCTTTCCTGCCGATGACTCAGATAAGTCGAAGGAAAAAGAAAATAAATAGCTAAATGAAGACAGATGACCAGAACACTAAAAATCGAGAAGGTGTAGATAAATATCTTTGTAAATAAACCTGTTCGTTTCATTTTCGCTCCAATTTATAACCAACATTTCGTACAGTGAGGATGCAGTCCAAGTCTAACTTTTTCCGCAGTTCCTTGATATAAACATCAATGACACGGTCAAAGGGAACCTCATCTGTCACCTTCCAGACGGCATCGATAATCTGAGAACGAGTCAAGGCCCGTCCTTCATTTTTTACCAAGTAGTCAAGGATTTCTAACTCTTTGGCATTGATGGCTACTTCCTCTCCTGCTAGACTGGCACTGTAGCTTTCAAAGTCCACCTTGGCAGCCTTATAGGAGAAGACTCGTCCTGTATCGTAGTAGCGCTTAAAAATCGCATCTACCCTCACTTTTAAGAGGGAAAGGGAGAATGGTTTTTCCAGATAGCCATCTGCCAGAGAGGCAAAAGCACTCATCTTGTATTCCTCATCTTGAAAGGCTGTCAACATCAAGACAGGGACCTGGCTGGTTTTACGAATCTCAGCTAGGACTTCTAGGCCATTGAGCTTGGGCATCTGGATATCCAGTAAAACCAAGGCTACTTCATAGCTGGAAAATTGCTCCAAGGCTTCTTGTCCGTCCGCCGCCTCAATGGTTTCATAACCACAATCCATCAAATAATCACTGACCCCCTCACGGATCATCTCTTCATCTTCTACAATTAAAATTTTCATAGAAAAAACGTTTCACATTCCTTTAAATTTCTTGTAAATTATCTCAGTTTCATCCAGAAAGGAAGAGGCCTTATCAAGATAAAATAGATAAAAATGCTACCTATATTATACCCCATTTAGGGGAGAATAGGTAGCAAGTTTGTTATTCGCTATCCAGCAGAAGTTCTTTTGGTTGTTTTCTAAGGAGATTGCTTGAAGCAAGCGCCATAACGAGAACCACTAGAACCAAGGCAAGGACAAAGACGATGATAAAGTCCGATGTCTGAATGGAAATATCTAGGCTCGACAAGGTCTTGCTAAAGCCATCTACTTCTGCACCACCACCAAGGTTAGAGGCTTGAGCAGCCTTGCTGGCTTGCTTGGCAACACCTGAAGTGACATTGGCAAGAACAGTATTTCCGATTGCACGCGCTGTGTAAGTAGCTAAGAAGTAAGCAGAAACAAGAGCAGGGATGGCAATCAAGATGGATTCAGTGATGAATTGACCCAAGATACTTGCCTGCTTGAGACCAATAGAGAGGAGAATACCCACTTCCTTGCGACGGGCATTGATCCAAAGGCTGAGCAAGAGGGCAAGGAGAAGAACTGAGAAACTCAAGCTACCCCAGAAGAGGAGATTGGCCATCTTGTACATACCAGAAATGGATTGCTCAAGAGCTGGGTAGTTAGATGAGCTCTTAACGAGTGTATAGCTCTTCCAGTTGATACCACTGATGCCATTCAACTCTTTCATAACATCATCCAAGTTCTTGTCCGCTGTTACAAAGAAGGTTGCATCCCCATAAATGGCTGTGTCTTCTGTGTATCCATATAACTTAGCGGCCGTATGTATGTCTGTGATAGCTGTGTTTTCATAGAGTTCTTGTGAATAGGTTACTGCAGACTTATTGTGACCATCAAAGAGTCCCTTGATTGTCACTTCGACTGTTTCCTTGGCTCCTTTTTCATTGTCTGCATCGTAGATATTAGAGTCTAGTTTGACCTTGTCCCCTACTTTCCAGCCGTGTTTGGCTGCCAAGTCCTTGTGCAGGAGTATCTTGTCCTTGTCATCGTTGGTTAGGTGCTCACCTTCGACCAGCTTATAAGAACCAGAGACAAACTTGTCTTCTTTAGAGGAGTCATTGACACCTGTAATCATCAAGCTACTTCCAAAATGTTTGGCACGGTCAGGTGTCAGATTTTTCTTGGTTTCTGGCGTTTCGATGAGTTCATAGCCAGTCAAATCCCCAATAGCGTTGATGCGTTTCACATAAGACTCAATGGCCTTGTTTTCGGTGATTTTTTTGATATCTTCACCCTTGATATTCCCAGCACCACGTGGCGTTCCTTGATTGACGCGACGATTGATTTGCATGGAGAAGCTGTTGGTGATATTTTTAAAGGTCTCCTGAGAAGCCTTGGCAGTAGCTCCCTTGATCGACAAGCCGACCAAACTCAAGCTCGCCATGAGGAGAATAATCAGGAAGATGACAATCGATTTGAAAAACTTCCTTGTAACATAGGCAAATGCATTGTGTAACATAGGTTCCCTTTCTAGATTTTGTTCTATTTAAATGTCTTATAACTTATATAAAATAATTTTTTACTATTTCCCTTAGATTGTGCGGACGGGAGCAACTTCCTATAGGAATTTCATCCCTAATTTTTGAGCCACATATCTCAAAAATTCCGGTCTAGATAATAACTTTGTTATTATCTAGACTATCACTACTGCGGGAAATAGTTGTTAATGACTCACTTCGTTTATTATTACTATACACGTATCTGGTTACCAACTAATACTATTTTAAAGTTTAATAACTAGATTCTATATTTCAGTCAGTTTCTTATCCTTCAACTCAAGTGTAATATCTGACGCTTGTGCCACTTCTTTGCTGTGAGTTACGACGATGACACATTTACCTGTTTTCTCGGCAAGTGATTTGAGCAGTTTGATAATATCTCCAGCAGTTTTAGGATCTAGATTTCCAGTTGGCTCATCAGCAAGAATTACTGGAGCTTCTGAAACCAAACTACGAGCAATGGCAACACGTTGTTGTTGACCACCTGATAACTGGAGAACATTCCGCTTGATCTGACTTTCATCTAAACCAAGCTCAAGCAGTGTATCCTTGCTTGCCTTTTTGTTGACCAAGCGGATATTTTCCAGTGGAGAAAGATAATCTATCAAATTATAATTTTGAAAGACCAGGGAAATATGGTGCATGCGATGGTAAGAATAGCCCTTCTTACGAATGTCTTCTCCTTGGAAAAGTATGGAACCTTCAACAGGACTATCTAGACCAGCAAGTAGGGACAAGAGTGTGGATTTCCCCGCTCCTGACTCCCCAATAATACTGTAAAATTTCCCGGGTTCAAAATTATAATTGATCTGATATAGGACTGCTTCAGCAGTGTTCTTATAACGGTAGGTAACATCTTGTAATTGTAATAAAGTCATGATTTCTCCTTCTTAACTAATAGATGATAAAATTTCTTTCGGCGATTTTCTAAATAAGAATAGGAAACAAAGGGCTACAGATAAGCAACTAAGCAGAACTAGAAAAACATAGGATTCTGCAAAAGATAGGATGCTGGCTGATAAACCGCTTGCTTTAACTAGTGTGTCTTGTAAGGCTGTCTGATCTCCACTTGCTAGTAAGGTTTGGAGTAGGTAAGTTGTGATTACGTTTCCTGCAACAAATGCTGGAAGCAAGGCACCGAGAGATACCAAAACCACCTCTAAACAGAATTGTAGGAAGATTGAGCTCTTGCCTTTTCCAAGTGCCAGTAAAATCCCCACTTCGTAGACCCGTTCTCTCAACCAGAGAGATAAAACCAGAATTAAGGCTCCTGCTCCAGCTATCAACATCCCATAAAGGAAGATGGTTAGGAAGGTTTGGAAGGTTGCAACTGAATCCTTGATTTGTTCAAAGGCCTTGTTTTCTTTCTCAACTTGGTAGCCGTTATTTTCCAAAGCCAAATTTTCCACCTGCTTCAAGAGTCCGTCCATTTCCTTAGGATTTTCTACATAGAAGCGAGCTGCAGTGACTTGAGGTTCACCATTACCCAAAAGGCTTTGGCTACTTTCATAGTCTGTAAAGACCTGGTTTTCACTGAAGTCTGAAGACAATCCTGTAAATTTCTCTTGTTTTTTACCAGAAAAGATGCCGACAATCTCAAACTCCACTGTTTGCCCTTTGCCAGCTTCTGACTGTCCAGCATCTAAAGCAATCTTGTCATGAAGCGAAAGACCGTTCTTCTTAGCCAACTCTTCGTGGATGATGATTTTCTTTGAATCCCCTTTTTGAAGGTGTCGACCTTCTTTTAGATTGAAAGCTGAACTGGTAAAGGTGACATCCTTGGATGAATCCTCAAGAGCCGTTAAGCTAACCAAGTTCTTGTCCGCAGCTGACAAATCATCACGCTCCACGCTCTGCTCGCCACTCACTGCTTCCTTGTCTTTTAGTTTTGCGACCGTCTCGAGTTCAGGAGAAACAGTTTCCAGTCCCTTAATCTTGCTTACAGATGCTAGGTCTGACAACTTGAAAGTCTGCCCATTCTCTATCTTCTTAATAGAAAAAGAGGTATTGAGTGATTTGTAAAGATTGGTTTCAACTGTTTTGTTGGACTTCATCAAAGTCAAACAGGCTGAAATTCCAGCCAATAGGACCAATAAAATCAGAAATAAAATAAAACTTCTCAGTCGTTTTCTGCTGACATAAGCCCAAGCTCTTTGGATTGGATTCATTTGTCACCTCCATATTTGTAAGACTATTATAAAATCCAAATATGAAATGTTTATGAAATACAAAAAAAGAGCAAAAATTTTTTGCTCTACTTGAATTTGATGAAAACAAAAGGCTCTATTATATTTGAAAAAATATTTGCAAGGAGAAGTCGCGAAGGAACATGTTATAGTCAAAGCACTATTTTTTCTTTTTCGGATTTAAATCTTCAAAAGAGTTACTATTTTTACTAACAGCCTCGCTAATTGCTTTTTGTCCTAAACCATTAATTGAGCTATCCATTTGTGCTGCTAAAGTCGTTACAGCTGTCTTATTTGTCATAGCAAGAATCCCTATCTCCTCATCGTACTTATCTACAATATCTTTTCTACCTGATATTATCGGAGGAGCACAAAAGGCTTTGATAGCTGCCCTTTCCAATGTTTTTTTGATTTCTCGTCTGGCTGATTCTGACATAGGTCCAATCAAAGCATCTATCACTAAATCCACTAGCATTTTTTCTGCTCCCTTTCTAACTCATATAGTTCTCTTCTTCGACTATAACTCTCTTCTAACTCTTTTTCTAAGCGAGAACGCTCTTTTCGGTACTGAGTCTGCAATTCTTCATCTTTTGCCTCTATTTTAGCATATTGACGAAGATACTCACTCCTTGTCTCAACTGCATAAGATTCTAAGAGTATCAGAAATTGGTGGCGCTCTCTCTCATCTCCAGAATTCTTTCTACTAAAATCATAAGCAATGTTTTCAAATTCCTCATATAATCTGGTCAACTGAGAACGATTATGATCTAAACTCTCATAAGATTCTCCTATTTTCTTCTTAGCAGTTCTATAGTCATCCTCCAAAGACCAAAGTCCCTCTTCTTGCTTTTTTATTTTAATTTGAATTTCTTCTAGTTTGTCCATTGATTAATATCCCTTGCCAAGCTTTCATCTCCTTCAACTGCTTGTTCAACACCCTTCTGAATATTCGTTTCCAAATCTGTAAAAGCTTTTACAATCGCAGCTGATTTACTTACTTTTTTATCAAAATGTCTCTGAGTCTCCCCCACAATACTATCATACGTTACCCCAGCTTCCGCATAGACATTCTCTATCTCATCATAAGTTAATTCTGTGACGAACCAAGGAACTTCCTTACTTTTATCGTAGAGTGTTTCAGCATCTGCAACTGCTTTTTTCGCCACTGCCTCAATCTCACTGTGTCCGTTGCTGACACTCTCTGTCATTGCTGTCGCAACAGCTGTTGCTTGGACGCTGTCCAAGAAAAACATCTCATGGCTACTTATACTACCATCGGATAAAAATTGAGTATTCAACTGCTTTAGAAGTCCGTTTTTGACACCTTGTAATTTCTTCAGGGTCTCATAGTTCTTCTTTTCAAGTTCAGTCATCTTCTCTGGGCTCTGTTTTTCCAAAATATCCTTGATTTGGTTAATTTGATTTTTATCACCCGTAATATCTGGATCAAGGCTGTGCCCACCAGAGTTTTCAAGGAGATAATCCTCTCCCAAATATACTCCCAAAAGAGGCATAGATATATTGTTAAGAAAGTCATCTTGAGTACGGATTCGTACTACTTGACCTGTGAATGTCTTTTGTTTATTGATTATCTTCTCCCTTGCCGAATCCCACGGAGTCAGATAATCTATGATTTTATCTTCAGATTTGATAAGACCTTCTAAGTAGAGAGGCGCTGAGTTATATACCACAGTACGGGGAGCGTTATACTCTAAGGCCACCCTCTGAGCGATGTTCCCTCCTAAAGAATGTCCAGTTAGAGTAATATTATCCCCATATCTCTGTCGAATCCTTTCGTAAAATGTGAAAGCTTCATCATAATGAAAACCGAGCGCCATGGCTATACTACCGACATCTGTAGCGACATCCTTGGCTATATCCGCATTAGGATTCGTTCCTGTATAGGCTATAATCACCTCTCCACTATCCTTATCTAGGAAGGCTGTACCACTTGTGCCAGTGGAATCATCATAAAAATCATCTAGATATTGGAGGTTGGAGGGGATAGTCTTATCTTTTTGAGCACCTATTTTCTTATCTAAAATTTGTTCATCAGTTGCTCCTCTCCACCTTGCATTCTCAAATTCATAAGTCAGATTCGCTGCATCCAGAGTTGGAATTCCACTGTTAACTGATTCTTTTTCACTCATTCTTTCGCATGCTCCTTATTTATAATCAGGTCAATCAGGATGTTTTAAATGTTATCAAATTAATTAGAAACACTATTTCTATCATCTATCCAACTTGAAACTATCTCACTCATCCCATCATTTGGGTTGTCCTTAAAAGCAATATTAACATTCAATCGATAACCTTTTGTATTATTATAAGATTCCGCTCCACTTATTGATAAAATGTGTTCTCCATTTGAATTAAGGAAATTATTTATTGTAGAGTCATCACTAATATAATAGATTTCAAACACATTGCGATTTGAAAAATATTGAAACTTTTCAAGCTTCATTTGAGATAAAACATCTCTATTCAAACTTAATTTTTGGAATAGAAAACCTTTATAACCCCAAATTTTTTCCACTACCTCATTGTTAGAAAATATAAATTGACCATCTTTATATTCTACATCAACTTGGTCTTTCACTTCTTCTTTATATGGATCGGTAGAGATTTGTATAGTCTCTATCTTTCCTTTTATAGTTTGATTCTCTGCATCTCCATCTAAGGAAACTACTGTTCTGAGCGAATCCTTATAGAATGTTTGAGTAATATTGAACCCCTCCGGAAATTGCTTAAACAAGTCAAACAGATTCTCGGTTGAATAAACACGACTGACCTCAGAGACTTTATTCTCAATCCATTCTCGGCTGTTCTTATTTTCTCCACACCCTGCCAATCCTATCATTATCAATCCTCCTAAAAGTACCATTGTGAGAAATATGCGTTTTTTCATAACCCTCTCCTTACTTATGATATTCAATAAAACAACTAATCATAGTTCCCTTATAGTATACCATAAAAGCAATATTCCCTTGCATTCTCAAATTCATAAGCCAGGTTCGCTGCATCTAGGGTGGCAATACCACTATTCGCTGTATCCTTTTTACTCATACTTCTCTCCTAATTCGATACTCTCTCCTTAAAATAATAGCCATCATTAAAATCAACAGTAACAGAATAGTAATAAAAGTCATCTAACCTCAAAGAACTACCAAATCCTAGCACTGTTTCAGCTTGTTGCTGTTTATTAAAATATTGGTTAATCGTTGTGTTTTTAATAATATAATCTATATCAAAAGAACCATTATTTCCGTTAAAATGTTTGTTTTTTAATGATAATTTACTTAAAAATTCTTTATCTATACCAAGTTTTTGAAACAAAAAACCATCAAACTTCCATATTTTTTTAGCGGTTTCTTCATCAGAAAAAATAAATTTGTTGTCTACATATTGAACACTTACTACCACTTCATCGCTCTTTGGTGCATCTTCCTTCGCTGGGCTTTTAGCAAGAGTACCCGTTATTGTATGCGAAGTCGCATCACCTTTCAGCTTAATTTCTGTAATAGAATTATCGGGTCCATCACTTTTCTCTTTAAAATAGACCTGCTCAATCTCAAACCCCTCTGGAAATTGCTTAAACAAATCAAAGAGATTTTCAGTTGGATAAACTCGACTAACCTCAGATACTTTGTTTTCAATCCATTCTCGACTGTTTTTATTTTCTCCACATCCTGTTAATCCTATCATGATCAATCCTCCTAAAAGTACCATTGTGAGAAATACACGTTTTTTCATAACCTTCTCCTTATTTATGATATTCAACAAAATAGCTAACCCTAATTCCCTTATAGTATACCATAAAAGAAACATTTCCTTGTATCTTACTCAAATTCGTAAGTCAGATTAGACGCATCTAAAGTTGGAATTCCACTATTGGCCATTATATACCTCCGCATTTGATACCGTTTCTCTAAAATAATAGCCATCATTGTAATCTAGTAAAATTGAGTAGTAGTAATAACCCTCGTTTTGTAGAGAACTTCCAATCTCTAGTACGGATGTTTCAGAATCATTTTTATGAAAATAATTATTAACTACTTCGTTTTCTGTAAAATATAAAATACTAAAACCATTTGTCACGTTATTATACGATTTCTCTTTTAATCTTAACTTAGAAAATTCTGTTTTATTTAAAGTCAACTTTTGAAATAAAAATCTGTCAAACTTCCACATTTTTTTAGCGGTTTCTTCATTAGAAAAAATAAATTTGTTGTCTACATATTGGACACTTACTAACTCCTCTTCGCTTTTGGGTGCATCATCCTTCGCTGGAATTTTAGCAAGAGTACCCGTTATTGTATGCGAAGTCGCATCACCTTTCAGCTTAATTTCTGTGATAAAATCGTCAATTCCATCACTTTTCTTTTTAAAATAGACCTGCTCAATCTCAAACCCTTCTGGAAATTGCTTAAACAAGTCAAAGAGATTTTCAGTTGAATAAACTCGACTGACCTCAGAGACTTTATTCTCAATCCATTCTCGGCTGTTCTTATTTTCTCCACATCCCGCCAATCCTATCGTTATCAATCCTCCTAAAAGTACCATTGTGAGAAAAGTGCGTTTTTTCATAACCTTCTCCTTGTTTATAATATTCAATAAAATAGCTAACCCTAATTCCCTTATAATATACCATAAAAGAAACATTTCCTTGTATCTTATTCAAATTTGTAAGTTAGATTCGCTGCATCCAAGGTCGGCACATTACTATTTGGCATCTATCTTTCCATACTCTTACTTTTTCCTGTTATAAGTTCTGAATGAGATATATTTTCTCCGTCAAAAACCACAGGATAACCGTATTCATAGCCAATAGTTGAAGAGTGGTCTGCACTAATAAAAAGGTCTAACGACTCACTTGATTGTATATGGAAGTAGTCCTGAATAATTTTACTATTTACATTTTTATAAGTAATAGAAGCATCACCAGTCTCCCAATTATAGTACGTTTTTTTGAGTTCCAATTGAGACAAAATTGCTTTATTTAGTTCTAACTTTTGAAATAAAAACCCATCATAAAACAAATTATCTTTGGAAACTTCTGGATTCAAAAATTCCAATCCTTTTTCAGTGTACACAATACGGCTTTCTAAAAGCACTTTTTCTTCATAAGGATTACCTTGAGCTTCTATTCTTTTAAAATTGCCAGTTATTTCTTTTGTTTCTGCGTTTCCTACGAGTTCAATCTTCTGGTAACAAGAATAGTCCTTCGTCTCATCGTAAGTATCAATACTTCTAATCTCAAATCCCTCCGGAAATTGCTTAAACAAATCAAAGAGATTTTCAGTTGGATAAACTCGACTGACCTCGGAGACTTTGTTCTCAATCCATTCCCGACTGTTCTTATTTTCTCCACATCCTGTTAATCCTATCATGATCAATCCTCCTAAAAGTACCATTGTGAGAAATACGCGTTTTTTCATAACCTTCTCCTTATTTATAATATTCAATAAAATAGCTAACCCTAATTCCCTTATAGTATACCATAAAAGAAACAGTTCCTTGTATCTTATTCAAATTCGTAAGTCAGATTAGACGGATCTAAAGTAGCGTTCCCACTACTCACAATTTTTTTATCTACCATTTATTTTCCCCTTAATTCGATACCGTTTCTATAAAGGTATAAACATTATCATAGTGAACAGTTATTGAATAATAGTAATAATCGTCGTTTCGGTATGAGCTCCCAAAATCTAATGTTGCTTGTTCATTTTCATCTTTTTTAAAATACTGATTGATAGTTTGATTCCGAACCAAATAATCAATATCAAATGCTCCGTTATTGCCATTATAACTCTTGGATTTCATAGACATTGAAGATAGAAAAGAGTGATTAATTGTTAACTTTTGAAATAAAAAAAGAGCTAGCCTAAGCTAACTCTTATCCTATGCGGAGAGAGGGACTTGAACCCTCACGACCTAAAGCGGTCACAGGATCCTTAGTCCTGCGCGTCTGCCAATTCCGCCATCCCCGCGTCGATTACTTTACTAGTATATCAACTTTTAGGACTCTTGTCAACACTTTTTTCAAAAATTTTTCATTTCATCAACCAAATTACTCTGAAATTTCATTTAGATTTTCATCTACTAACTTAGCTCCGAGTGTATTTTTGAAATGACCTAGGGCAAATTGATGATTTTCAGGCCAGATAGATGCAACAGCTGGTTTAACAATCTCAATGTCATATCCTAGATTATAGGCATCTATAGCTGTATGCAGGACACAGATATCCGTCAAGACTCCGGTTAAAATAACTGTAGAAATTCGACGCTCTCTCAAACGGATATCCAGGTCAGTCCCTGAAAATGCTGAGTAATGGCGTTTATCCATCCAAAAGACACGACTGTCTGAACCATGCTCTTGATAAAAGGTTCCCAAATCTCCGTATAAATTACGCCCACTAGTCCCAATCAAATTATGAGGAGGAAATAATTTACTTTCTGGATGGAAACAATCGTTTTCTTCATGAGCATCTATTGTAAAAAAGATGTAATCTCCTCGTTCAAAAGCTAATCGAGTTACCTTGCTGATGGCATCCGAAATCGCCTGAGCTGGAGCACCTGCTGTCAATTTTCCACTATCAGCCACAAAATCTTCTGTATAATCAATCGAAATTAAAGCCTTAGTCATTAGTAATCTCTTTTCTTCACTTCTTCAAAAATATCTGAAATCAAGACCTTAAGGTAGGTTCCCTTCATTCCAAGTGAGCGACTTTCAATAATCCCAGCAGACTCAAGTTTACGAAGGGCATTTACAATCACAGAGCGAGTAATTCCAATACGGTCTGCAATCACTGACGCGGTCAACTGACCTTCGTTTCCGTTTAATTCCCCTAAAATTGCTGAAACAGCACGGAGTTCTGAGTAAGAAAGGGTATTGACGGCCATTGTAACAGCAGTACGACGGCGGATATTTTTCTCATCTTCTTCACGTTGGAAGTTAAGAAGCTGAATCCCAACAACGGTACTCGCAATCTCAACAAGAATCAAGTCCTCATCTTCGAATTTCTTATCATTGCGCCAAATAATCAAAGACCCTAAGCGAATCCCTGACACATGAATCGGTGCAATAGTCGTCAAACCATCTGGAAAGTCGGCACGACTTTCCACAGGGAAAATACTCAAATCATGATCAACTGTCAGATTGGCTTCTGTATCGTAGATCATGTTCGCGCCTTGAATGTAGTCATCCGGGAAAATCTTAGTTTGGAAGAATTGCTCTACACGATCTGTATTGGTTTTGTAACGCATAAAATAGCCAAGGAGACGTCCCTTGCTATTAACGATACAGGCGTTACAGTCAATAATATCTGCCAATTGACGGGTAATTGCATTGTAGGGAAGTTCTTCCTGTAACTGCTCCTCCGAACGCTTCAGAATAGAAGTAATTTTTCTAGTTTTTTCTAATAAATGTGCCATTTTTCACCTCGAATTTAATCGCTATCATTATAACATAAACAGCTTGAATTTTCAATTATTATCTGAAAATTGCTTATTTAATTGCAATTTGAAAAAACAAGAATATTTTTAATTAAATTGCTTCTTTTCTATTGACAAGCTCCCTATTTTTGTGTATTATAATATTACAAGAAGATAATATATCTATTTATCTTTCTTTTCCATTCGGTCTCCTTATATAAAAAAGCGATTCATTTTGGCTCTATAATATTTGTAGTGGGTAAATCCCCTATAGATATTATGGAGCCTATTTTTGTGTAGAAAAAAAGTCCCATATGACCTATAATGAAAAGCGACGAAACAACTCATTAGAAAGAATCATATGGAACCATTACATTTTATCACAAAACTACTCGATATCAAAGACCCTAATGTCCAAATTATGGATGTTGTTAATAGAGATACCCACAAGGAAATCATCGCTAAACTGGATTATGAGGCCCCATCTTGTCCTGAATGTGGAAGTCAAATGAAGAAATATGACTTCCAAAAACCATCGAAAATTCCTTACCTTGAAACAACTGGTATGCCTACCAGAATCCTCCTTAAAAAGCGTCGTTTCAAGTGCTATCATTGCTCTAAAATGATGGTCTCACAGACCTCTCTCGTCGAGAAAAATCACCAAATTCCTCGTATTATCAACCAAAAAATTGCGCAAAAATTGATTGAAAAAACTTCTATGACCGATATCGCTCATCAACTGGCTATTTCAACTTCAACTGTCATTCGCAAGCTTAATGACTTCCGTTTTAAGCATGATTTTTCTCGTCTTCCAGAGATTATGTCTTGGGACGAGTATGCCTTTACCAAGGGAAAGATGAGTTTCATTGCACAAGATTTTGATAATCTTAACATCATCACTGTTCTTGAAGGCAGAACACAGGCTATCATACGAAATCACTTTCTGCGCTACGAGCGAGCTGTTCGTTGTCAGGTGAAAATCATTACGATGGATATGTTTAGTCCTTATTATGCCTTGGCTAAACAGCTTTTTCCATGTGCTAAAATCGTTCTAGATCGATTTCACATTGTACAACACTTAAGCCGTGCTATGAGTCGTGTTCGTGTCCAAATCATGAATCAATTTGAGCGAAAATCCCATGAATACAAAGCCATCAAGCGCTACTGGAAGCTCATACAGCAGGATAGTCGTAAACTCAGTGATAAACGTTTTTATCGCCCTACTTTTCGCATGCACTTAACAAATAAAGAAATTCTAGACAAGCTTTTGAGCTATTCAGAAGACTTGAGACACCACTACAATCTCTATCAGCTCTTACTTTTTCACTTTCAGAACAAGGAGCCAGACAAATTCTTCGGACTTATTGAGGACAATCTAAAGCAGGTTCATCCTCTTTTTCAGACTGTCTTTAAAACCTTCCTCAAGGATAAAGAAAAGATTGTCAACGCCCTTCAACTACCCTATTCCAACGCCAAATTGGAAGCGACCAATAATCTCATCAAACTTATCAAGCGAAATGCCTTTGGTTTTCGGAACTTTGAAAACTTCAAAAAACGGATTTTTATCGCTCTCAATATCAAAAAAGAAAGGACGAAATGTGTCCTTTCTCGATCTTAGCTTTTCTTCAACCCACTACAGTTGACAAAGAGCCTTCATTTTGAACCGCTTTTTCTTATTTATCGCCCTTGTTACGAATAACAAAGCCTGTTTGCTTTTCGCTTGAAGTATTGCGTAGTTTTTTATTATCTTTACGGTAACGTTTTTCCTTATCAAAACGATCGTTGCCACGACTTCCTTTTTTGAAATCATCACGACGACCACCACGACGGTTGTCTCCACGGCGATTATCACGACGGTCATCTCCACGACGACCTCCCTTACCTTTACCACCGAATCCATTACCTGATGGTTTAAATGGCAGTGGTTTTTCACGTGCAATCTCCACTTCAGGAAGACTATCTGGATCTTGAACAGTCAGACTCAAGATATACATTGCCAATTCTTCTGGAGTAAATTCGGCAGCTAGCTTACGAGCATCCTTACCAAATTTCTCAAAGTTGGCACGGATAGTCTCATCTGCAAAATCACGTTCGATTTTCTTGAGAGCTACGTGTTTTTTTGCTTGGAAGGCTTCTTCTGCACTTGCAGGTTTGAGTCCTTTCATGCGTTTCTTAGTCAAGTTCTCAATGATTTGGAGGTAGCCCATTTCATTTGGTGATACGAAAGTAATAGACTGACCTGACTTACCAGCACGACCTGTACGACCGATACGGTGAACATAACTTTCAGGATCTTGTGGAATATCGTAGTTATAGACATGGGTCACACCTGAAATATCCAACCCACGCGCTGCAACGTCTGTCGCAACCAAAACATCAAGATTGCCATTTTTAAAGTCACGAAGGACACGAAGACGTTTGTTTTGGTCCAAATCACCATGAATTCCTTCTGCACGGAAGCCTCGGATTTTCAGACCACGAGTCAATTCATCTACACGACGTTTGGTACGACCAAATACGATAGCAAGTTCTGGCTGTTCCACATCCATGAGACGAGTCATGGTATCAAATTTTTCTTGTTCTTTAACACGGATATAGTATTGATCAACCAATTCTGTTGTCAATTCCTTAGCCGCAATCTTGACATGCTCAGGTTCTTTCATAAACTGAACACCGATACGTTTGATGGCATCTGGCATAGTTGCTGAGAAAAGTAAGGTTTGACGGCTTTCAGGGACACGGGAGATGATAGCTTCAATGTCTTCAAGGAAGCCCATGTTGAGCATTTCATCCGCTTCGTCAAGGATAAGAGTTTCAATATCTTGTAATTTCAAGGCCTTGCGTTTAATCAAGTCCAAAAGGCGACCTGGAGTTCCCACCACGATATGGGCACCAGATTTAAGAGCCTTAATTTGTTTTTCAATACTTGATCCGCCATATACTGAGCGAACCTTGACTCCCTTACTACGACCAAAGCGGAAGAGTTCCTCTTGACTTTGGACAGCTAGTTCACGAGTTGGAGCAATCACCAAGGCTTGGATGGTCGCTTCTTCTGTACGGATTTTTTCAAGGGTTGGCAAGCCAAAGGCTGCAGTTTTTCCTGTACCAGTCTGAGCTTGACCGATAACGTCCTTGCCTTCTAGAGCCAAGGGAATAGTTTGTTCTTGGATAGGGCTGGCTTCTACAAAACCAGCTTTTTCAATCTCTGCTAGCAAATCAGCAGACAAGTTTAATTCATTAAATTTCACGTTATTCTTCTTTCTAAAGGTGGTGCGAAGCCACCCTATAGGACTTAGTTTATACTTTTCTTTTTATGACGTATTTTCATATACTGGATATAAAATCGTGTTGCTTCTTTTCCACAAAAGAAAAGTACTGTTTTCTTTGCAACCTATCTAGTATAACACAAGAGAGAAGCAAAAGATAGTTAAATCCGTCGATAAAGTCATGTAAACGATTTTTCTAAGAAAATGAGACTAAAATATCAACCATTTCATAAACTTTTTTAAAGCGTAGCAGAATTGTGCAAAAGTTTTTTTCTTGTGCTAGAATGAAATGCGAATAGGAGGAACTCTAAATGTTAACTTATGATTTAATCGTTATCGGATTTGGTAAAGCTGGTAAAACACTAGCAGGTAAATTGGCTTCAGCTGGCAAAAAAGTTGCCCTCGTTGAACGTAGCAAGGCTATGTACGGTGGAACTTGTATCAACATTGGTTGTATCCCAACTAAAACTTTGCTGGTTGCTGCTGAGAAAGACTTGTCTTTTGAAGAAGTCATTGCTACCAAAAACACTATCACTGGTCGCCTCAACGGTAAAAACTATGCTACTGTTGCTGGTACAGGCGTGGACATCTTTGATGCGGAAGCTCACTTCCTTTCAAATAAAGTCATCGAAATCCAAGCTGGTGATGAAAAGAAAGAACTGACCGCTGAAACAATCGTCATCAACACTGGTGCTGTTTCAAATGTCTTGCCAATTCCAGGACTTGCTACAAGCAAGAACGTCTTTGACTCAACAGGTATCCAAAACTTGGACAAATTGCCTGAAAACCTTGGAGTCCTTGGTGGCGGAAATATCGGTCTTGAATTTGCTGGTCTTTACAACAAACTTGGAAGCAAGGTTACAGTTCTAGATGCCTTGGATACTTTCCTTCCTCGTGCAGAACCTTCAATCGCTGCTCTTGCTAAACAATACATGGAAGAAGACGGCATTGAATTGCTTCAAAACATCCGTACTACTGAAATTAAAAACGACGGTGACCAAGTGCTTGTCGTAACTGAAAACGAAACTTACCGTTTCGATGCCCTTCTCTACGCAACTGGACGCAAACCAAATGTAGAACCACTTCAACTTGAAAATACAGATATTGAACTAACTGAACGTGGCGCTATTAAAGTAGACAAACATTGTCAAACAAACGTTCCTGGTGTCTTTGCAGTTGGAGATGTCAACGGTGGCCTTCAATTTACTTACATTTCACTTGATGACTTCCGTGTTGTATACAGCTACCTTGCTGGAGATGGCAGCTACACACTTGAAGACCGTCTCAATGTACCAAACACCATGTTTATCACACCTGCACTTTCACAAGTTGGTTTGACTGAAAGCCAAGCAGCTGATTTGAAACTTCCATACGCCGTTAAGGAAATTCCTGTTGCAGCAATGCCTCGTGGTCACGTAAATGGAGACCTTCGCGGAGCTTTCAAAGCTGTTGTTAATACTGAAACAAAAGAAATTCTTGGAGCAAGCATCTTCTCAGAAGGTTCTCAAGAAATCATCAACATCATCACTGTTGCTATGGACAACAAGATTCCTTACACTTACTTCACAAAACAAATCTTCACTCACCCAACCTTGGCTGAGAACTTGAATGACTTGTTTGCGATTTAAGTTGAGATTTAATCGTATCGAACAGCCCTCTGAGGGCTGTTTTCATTTCTGCGAAATCTCATACTCTTCGAAAATCTCTTCAAACCACGTCAGCTTTATCTGCAACCTCAAAGCGGTGCTTTGAGCAACCTGCAGCTAGCTTCCTAGTTTGCTCTTTGATTTTCATTGAGTATCAAATCTGTCTTTTCCCTCTTTTATGATATAATAGAAACATGAAATTAAAAACTACTTTGGGCCTTCTTGCTGGGCGTTCTTCCCACTTCGTTTTAAGCCATCTTGGCCGTGGAAGCACGCTCCCAGGAAAACTTGCCCTTCAATTTGATAAAGATATTTTACAAAACCTTGCTAAGAACTACGAGATTGTCGTGGTCACTGGAACCAATGGAAAAACCCTGACAACTGCCCTGACTGTCGGCATTTTAAAAGAGGTTTATGGTCAAGTTCTGACCAACCCAAGCGGTGCCAACATGATTACAGGGATTGCAACAACCTTCCTAACAGCCAAATCTTCTAAAACTGGGAAAAACATTGCCGTACTAGAAATTGACGAAGCCAGTCTATCTCGTATCTGTGACTATATCCAGCCAAGCCTTTTTGTCATTACGAATATCTTCCGTGACCAGATGGACCGCTACGGTGAGATTTACACAACTTATAACATGATTTTGGATGCCATTCGTAAGGTGCCTACGGCTACTGTTCTCCTTAATGGAGACAGTCCGCTTTTCTACAAGCCAACTATTCCAAATCCTGTACAGTATTTTGGTTTTGACTTGGAGAAAGGCCCAGCCCAGCTGGCTCACTATAATACCGAAGGGATTCTCTGCCCTGACTGTCAAGGCATTCTCAAATACGAGCACAATACCTATTCAAACTTGGGTGCCTATATCTGTGAAGACTGCGGATGTAAACGTCCTGATTTAGACTATCGCTTGACAGACTTGGTTGAGTTAACCAACAATCGCTCTCGCTTTGTCATTGACGGACAAGAATACGGTATTCAAATCGGCGGGCTCTATAATATCTACAACGCCCTAGCTGCTGTGGCTATCGCCCGTTTCCTCGGCGCAGATTCACAACTCATCAAGCAAGGATTTGATAAGAGCCGTGCTGTCTTTGGACGCCAAGAAACCTTCCATATCGGTGACAAGGAATGCACCCTCGTTTTGATTAAAAATCCAGTCGGTGCAACTCAAGCTATCGAAATGATTAAACTAGCACCTTATCCATTTAGTCTTTCTGTCCTCCTTAACGCTAACTATGCAGATGGCATTGATACCAGCTGGATCTGGGATGCTGATTTTGAACAAATCACTGACATGGACATCCCTGAAATCAACGCTGGTGGTGTGCGTCATTCTGAAATCGCTCGTCGTCTACGAGTAACAGGCTATCCAGATGAGAAAATCACTGAAACAAGTAGTCTGGAACAAGTTCTTAAGATTATTGAGAACCAAGACTGTAAGCATGCTTATATTCTAGCTACCTATACTGCTATGCTGGAATTCCGCGAACTGCTGGCTAGTCGTCAGATTGTTAGAAAGGAGATGAACTAATGGTTTATACTTCACTTTCCTCAAAAGCTGGCAATTACCCCTATCAGATCAACATTGCCCACCTATACGGAAATCTCATGAATACCTACGGGGACAATGGAAACATCCTCATGCTCAAGTATGTGGCTGAAAAACTGGGAGCCCATGTGACGGTTGACATCGTTTCACTTCATGATGATTTTGATGAAAATCACTACGACATCGCCTTTTTCGGTGGCGGTCAAGACTTTGAACAAAGTATTATTGCAGACGACCTACCTGCTAAAAAAGATAGCATTGACAACTACATCCAAAACAACGGTGTAGTTCTGGCTATCTGCGGTGGTTTCCAACTATTGGGGCAATATTATGTTGAAGCTTCAGGGAGACGTATCGAAGGTCTAGGTGTCATGGGCCACTACACCCTCAACCAGACCAATAACCGTTTTATCGGTGACATCAAGATTCACAATGAAGATTTCGATGAAACCTACTATGGTTTTGAAAATCATCAGGGCCGTACCTTCCTCTCAGATGACCAAAAACCGCTGGGACAGGTTGTCTATGGTAATGGAAATAACGAAGAAAAAGTCGGCGAAGGGGTTCATTATAAGAATGTCTTTGGTTCCTACTTCCACGGGCCTATCCTCTCTCGTAATGCCAATCTAGCTTATCGCCTAGTCACTACTGCCCTCAAGAAGAAATATGGTCAGGACATCCAACTCCCTTCCTATGAGGACATTCTCAGCCAAGAAATCGCTGAAGAATACAGTGATGTCAAAAGCAAGGCTGACTTTTCTTAAACAAATGGGAATTATATAAAAGAACTCTGTTATCTTGTCGGAGTTCTTTTTGTCTGTTCTTTTACCCTTCTCCCTTGCATTTTCTCTCTTTTTTTGCCAAAATAGAGGGGTAGAAAGAAGGTAGCATATGTCTAAATTACAACAAATCGTAACATATCTTGAATCAGAAAAACTAGACGTCGCTGTCGTATCTGACCCCGTCACAATCAATTACCTCACTGGCTTTTACAGTGATCCCCATGAACGCCAAATGTTCCTTTTTGTCCTAGCAGATCAGGAACCTCTTCTCTTTGTTCCAGCCCTTGAAGTGGAGCGTGCAAGTAGCACTGTTTCCTTCCCAGTTGTGGGCTATGTGGATTCTGAAAATCCATGGCAAAAAATGAAACATGCTCTTCCACAACTTGACTTCAAACGTGTCGCTGTTGAGTTTGACAATCTCATCTTGACAAAATATCATGGTTTAAAAATCGTTTTTGAAACTGCTGAGTTTGACAACCTCACTCCTCGTATCCAACGCATGCGCCTCATCAAATCAGCTGATGAAGTACAAAAAATGATGGTTGCAGGTCTCTATGCGGACAAGGCTGTTAAGGTTGGTTTTGATAATATTTCTCTTGATAAGACAGAGACAGATATCATCGCTCAAATTGACTTTGCTATGAAGCGTGAAGGTTATGAAATGAGTTTTGATACCATGGTCTTGACTGGTGATAATGCTGCAAATCCACACGGTATTCCAGCAGCAAACAAAGTTGAAAATAACGCCCTTCTCCTCTTTGACCTGGGTGTTCTAGTCAACGGCTATGCTTCAGATATGACTCGTACAGTCGCAGTCGGCAAACCTGACCAATTCAAGAAAGACATTTACAACTTGACTCTTGAAGCCCAACAAGCTGCTCTTGACTTTATCAAACCAGGTGTGACTGCCCATGAAGTGGACCGCGCTGCCCGTGAGGTCATCGAAAAAGCTGGTTACGGTGAATACTTCAACCACCGTCTTGGTCACGGTATCGGTATGGATGTCCACGAATTCCCATCTATCATGGAAGGAAACGACATGGTCATCGAAGAAGGCATGTGCTTCTCTGTTGAACCAGGTATCTATATCCCTGGTAAAGTCGGTGTTCGTATTGAAGACTGCGGTGTTGTTACCAAGGATGGCTTTGACCTCTTTACAAGCACCAGCAAAGACTTGCTTTATTTTGATTAATATTCATCTAATACTCAATGAAAATCAAAGAGCAAACTAGGAAGCTAGCCGCAAGCTGTACTTGAGTACGGTAAGGCGACGCTGACGTGGTTTGAAGAGATTTTAGAAGAGTATAAAATCTTCCCACAATAAAACGCATAGTATCAAGGTTTTTCAACACCTGATACTATGCGTTTTTCTTATTTGAAAGACTTTTGACTCAGCCTCTTTACTTAATCTTCTTGATACTTTGACTAAGGATAAATCCTACAATCATCCCTACCATATTTTGCATGAAATTTGGTAAGATTTCTGGTAGGGCTGCTGCCCAGCCATTCATCAAAGTAGAACCCAAGGCGTAGCCCCCTACCATGGCAATCGTTGCTAAGATAAGGCCTAACCACTGAGTTTTCCCTTTAAATCCTGCGAAAAATCCCTGCAAGCCATGGTTAACCAAGCTAAAGAACATCCACTGAGGATAGCCTGATAAGAGGTCAATCAAGAAACCTGCTAGTCCTCCTACTACAGCCCCTTCACGACTACCAAAGTAGAAGGCCGTAAAGAAGACACCCGCATCTAAAAGAGTTAGAATGCCTGTAGGTGTTGGAATTTTTAAGAAATAACCTAGAACCACAGAGAGGGCGGTTAATAGGGATACAAGGGCAATTTTAGTTGTTTTTGTTTGCTTCATATTGTCTTACTCCATACTGATCTGCTTGTGCAATGGCACGGTAAACGAAAGCCTTAGAGCTTTCTACTGCCGGTAAAAGTTCATCACCTTTGACTAGATGACTGGCAATGCTGGAGGCAAAGGTACAACCTGCACCAGCATTTTGCCCTTGGATGACAGGATTTTCTAGGACTGTAAAGTTTTGTCCATCATAAAAGACATCTACAGCCTTGTCCTGACTAAGGCGATTGCCTCCCTTGATAATGACTGCTGACGCTCCTAAGTCATGCAATTTCTGCGCTGCAGCCTTCATATCTTCCAAGGTTTTAATTTCCTGACCAGCTAGTAATTCTGCTTCAGGAAGATTAGGCGTAATCACACTGACATGAGGGAAAAAACGAATCAACTCTTGGCAGAGTTCACTAACTGCTACGTCGTGCGTTTCCTTGCAGACCAAGACAGGATCCAGAACCACAGACACTCCTGGACGTTGTTTGATAAAGTCCAAGGCCTTCTCAGCTACGCTGACAGTTGGTAGAAGACCAATCTTAATCCCCCCAAACTCCACATCACGCAAGCTATCTAATTCATGTTGAAAAATGGTATCGTCAGTTGGAAAGACTTCAAAGCCCTTTTCCGTCAAGCCTGTCAAACAAGTCACTGCTACAAAGCCATGCAAGCCGTTCAAGGTATAGGTAGCCAAATCAGCGGACAAACCACCACCACTAAAAATATCATTTCCAGAAAGTGCTAAAATACGATTATTCTTCATAACGAATCTCCTTTAAATACAAACCATTTGGTGCTGCAGTGGGACCTGCAAGCTGCCTGTCCTTTTTCTTCAAGATGAGGTCAATCTGCTCTACTGGCATGCGGTTATTGCCGATTTTAAGCAGTGTCCCCACCATATTGCGAATCTGCTTATACAAGAAACCATTTCCTGAAAAGGTAAAGGTCAAAAACTGGCCTGTCTCATCAACCCTAAGACTAGCTTCTGTAATAGTACGAACCTTGTCCTCTACGCTGGTCCCAGATGCTGTAAAGCCAGTGAAATCATAGGTTCCTTCTAATTTCTTAACAGCCTCCTTCATTCGCTCCACATCAAGCGGATAGGGAAAGTGAGTAGCATAGTGACGGCGCATAGGATTTTTGGGACGGCCCCTGTCTACGATAAACTCATAAGTCTTACTGTGCTTGGCATAACGGCAATGAAAATCATCCGCCACAAGTTCAATTGAAATCACATCAATATCTTCAGGGGACTGAGTGTCTAGAGCAAAACGGAGCTTTTCCTCATCCATTTGATAAGGCAGGTCAAAATGAATAACCTGTCCCAGGGCATGAACCCCACTATCTGTCCTACCAGCACCGTGAACAGTAATGGCTTGCCCTTTATTTAACTTGGTCAAGGTTTTTTCAATTTCTTCCTGAACACTACGTGCATGAGGCTGGCGCTGAAAACCAGCAAAGGCGTAACCATCATAGGAAATAGTTGCTTTATATCTTGTCATAACTTCTATTTTATCAAGAAAATAATCTGTAAACAAGGTTCTAAAACAAATATTGTCTGGGTACAAAATTCACAAAAAGAAAAACTTAGGAAACCAATCCTAAGCTCTCTTTTGAAGTAGGTACATGACAAAGATAGAGGTTACAATCAACCATGAGCCTAAAATGGCAAAGACCAACATCCCATTGTGAGTTAGTAAGCCAATTGCACCTAGAACGAATGGAGTCGTAAAGGCTCCGAAACTACAGCCTAAAACTGCAAATGAAGTTGCTTGATTGAGGAGTTTAGCTGGAATTCGTTCAGAGACAAGTTGAAAGACCGTCGTCAAGGCTACACTGTAGGCAAAACCAGCAAGAATGCTTCCTGCCACTACCACCCACAAGGATGGAGATAAGGCAATCACAATTTGCCCCAAGCCGAAGGTAATACCAGACCAGAGGAGCAGTTTCTCTTTAAATATTGAAATCAGGAAAGAAAAACTCACACCAGCCACAATCCCGATTAACTGCATGACACTAAGAACAAAACTAGATAACTGGGCATCTCCCAGTCCTCTTTCCACCATCAGACTTGGAATACGGATGGTAATAGCTGTATTGGTACAAACTACAACCGCCGCTTCAATAGCTAAGATAAAAATCAAGCCCTTCATTTCCCGAGTTAAGCGACTTGCTTCCTTCGTTTTTTTCTTGACTTCTTTCTTTTCTTTTCCATAAGGTACAAAGAGCAGATAAAGGATCAGAACTAAAAATCCAGCACTATAAGCTAAGAAAGTAGCTGTCCAACCAAAGGCCAACAATTGGCCGACTGCCAAGGTAATGAGAGAAGCCCCAACGACCTCTGCAGAACCGCGTAGCCCTAACATCTGAATTCTCGTTTTTCCTTGATAGCGTTCACTGATAATAGAAATGGCCTTGGCATTGATCATCCCAACACCTAAACCAAAAAGAATCCGTGTTCCAAAGACAAAAGGATAAGCTTGGTACCAAAAGGGAGCAGTTCCACTTAGTGATAAAATCAGCAATCCCAAACTGATCTGTAAGCGCTCAGGAAATATTTTTTCTAAGAAACCATTTAGTAATAACATAATCATGATTCCAAAGGAAGGCAAGCTCGCCAAGAGCTCAATTTGTTCCTTAGGATAACCTTGATAATAGTCAAACATGGCTGGCAGGGCACTCGAGATGGAAAAGGACGTAATCAAAACGAGGGAGAGAGCCAAAATACTGGCCCGTTCTAAAAATTGTTTCATGAAATCTCTTTCTATATTTCTCTTAATCTTCTACTTTTTTGATAGTCATCAAACAAGCAAGAAAAGAAGAAGCCTCTTTAGTGTACAGACTCCTTCTTAAACTCGAAAATGAATCCCTTGTGTCTTAGGATGATTTTCTCTTGATTTGCTTAATAAAGTAGAAGATAAATCCTGCCACCATATAAGCAACAAAGATAATCAGACACCACTTGAACACGACATCCCAACCCTTGTTCACATTCAAAAAGAAGTACGGGAAGGGACTGACCTTAGAATTAGGAACATCAAGTTTCAATACCAAGCCATTAAAAAGAGCAAAAATCATATACAGCAAGGGTAAAATCGTCCACACAATTGGGTCCCAAATCTTGTATTGACCCTGTTTGTCAAAAAAGAGGGTATCTGCTAAAAACCAGAGGGGAACGATATAGTGGCAAAGGAAATTTTCTAGAGTATAGAAATTAGTCGCAATAGGCGCTAAAAGGAAATGGTAAATCACACAGGTAATCATGATACTCATGGTGACCCCACCTTTTAAGCGCAAGAGACTTGGTCTTTGCCAGTTTTCACCTAAACGGCTCATAACCTTTAGGAGATAGAGCGTAAAAATCGCGACTAAAAGGTTGGACAGAACCGTATAATAGAGTAACATCCCAAATCCACCATGCTTGGCGATTTCAAGATAAACTCCCGTAAAAGCCGCTAGAAACAAGAAGATACGGCTATAAAATACAAGTTTATAGTGTTTTGACATGCTTAAATTTTCTTCACAAACTCTGATTTGAGTTTCATGGCACCGAAGCCATCGATTTTACAGTCGATATTGTGGTCGCCTTCTACGATGCGGATATTCTTCACGCGCGTCCCTTGTTTCAAATCTTTTGGCGCACCTTTTACTTTCAAGTCCTTGATGAGGGTTACAGTATCACCGTCAGCCAATTTATTACCGTTGGCATCGATAGCAACAAGGCCCTCTTCTACATCTGCAACTTCAGCAGGATTCCACTCATAAGCACACTCTGGGCAAACCAGTAGGGCACCGTCTTCGTAGACATACTCTGAGTTACATTTTGGGCAATTTGGTAAGTTGTTCATGGTTTCTCCTTATCATCATTCACTATTCTTTGAAAATCAAAATTTCTCGAACAGCAACTATTATACCCTAAAATCAGCATTTTGACAAATGAGTCGCCGGAGAAGCAAAGAAAAAATCATGTAACTTTGTTTGCTACATGATTTTTAAAAGATAGTTTATCATGAGTAGTGATACAGAAACTCATGATAGAAAGTGGGAGATTTATCTTACAAACCAGGTGCTTGTCCAAGTTCTGCTGCAAGCATCCAGATTGTTTTATCGGTTTCAGTCTTAGCGTCTGAGAAGATACCGTTTGTTACATCGTCACCTTCTTCATCAGTAACATCCAAACCTTTTTGGAAAAGTTCTGACAAGTAACGGTAGATAGCAAGGACACGCTCCAAGCTTTCTTCAACATTACGGTATTCACCAGCTTCTTCTTCGATTTCACTGTTTTGAAGGAATTCTGTCAATGTAGAGAATGGGCTTCCCCCAAGTGTAATCAAACGTTCGCTGATTTCATCCAATTGACCATCAAGAGCTTCCATGTACTCATCCATTTTTGGATGCCATACAAGGAAACCACGACCACGCATGTACCAGTGTACTTGGTGCAAAGCCACATGGGCTACATACAAATCAGCAACAGCTTGGTTCAATACTTCCTTTGTTTTTGCTAATGCTACTGGCGCTGCTTTTGTCAATGATGTTACGTCTTTTACTGCTTCTTTTTTCAATTCTACCATTTTATTTTACCTCATTCATTATTATTTGTAACCACTTATTAATGATTACTACCTTAGTATACTACTAAGGAAAACCAATAGCAAGCCAAATGACTCACATGAGAAAAGTTGCAATAGACTGATAATTTAAGAAAAGTTTAGTTAGTTCTGATTAGCTCACTTTATCAGATTTACTTGAAAATTGGCTTTGGTAAAGTTCATAATAAAAGCCTTTTGCTTAGAGTAAGCTTTCGTAATTTCCCTGCTCAATAATCTGTCCATCCTTAAGAACGAGAATCTTATTTGCTTCTTGAATGGTTTAGAGACAGTGGGCGATGACAAAGCTGGTCCTTCTTTTCATCAACCGTTTCATAGCTTTTTGAATCAAGAGTTCCAAACGGGTATCAATCGAGGAAGTCGCTTCATCCAAAATGAGAATTTTAGGATTAGCTAGAATAGCAAACGCGATGGTCAACAGTTGTTTTTGCCCGAGGGAAATATCGCTGGAGTCTTGGTTCATCTCCATGTTATAACCACCAGGAAGAGTTCGAATAAAATGGTCTACATTTGCTGCTTTGGCAGCTTCTATTATTTCCTCGTCACTGGCGTCAAGATTTCCAAAACGTAGGTTTTCTTTGATCGTACCTTCATAAAGCCAAGCATCCTGTAAGACAATCCCAAACTGACGGCGATACTCTTGGCGTGACAATTTGCGAATATTCTAGATAGAACCTGCTCTAACATCGTAAAAACGTATGAGTAGATTGATCAAGTTTGTCTTACTAGCTCCTGTAGGAAAAACTTCCTATTTCACAAGAACTCTCTAAATAAAAATAAGACAGGCAGTCAAAGTCACCTGGTACTTTTGACTGTCTGTCTGGAATAACTTAGATTATTTTACAAAGTCAAGCAATGCCAAGAAGCTTTCAGCTTCAAGTGACGCACCACCAACAAGGGCACCGTCAACGTCTGGGCAAGCCATGTATGAAGCAACGTTTTCAGGTTTAACAGAACCACCGTATTGAACACGAACTTTGTCTGCAACTTCTTGACCGAAGTCAGCAGCTACAACGTCACGAACAACTTTACACATTTTTTGTGCGTCGTCTTGTGAAGCTGATTTACCAGTACCGATAGCCCAGATTGGCTCATAAGCGATAACTGAGGCAGCAACTTGTTCAGCAGTCAATCCAGCCAATGCAGCAGATACTTGAGCACCTACAAACTCAGCAGCTTTACCAGCTTCGTAAGTTTCAAGTGACTCACCACAACAGATGATTGGAAGCATGCCGTTTGCAAAGATTGCTTTTGCTTTTTTGTTGATATCTTCGTCAGTTTCATGGAAGTAGTCACGGCGTTCTGAGTGACCGATAACAACATAGTCAGTACCGATTTCTTTCAAAACTTGTGGGCTTGTTTCACCAGTGAAAGCACCTGCATTTTCAAAGTAGCAGTTTTGAGCAGCAACTTTAAGATTTGAACCTTTTGCAGCAGCAAGAACAGTTGTCAAATCAAGAGCTGGAGCTGCGATACCTGCTTCAACAAGATCTGATGAAGGAAGTTTTGATGCAACTGCTTCAACGAATGCTTTAGCTTCTTCTGGATTTTTGTTCATTTTCCAGTTACCAGCGATAAATGGTTTACGTGACATTTCACATACCTCTTTTTTCAATTTATTTTCTACTTATTTTATCACAATTAGACACAGCTTGCAAATCTTACTCGGATTTCAAGCCTGCTTACATGGATTAATCTTTCCAAAGATCCATAGCATTTCTAAAATCTGCAGATACCTGTGTCAACTGAGGATTGCTTGCTTCTCTCTCTGCTCGTTTACCCTCCACTTGAGCCACACTTTTGATGCCTTCATGGCGCCAGTTTCTTAAAATCGCCTGAATGTACTTCCAGTTTGGTTTTCCATTCAAAACAGCTTCACGAAGAGCCTCCTTAATCAAGTCAGCACTGGTCCCATCTTCCTTTAGTGTCTTGGTCAAATCCTCAATCTCAAAAGGTGTCAACAAGCGTCCTAATTCCTGCTGGAAGGTTTCCACCAAATTCTTGAGCTGGTTTTGAGGTGTCAACTGATCTGAATTCGAATGAGCAACTCCAAGCAAGTCATCCAAACGTTCCAAAGCTAAACTAGCATCAAAAAGCAATTCGATTTCACCATTTAATTCAATGGTTCGATACTGAAGCAGTCCCCTCTCCGTCAGATTGGAAATGGCCTGATTGACATCCGAAATTTCCTTACCAATCCTTTCAGCAATCTGGCTTGGCGACATTTCATCCAAACCTGTCGTATTTTGCAAATAGAAAAATTGCCAGACCAGAAAATCGTCGCTAGAAGGAAAGAGTTCCTTAAAATGCAAGAGAAGGGCACTCGGTAAAACCAAGTTCCCTGATTTAAAAGCGTCTAAATATGTCATAATTCCTCTTATAAATACCCAAAAGCAGATGCATCATCTTCTATTTTTCTCCAGTCAAAAGGGGTTTCCTGATAGACGGCATAATTCACCCAGTTACTGAAAAAGAGGGCTGCTGATGAAGACCAACAAAGACAAGGTATCTGGTTGACATCATCATCCTTAAAGTAATTTTCTGGAATATGTGGGTCTAAACCTGCATCACGGTCCCTAAAATACTCTTTTGCCAAAGTATCACGGTCATATTCCAAATGCCCAAAACTATAAATTTCTCGTAAATCACGACTGGCCAAAATCGAAACTCCAACCTGAGGACCCTCTGATAAAATCTCGAGATTGGTTTTGTTTAAGACCTCTTCCTTAGAAATCTCCGTGTGCCGTGAATGAGGGGATACATAGCTATCGTCAAAACCTCTAAAGAGAAGGTGACCCTCTTTTAGGGTGTCCTGAGGATAGATACCCGATAACTTACTGTCCATCTGGTATTTTTCCACTCCATAGCGCAGATAAAGACCAGCCTGAGCTCCCCAACAGATATGAAGGGTCGAATAGACATGGGTCTTGGACCACTCGATTACCTGACTGAATTCCTCCCAATAGTCCACTTCTTCAAATGGTAAATGCTCAATCGGAGCCCCTGTGATAATCATCCCATCAAAATACTCGTCCTTGACTTCAGGAAAAGTTTTATAAAAAGTCTCCATATGCTCTGCACGAGTCGTCTTGGAACGGTGGCTCTCCATATAGAGAAAGTCTATGTCCAATTGCAAAGGAGTATTTGCTAAATGCCGTAACAACTGGGTCTCTGTGACCACTTTTTTGGGCATTAGGTTTAAAATCAAAATTTTCAAGGGACGGATATCTTGGTGGGCCGCACGTTGATCATCCATGACAAAGATATTCTCTGTCCGTAAAATCTCAACAGCTGGCAATTTTTTATCAATTCTAATCGGCATAACCTTCTCCTAACTGTACTCTTTTAGAAATAATTGAATGTGTTTGAAGTCAAATCTCAAACACTTAGTCCTTTTATTATACTGCAAGAAGATATAGTTTTCAATTATACTTTTTCTCTAACTAGCTATAGTCTATTTTTATATCCTAATGTAGAGAAAACAGCCCTAGGGACTGTTTTTGATTAATAATGCATAAGAACCTTGTAATCGTAGTCACCGATTTTTTCACGGCCATTCAATTCATCCAATTCAACAAGGAAGGCACAACCTGCTACAACACCACCAAGTTTTTCAATCATCTCGATAGTTGCCTTAACAGTTCCACCTGTTGCTAAGAGGTCATCTACGATAAGAACACGTTGACCTGGCTTGATGGCATCCGCGTGCATAGTCAAGGTATCAACACCGTACTCTTTTTCATAGTCAGCAGAAATAACTTCGCGTGGCAATTTACCTGGTTTACGAACAGGTGCAAAACCAATTCCCAATTCAAATGCAACTGGACAGCCCACGATAAACCCACGAGCCTCAGGACCTACAATCATGTCAATTTTCTTGTCAGTAGCATACTGAACGATTTCACGAACAGCGTAGCTATAAGCATTCCCATCAGCCATCAAAGGACTAATATCACGGAAAGTAATACCTTCCTTCGGATAATTTTCAATTGTTGCAATGTAATCTTTTAAATTCATCTTTTTCTTTCTTTCAAAGTTTTTTACTCTCTATTATAGCATATTTTTTAAGAAAGAAGAAAGGAAAAGTTAACATCAATGATTATCTAACGATTTGACGATTTATGACTAGCCATAGCAATAAAGCCCAAGTTCTTTTTATTCTTATTAAACATTTTATACATAGTTAAAAACTGCTTTCTATTCTCCTTTTTACAAGCATTTACACAAATTTTCAATGTTCCTAGCCAACCTTCGTCATAAATCATACCCGATAATTTCATTAATGTCATTTCACCAGTCAATACTTTCACATCACGATAACCTGATTCTATCATCACCTCTTCCCAAGCATCTCGAGTTAAAGGACCTACATTTACATGAATTGCTTGTGACAGTTCCTGTCTGACAGACTCTTTAGCTTCCTTAAGAAGCACATCATGTGTCAAGAGAAGACCTTCAGGTTTTAAAACCCTTAGATACTCCATTACACATTTTTTCTTAGCTTGATCGGCTTGCATAGTCAGCATAGCTTCATTTATAACAATATCAAAACTAGCATCTTCATAAGGAAGTTTCATTGCATTTGCTCTTTCAAACCTGATCAAATTACCTACACCTGCCGTTTCAGCAGATTTTTTAGCCACTTCTAAAGCTTGAGCATCCATATCAACAGCAGTTATCTTACAACCAAAACGCTGTGCCAACTCAATTGCTGTAGTTCCCCTATTACACGCAACCTCTAGTATTCTCTTTTCTTTTGAAAATCCTCCTTCTGCAATTAACCAATCTGTGGCACGTTTTCCACCTGGACGTAAGCGTTTTTTCCCCAGTTTTGCTAAAAACTTATGACCTGCTTCTGACATTTGAACACCTCTATTTTTTCTTCATTATAACATAAAATGATATTGTCTGACAATTCTAATCTATTATTTGATAAACTAGAATCAAAAGCATACAAGCTGCCATGACTATAGCATAAATCTATTAATCACCTCTCTAGTTCGAATTCAATTGCTCACGTAGTTTACGCATATAGGTTACGACTACATATTTGTACTTTAGAGTTGCTGACCTCCTTATTCGCTATATACGCTTTACTATCACGTGCCTATTCGTATAGCCAAGATTTCTCTATCTCTTTCTCTGCCGATTCTTATTTCCAACGTCAGACTTAAACAGTCTATCCTAATGCCGTTCGATTAGCTACTCACAATAGTCAGGCTTGGGAATCACTTTTGGGTTTACTAGTATATGGTACCCACAGAGGACTTACACCTCAGATGAACGGAATGCCCGTCGTACCTAAAAAAACGAGCACTTTCGTACTCGTTCTCTGATATAAACTACTGATTAAAGTGAGTTTACGTCAACTTTGATACCAACACCTTGAGTAGTTGTGATAGTCAAGTTTGTTACGTAAGTTCCTTTAGCTGTAGCTGGTTTTGCTTTTTGTATTGTTTCGTTGAAAGCTTTGAAGTTTTCAACTAATTTTTCAGCTTCAAATGATACTTTACCGATGATAGCTTGAACGTTACCTGCACGGTCTGCACGGTAAGTGATTTTACCACCTTTAGACTCTTCAACTGCTTTAGCAACATCCATAGTTACAGTACCAGTTTTAGGGTTTGGCATCAAGTTACGTGGTCCAAGGACACGTCCAAGACGTCCAACAAGAGCCATCATGTCAGGTGTAGCGATAACTACGTCGAAGTCCAACCAACCGTCGTTGATTTTAGCAACAAGGTCATCTTCACCAACAAAGTCTGCACCAGCAGCTTTTGCTTCTTCAGCTTTTGCACCACGTGCGAAAACAAGAACGCGTGAAGTTTTACCAGTACCGTTTGGCAATACCATTGCTCCACGGATTTGTTGGTCAGCTTTTTTAACGTCGATGTTCAAGTTGTAAGCAACTTCTACAGTTGCGTCAAATTTTGCAAAGTTAGTTTCTTTTGCAAGTGCTACAGCTTCTTCTACGCTGTATGCTTTTGTGCTGTCGATTTTCTCAAGAGCAGCACGAAGTTGTTTGCTTTTTTTAGCCATTTTCTATTCTCCTTGTAAGTGGTTCAATCGATTTTCATCTCCCACGTCACTTCTCGAAATGATGAAGTCTTGCGGGTTTTCAGTCTATTATTTTTCTTTTCCTACTTCGTTAAGCTCCCTTGCTGTACCCAAGTACAAGCTTCAGTCACTTGCCTAGTATGAAAAGCAACTAATAGACTGCTGTGAGATTTTCTACTGTGTTATTGATTAGTCAACAACAGTGAATCCCATAGAACGAGCAGTACCTTCGATCATACGCATTGCAGACTCTACGTTTGCTGCGTTCAAATCTGGCATCTTAGTTTCTGCAATTTCTTGTACTTGTGCACGAGTAACTGTAGCAACTTTAGTTTTGTTAGGTGTACCTGACCCTTTTTCAACACCTGCAGCTTTTTTCAAAAGAACAGCAGCTGGTGGTGTTTTAGTGATGAAAGTAAATGATTTATCTTCGTAAACTGAGATAACAACTGGAATGATCATACCAGCTTGGTCAGCTGTACGAGCGTTGAACTCTTTTGTGAATCCCATGATGTTGATACCAGCTTGACCAAGAGCAGGTCCAACCGGTGGAGCTGGTGTAGCTTTACCAGCAGGGATTTGCAATTTTACAAGTTTTTCGACTTTTTTAGCCATTTTTAAATCCTCCTTTGTGGTTTTGGCGGTAATTAAAGATTTTTACCTCCCACAAGTATGCTTTACACATACTCATCTATTATACACTATTTATCTAGAATTGCAAGAGAAAAGTTTATTTTTAATCGACATAATCTCCGCCTTCAAAGCCATAGTACTCTTCCAAACTGAGACCACTTGCAGCAATTTCTTTGGCTTCTTTTCCAACGTAGCGGAGATGCCATTCTTCTGCCATGTAGCCTGTTTCCTTTTCCTTACCTTTAAGATAACGGACAACAAAACCATAATCAGCCGCATGGTCCAAGAGCCATTGGGCCGCTTTTTCTTCTGTCACCAAATCACCATTTGTCCCAATCACATCAAAGGCCAAGCCTGTCTGGTGCTCGCTATAGCCAGGGCGGGCAGAGTAACGGTCTGCTGCAGCCTTTCCATCTTTATTGACATAATCTTGATAGAGCTTAGTCTGAGTCTCGTAACTTCTAAAACCACTGTATTGATCACTAATTGGGAAGCCTGCCTCTTGCATCGCTTTGATGAGTTTGACCAACTCAGCCTTGGCTGTTGGATTTTCCCCTGGATTGTAGTCTTTAGATAATGGATAGTGTTTATTTGCTACGATAATTTCATCGTATTTCCCTTGAATACTGTAGTAGTCACCTTTATTAACCACTTCTACTTTTTTCTGGGTGGCTTCTTGAGTCTTATTTCCGACTGTTCCATCAGCTTTAGCTGTTTGTTCTGTCTTAGCTGCTCCATCTTCATTTTTTGCTTTTTCTTGTGAACAAGCTGCTAGACTCAAGGCTAGCAAGGCTGTCAAGACAAGGTATCTTTTTTTCATTTCTACTCCTTTATTTCTAATAGGTTGTCTACTTCTGGCGATAAACGTTTGACTAATTGTTTAATCTCATCAGGTTTTACTTGGCAGGTTTCTGCTGTCATTTCTTCAAAGGGAACCCACCAGACTGGACCACGTCCCTTGAGACCGTGACCATTCATATCACCTCTTCGTCTAGGAAACAGATGCCAATGAAGATGGGCATCACCATTTCCTAGCAGTTCGATATTCATTTTCTCGGCAGTAAAGGCCTTGGCAACTGCCTCTTGGACTAAACTCATTTCCTCTAGAAAACGGATTCTAGTTTCCTTCTCTAAATGATGCAATTCGGTGACGTGTTCCTTGGCTAGAAAGAGACTATAGCCTGCAAAATACTGGTGATCTCCAATCACAAGATAGCCTGTTTCTAGTTCTCTCGCAAAGTAGGGATTTTCCCCAGCTTTAATGAGCTCAATTCTCTGGCAAATCAAACACATATTAGTCTACCAATATGCTCTTAAGATAAGCATCAACCATACGTTCCGTTGCGACCACCGAGTCAATATGAGTGCGCTCATATGAGTGGCTAGACTCGATACCAGCACCGAGAAGGGCGTGTTTGACTTCTGCCCCTGCAGACATAGCTGCTGAAGCGTCCGAACCATAAAATGGATAGATATCCAGCTTAAATGGAATATCTTGCTCTTTAGCCAAGGTCACCAAATGTTGACGGAAGTCATAGTGATAAGGTCCAGAAGCATCCTTGACACAGATAGATACTGTATATTCGTCTGTTTGCTGATCATCCCCCATAGCTCCCATATCCACAGCCAGATATTCTACTACCTGAGCAGGAATATTAGAGTTAGCCCCATGTCCCACTTCTTCAAAGACTGAAAAAGCAAAATGGGTTGTTACTGGCAATTCAATCTTCTCTTCCTTATAAATACGAAGGAGATTGAGCAAGATCGCTGCGCTGACCTTATCATCCAAATGACGAGACTTGATAAAACCTGTCTCTGTCACGACAGTTCGTGGATCAAGGCTGATAAAATCACCGACCTCAATCCCCAAGGCACGAGTTTCTTTTTCATTGGTCACTTTTGCATCCAAACGCACTTCCATATTGTCCTGCGTGCGTTCTGCAGTTCCTGCATCCTTATAGACATGGCAAGAAGTCTGGTGGATGAGGATGGTCCCTGATACTTTTTCACCTGTGCTAGCCACATGAACGGTACAGTTTTCTCCTTCAATCATGTTCCAAGGGAAACCACCGATACGGTCCATTTTGAGACGGCCATCTGATTTGACAGCACGGACAATAGCACCCAGCGTATCCACATGGGCAGTCACATAGCGATGCTCCTCATCATTTTGACCTTTGATGGTCACATTGACACCACCCTTAGCTGTGCGAACCGGCTGGTAACCAAAACCTTCTAGAGTCTTGACTAAATAGTCCGCAATCTCCCGAGTGAAACCCGTTGGCGATGCAATAGCTGTCAGTTCTTTGATATATTCTACTGTTTGATTCATTTCTTCACCTCTTTTGCTACCTATTATAACACATTTATCATCGGATAAAAAAAGAAAATCACTCCTGTAGACTTGGTTACAAAAGTGATTTTAGTGATTATTCCATTTCAAAAACATCGCTTTCTTGCTTGTTTGGTAGAACCAATGAGAGCAAGATTCCGACAATGGCTGGTACCAACCATGGGAGTGATGCTTTAGCAAAAGGAAGAGCGTTGACAAAGTTTGCAAGAAACTCAACCTTAAACGAGCTTCCTAGTACGCTTGCAATGGCAATAGCTGTAACCACAGCAATTGTCAATTGCATACCAGGTTTTGAAAGGGCAACAAATTTGTTGACAATGACAATCATAACGATGGCAATCGTGATTGGGTACAAGATAACCAGTACTGGAATTGAGTACTTGATAATCGCATCAAGACCCAAATTGGCAATGGCAAATCCAATCAAGGTAAAGGCTGTCGCATAAACCTTGTAGCTGATTTGTGGGAAGCGTTCATTAAAGAACTCAGCTGTAGACACAATCAAACCAACAGTCGTTGTGAAGCAGGTTACGGTAACCATAGCTGCAAGGAAGAGTTGGGCTGTTGAGCCAAAGATTTCTTGAGTGGCTTGTGACAAGATGTAAACACCTGGTGTTCCACCCTTCATCGCTTCAGCTGGTACTGGGAAATGATTTCCAAGGAAACCTAAACCGATGTAAAGAGCGCTGAAGGCAAGGGCAACAACGATACCAACCACCCAAATAGTTGAAATGTATTCTTTCTTACTTGAAAATCCAAGTTGTTTCAAGGTTTGAACTGCAATTACGCTAAAGGCAACTGAAGCAAGGGCGTCCAAGGTATTGTAACCTTCTAGGAAACCTGTCCCAAAGGCAGAAGCTTGATAAGCAGCTGAAGCAGCTTGAGGACTTGTTCCACCATATTTGAAAGCTCCTAAAACAACTAAGATAACAATCAAAATCGCAAAGACTGGCGTTAAAATACGGCCGATACGGTCTAAGATTTTTGATGGATTAAGCGAAATTAGATAAGCTGCTGCAAAATACAGAACTGTAAAGACAATCAAACCAAGACCTTTATTTGCATCCGACAAAAGAGGGCTAATCCCTACTTCGTAAGCTGTTGTAGCTGTACGCGGGATAGCAAAGAATGGACCGATTGACAAGTAAAGAACTGAGAGGTAAAGAGTCGCAAACCAAGGCGCTATCTTTGTTGAAATCTCGTAGATATATCCTTTAGGATTTAGAGTTCCAATAATAAGGGTCAAGACGGCGATACCGACGCCTGAAAAGACAAAACCTGCGATGGCAGGAAGAAAATGTTCTCCAGATAGAGCACCCAGAGAAGGCGGAAAAATCAAGTTCCCCGCACCAAAAAATATTCCAAACAGGAGTAAACCTGTTAGGGCACCTTTTTTAGCCATGAAAATCTCCTTCATATTTATAAAATACTGACCTAGTATACCATGATTAGGAGTATGAAAAAAGTATCACGAAGTAAATATTGAATGTTTTCAAGATTCTCAAAAATGAGAATTGTCTAAAAATAAAATCCCCTACCCAGTCCACGCCAAGTAGGAGAAAATTCTAATGTTTATACTCTTCGAAAATCTCTTCAAACCACGTCAGCTTCACCTTGCCGTACTCAAGTACAGCCTGTGGCTAGCTTCCTAGTTTGCTCTTTGATTTTCATTGAATATTAAAGTTCTTCAAAAGCCATCATTCCACCTTGGACATTGATAACCTCATAACCTTGTTCAGCTAGAAATTGACAAGCACGCGCCGATCTCATTCCAGATTTACAAATAACATAATGTAACTGATCCTTGTCTAATTGATTATAGGTATCAGTCAGTTGACTCAGAGGAAGATTCTGAGCACCTTCTAAATGAAGAGCTTCAAACTCATCCACTTCTCTCACGTCCACTAAAGAAAGTTGGTCGTTTTGGTAAAGCTGGTAAAATGCGTCAAAGGAAGTTTCTTTCATTCTTTTTCTCCTAAAATAGTTTTAATTCTTTTTTTCAAATCTGGCACCACTTCTGACTCAAACCAAGGATTTTTGGCCATCCAGATTTGATTTCGCGGCGAGGGGTGAACTAGTGGAAAATAGGTTGGCAAGTAGTTCTGGTAGTGTTTTACCCGTTCTGTCACCTTGCCACTGACTTTCTCCTTTAAATAGTAAGCTTGGGCATATTGCCCAATCAAGAGGGTCAATTGAATATCTGGTAATTCTTGCAAGAGCTGTGGATGCCATTTTTCAGCAAAGCCAGCTCGAGGCGGTAAATCTCCTGACTTTCCTTGCCCTGGAAAGTAGAAATCCATAGGCAGAACAGCAAAATAACCTGAATTGTAAAAGGTATCTTCATCCACACCTAGCCAGTCGCGCAAGCGGTCACCACTCTTATCTTTCCAGTAAAGGCCTGCTTCTTGGGTTTTAAGTCCAGGTGCCTGACCGATGATATTGATGCGAGCAGTCTTTGGCGCTGCAAAGAGAGGCTCAATGCCACGCTCTGTATAGCTGGCATTCTGTGGATCTGACATAATAGCCTGCTTGATTCTTTCAATTTGAGACATCTACTTTCCCTCCAAAAAGAAGTCTAAGCATACCATCTCAGACTTCTATCGTTTTATTTGATCAATTCGTAAATAGCTTCGGCATAGATTGCTGCAGCTCGGAAGAGATCGTCCAAGGCGATAAATTCATTGGCTTGGTGCATGGTGTCAATTGAGTCTGGGAACATGGCACCATAGGCAACACCTCGTTCTAGCAAGCGACCAAAGGTTCCACCACCGATGACTTGCTCGTGACCTTTAAGACCAGTTTGTTTTTCATAAACATTCAACAAGGTTTGCACAAGTGGATCTTCCATTGGCACATAGTGAGGTGTGTGACCGTGTTCAGACAAGCTAACAGAAGCAACTGGCAAGTTTTCAAGGATTGACTTGATTTGTTCTGGACTTGTTCCTTTTGGATAGCGGATGTTAAGGGCAATGGTATTGTCAGCACTTGTTTCATCGAAGCGGAAGACACCGGCATTCATAGAAAGAGCACCCATCTTTTCATCCACATGAGCAATCTTGAGATTTTCACCCTCATGGTCGTTCAAGAGAATTTTACCAGCGATGTCAAGGTAGTCTTTGGCTGGACCAGCGAAGTTAAACTGGCTAAGGAAGAGGGCTAGGTAAGTCGCACCATTGACACCTGAAGCAGGCATAGCACCGTGGGCTGATTTACCAATGATGGTAACCTTGTACTGACCGTTTTCTTCTTGGAGTTCTCCTCTAAGTTTGTGTTCTGCAACAAAGGCATCTAGTTTAGCTTGCAAGTCAGTCAAATCACCTGAAACGACTGCTGTTGCTGATTCTGGTACCATATTTTCACGCAAACCACCTGTAAAGCTGTGAAGACGAGCGGCACCATTGTTTTCTCCTGCAAAGTGGAGGTATTCTGTGATGTTTCCTTTTTCACCATTGATGATTGGGAACTCAGCATCTGGAGAGAAACCGAAGTCTGGTTTTGCAAGTCCTACGTGCTCAAAGTAGTAGTCCATGTCTGCCCAGCCTGATTCTTCGTCCGTTCCAACGATGAAGCGAACTTTTTTAGAAGTTGGAAGGCCCAATTCTTTGATGATTTTCAAACCATAGTAACAAGCTGTTGTAGGTCCCTTGTCATCAGAAGAACCACGCGCATAAAGACGACCATCTTTGATAGTTGGTGTGTAAGGGTCTGTGTCCCAACCGCTACCAGCAGGCACTACGTCCATGTGGGCAAAGATTCCGAGAACTTCTTCTCCTTGACCAAACTCGAAATGTCCTGCGTAGTTATCAACATTCTTAGTTGGGTAGCCATCACGGTCTGCAATTTCAAGGAATTTTTCCAAGGCTTTTACCGGCCCAGGTCCAAATGGATGCTCAGCATCAGCCTTGCTGTCATCACGTTCTGAGTTGATTTCCAAAAGGCTAAACAAGTCAGCCAAGAGGTCTTCTTTGCGTTTTTCTACTTCTGCTGTAAAATCAATTGTTGTCATTTTTTTCTTCTTTCTATCTTTTCTCGATGATTTCATCTACTGGCAAGCGGTAACTTGGTTCCAATTTTTCGTCTGTGTATCCCACTGTAATCAAAAGTTCTGGGCGGAAGCGGTCTTCGATATCCAAAACTTCATTGACTTTTGATTTGTCAAAACCAAGAATCAGATTTGATCCGATTCCTTGGTCTGTAAGAGCCAGAACCAAATTCATAGCAACCAAACCTGCATTGAGGGCTAGGTAGTCGCTGACTTGTTGTTCATTGTAACGGGCAAATTCAGCAGGCAAATTTTTCATAAAGTATTGAAGTTGTTCTTCTGAGAAATTGTTAGCACCACCAACTCGGGCAATCTTACGAGCACGTTTAGCCAAATCTGTGTCTGTAAACAAGGCAATAGTTACAGGCGCTGATAATACCTGCTCAAAGTTGGAACCGTAAGCCAACTTTGCCAGTTCAGCATTTTTCTCACGAACCACTACAAATTTCCATGGCTGGCTGTTGTGGGCACTTGGTGCCAAGGTTGCAATTTCGATAGCCGTACGCACATCTTTTGGATCAACTGGCTTATCAGTGAAATGCTTGGTCGCATGACGTTTTTTATTTAATTCAAGAAATTTCATAATCGATTTCCTTTTCTAATTCTACTGCTTCCATTTTACCATATTTTGAAAGAGCTTGCAGGGATTTTTCATAGGAAAAGTAATAGCAAAAAAACTGCTCTATGCAGTTTGTAGCAATTATTCTAGTTACTCACTATAAAATTAGCAAATGGAATCATACTGAGATAGCTTCTCCGTTGTCACTTCTTCCAACTTTTTCTTTACCTGACCTTTTATAGCCGAATCCATCTGTGATTTTATTTTCCCAATAGCGACTTTTGTCTCCTCCGCACTTTCTCTCACTTTTTCTTTATAATCTGTTTGCAAAGAATTTTTTTTCTTTAGGATTACTGTCGCCATTGTATAGATTCTGTTCCTCTCCATCATACGATACATCTGACGTAAAGCAAATTCATATTCTTCATCTGTATAATATTCATTTAATGGCGCGAGCATATGACCTCCTTAAATCTCCGATTGTCTGTTCTAACTCATCTTGCTTTTTACGATAATCTCTGTTTAACAAATCCTCTTGATACTGCAATTCATCTTCTCTATGCCTACACACAAACTGAGAATCCTCCATCAATTGTTGTAAACTCCTATAAAACTGTTCTCCATCTTGGTAACTATATTGTCCTTTTTGAAGAAAAGCAGTCATCTTACCAGCTTCGTCTTCTACGATTCGGGCAAGGCGGTCTCGACGTTCATAGAGTTCATTGCGTTGATTTGTAAAAGTTGCTTTCTGCTTTAGATATTCATCTTCCAAATCATAATACTCTTTTTCTTTTGCTTTTAACTTTTGGAAGACTAAATCCGACTGTTCCATTTTCTAAATTCTCCTGCCAATTCCTTATCTGTGGCTAGTTTATTCTCAATGACTTGGATAATCTGTTGGTTAAGGGTATCAAATTCTGTGGCTAGTTTTTCAGCTTTTTGGTTCATTTGCTCAAAATCTTGCTCAACTGAACCGACAATCGTATCCCGAGTCACACCCGCAGACGCAAAAGTCGATAGGACTTCATCATAACTCAGGTATCGGAAACTACTAAAGTCAAGCTGATTCCATAGTTCTTGTGCTTTTGACACCACCTCCTCTTGAAGGTGCTTAATATCGTCTGCACCAGCTCGAGCTGCATTAGACATCCCTTCCCCTAGAGCCATTCCCTGCAAGCTATCCAAGTATATCTCTTCCCTACTTGACAAACCATCTGCCGAGAGGTAGCTTTTAATTTTTTGGTAGCGGTACATACCCGCTGTTGCTTCTGCTAGTACCGTTACTTTGAGATTCGTAACTCGCTTTCCGTCCAAATCAACTAGCTGGCCATTCTCATCAAATCGCCACTGGGACAAGTTATGATATTCTAACTTGTCACCCCAGTTATCTTTTGCAGGATAGATATAGGGATAGATGGCTGTTTGAGTCGTATTTCCCGTAATATTGCCAATAACATCATACTTATGACGGTAATTGCGAAATTGTTCTGGATGTTCTTGCATGTGCTTGATTTCTTCTTTCGAAATCAAGTTATGAATATCTGGTCCGTTATACCCAACATTGGCATAACCTCGCTTCAAAGCGACATACATAGCCAGAGACTCTCCAAGCGAATGCCCCGCAGTTGTGATTTTAGCAGAGGGATAAGTTTTTTCGATTTCTTCCGCGAAACTCAAAGCCGTTTGAAATTGAGATTTTCTAAATGTCTTCGTTTTAAAATCCGACAACACCTGTCTATCACCAAATCCTATTGATTGGATATCTGTTTGGATGTCAAGTCGATCATCTTTATTCGTCCCAGCATAAGCAATCACTACATGACTATAATCCACATTCCCATTTTTATCCACAGGAGCAACCGCCATCGCCTGCATACCGTTGGAGGTGTTGTCTATGGGGTTAGAGATTACTTTAAACCGATCGTTTGCAACTAATCGTCCCTCCTGAATAGGATTACTCACCTTACCAGAGTAAACATCGTCTACTATATATCTATAATCTTCTTCTGTAACCATATAGTTATCTCTCCTCTAAGTAGATAATTTTTACTGCTATATCATACCCAGCTTCTTCTTTGTGTTCTCTCTTTATGAATTCTGTTGGTGAATAATTAGAACTTCTTATTTTCCCATTCTCATTTAAAGAATCTATTTTGACAGATATATCATATTGACCATTTACTTTAGCAGTAATCCTCCAACTCCCCGTACTTTCATTTTTTTGAAATTCAACAAACTCCACTCTCTCAATCTTTTGTCCATCAGCTAAATCATAGTTACTTACTAAAAACTTTGCTACCCTATCCTGTTCGATTCTCATTTTCTCTTCCAACGTTTTTTCTTTTGGGTGATTTAAACTAAACATCACGATTCCTCCTATAATACAGATTACTAAAGCAATAATACCCCATTTTTTGTGCCTATTCATTGACACACCTCCTTATATTATTCTATAAAGCAACTTGGTCTGAATTACCTTATAGTATAACATAAATGGCTTTTTTAATTAACATTGACATAATTCAAAGCTGTCACAAACTGAGAATCTACTACTTTCGCAGAATTTAGTCCTGAACGAGACTGTAGTTTATCCCTCCCAAGCCATAAAGACTGTACATCCGTACCAAGATCCTTTATGTCATCTTTATTCGTCCCTGCATAGGCAATCACTACATGACTATAATCCACATTCCCATTTTTATCCACAGGAGCAACTGCCATAGCTTGCATACCGTTAGAGGTGTTGTCTTTTGTACTAAGAACTCGAAAAGTTTGTCCATCTGATTTAAAAATCTTATCGTCTCTCCAAGGTCGTTTTACTTTTCCTGCATCAACATTATAAACTCCATCGACAATATCATTATAATTTTTATCTGTTATTTTCATCACTTGCTCCAATATTTCACTTTAATATTATCTATTGTTTGTTGATTAGTGATTTCATTTTTTTCTTGTAAATTTAATCTTTTATTCCAACTAATTACATAATTGTCAGTTTTATCATTAAATTTAAAGAAAGTAATTTCCATTTCAAGTTCTTTATTTAGAGTTAATAACGCAGTTCTTGAACCTGTTGTAGCATTATTTTCTACATCATTAAATTCTATTTCATTGATTCCCTCATAATGATTAACTAAGTACAACGCCATCCTATCCTGTTCAATTCTCATTTTCTCTTCCAATGTTTTTTCTTTTTGTTGATTCAAACTAAACATCACGATTCCTCCTATAATACAGATTACTAAAGCAATAATACCCCATTTTTTGTGCCTATTCATTGACACACCTCCTTATATTATTCTATAAAGCAACTTGATCTTAATTACCTTATAGTATAACATAAATAGCTTTTTTAATTAACATTGGCATAATTCAAAGCTGTCACAAACTGAGAATCTACTACTTTCGCAGAATTTAGCCCTGAACGAGATTGTAGTTTATCCCTCCCAAGCCCTAAAGACTGTACATCCGTATCAAGATCCTTTATGTCATCTTTATTCGTCCCTGCATAAGCAATCACCACATGACTATAATCCACATTCCCATTTTTATCCACAGGAGCAACCGCCATCGCCTGCATACCATTGGAAGTGTTGTCAACAGGAGGTGTTATAATTTTAAATTTCCCTTGTGCTACTATTGCCCCTTCTTTTAAAGGAACTTTCACTTTAAGAGAATCTACAGCATAAATATCATCAACAATATATCTAAAATCTCTCTCAGTCGTCATCCTTAGTTTCCCCTAGATAGCTAATCTTTATATTATCAATTGTCTTTGTATAAGGAACATCCGTCTCGTCAACAGACATGTCTTCTAAATAATATCCCGATGTCCGTATAACATCACCAAAAGCATCCTCTGATAGGGATATCGTTGCCACTCCATTGATTACAAGTGTTATTCGCCAGGTTCCTGTTGTTTCATTTTTTCTGAATTCTATAAATTCTATAGTTTCAATCGGATTCTGTGTTTTTAATTTTACTCTATTAACTACAAATAGTGCTACCCTATCCTGTTCGATTCTCATTTTCTCTTCCAATGTTTTTTCTTTTTGATGATTCAAACTAAACATCACAATTCCTCCTATTACACAGATTACTAAAGCAATAATACCCCATTTTTTGTGCCTATCCATTAACGCACCTCCTTATATTATTCTATAAAGCAACTTGGTCTGAATTACCTTATAGTATAGGACCAATAGTCGCTCTGGTCTTGTGCATTGAATTCAAGATTAGCATAGTTCACTCGCGATTTCCTTTTCTAATTCTACTGCTTCCGTTCTACCATAATTTGAAAGAGCTTGCAGGGATTTTTCATAGTATCTCTTGGTCCAAATTATTCTTTTTTAAAAACCAAAATATAATTTTTATAAAAACCTAAGGTAGCAACTGATAAAAGTATCACATCAAAAATGATAATTGCAACAGATAGCCCGGACGATAAAGCAATTTTATGGCCTGCTGTATCTGTAATTCGTTCTAAATGAAAATTTTTAAGTACCAAATACAGATAATAGCTGTTCAATAAACTCGATATATAACCAATTAAAATCTGGGATTTCAATTTTGTAAATATCCATAAACCTAACAAAGGAAGGGCTATTATCAACAAGGGAAAACCAAATAAGATAACCGTCAAAAAAAGAAAAATTGGTCCATTCCAAATCCACAGACAATAAAGAAGGCAGAGATAAGAAATTACATATACTGTCCCTAATATTTTATTGCTTATTTTACTCATTTTTTCTCCATTCTATTATTCCTTGTTCAGCAACTTGAGATAATTCCTTTTCTTCCTGCGGGTTCAACTTTCTTTGCACAGCCTCTGCTACTGCTCTTGGTACTCCAACTTCGACAATCTCATCCACACTGGCTTCCTTGATTTTAGTGAGAGACTTGAAATGCTTCATGAGATTTTGCTTGCGTTTAGGTCCTAGACCGTCAATGCCATCCAATTGTGATGAAAAGGAATTTTTGGAGCGCAGTTGGCGATGGAAAGTAATGGCAAATCGGTGGACCTCATCTTGAATGCGTTGGAGGAGGAAAAACTCCTGAGAATTGCGAGACAACTCCACCACCTCAAGCGGATCACCAAAAAGTAATTCATGGGTTTGGTGCTTGTCATTCTTTTGCAGACCTGCAATTGGAATGTCCAAACCCAGCTCTTCTTGGATGACTTGCTTGGCGATATTGACCTGACCTTGTCCCCCATCGATGACAATCAAATCTGGAGGAGTCAAACCGTCACGCTGTACTCGACCATAGCGCCTGCGAATGACTTCTCTCATACTGGCATAGTCGTCTGGCCCGACTACGGTCTTGATTTTATACTTACGGTAATCTTTCTTACTAGGTTTTCCATTGACAAAGACCACCATAGCTGAAACAGGACTTGTCCCCATGATATTAGAGTTATCGAAGGATTCGATACGGACTGGGGTCGGAATTTGAAGCAAGCGTCCCAGATTTTCAATAGCTCCTTGGGTCTTTTCAACAGATTTCTCTAGCAGATTGAACTTCTGCTCCAGACTAACACGGGCATTTTTTATAGCTAGATTGACCAGTTGTTTTTTCTCTCCACGCTGGGGTTTGAGAATCTTGGAATCCACCAAAGCCTTAACGGCTTCTTCATCAATATCCTGCGGAATCAAAACCTCATTGGGAACCAGGTGAGATTTTTCTTGATAGAATTGTCCTACATAGGTCAAGAAGTCCTCATCCGGATCATTGTAATAGGGGAAAAGATTGACATCCCGCTCGATAAGCTTGCCCTGACGGACAAAGAAAACCTGAACACACATCCAGCCCTTATCCACATAGTAACCAAAGACGTCCCGATTTTGCAAATCTTTCGCCATGACCCGTTGCTTGGTCCGAAGTGTTCCAATGGCCTGAATCAGGTCACGGTATTCCGCCGCACGTTCAAATTCCATAGTCTGGGCAGCACTTACCATCTTGCCCTTGAGGTCATCGATGATTTTGTCATCCTGTCCCTTTAGGAAATCAGAAACCTCCTGAGCCATAGACTTGAAATAAGCCTCATCTTTCTTACAGATGGTGTGGGCCATACATTGGCCGATATGGTAATAAAAACAGACCTTAGACGGTGGATTGGTACACTTACGAAATGGAAAAATCCGATCCAACAGTCGCTTGATTTCATTAGCAGCTCCCACATCTGGATAGGGACCAAAGTAGAGTCCTCCGTCCTTCTTGACCTGACGGGTGATAATCAAACGAGGATAGCGCTCATTGGTGATTTTGATGAAGGGATAGGACTTGTCATCCTTGAGCATGATATTGTACTTGGGCTTATTTTCCTTGATGAGGTTAATTTCTAGGAGAAGCGCTTCGATATTGGACTCAGTGACGATAAATTCAAAATCCACAATCTCAGACACCAGAGCTTCCGTCTTAGTATCGTGACTTCCACGAAAATAGGACCGCACGCGATTACGCAGATTTTTAGCCTTTCCTACATAGATAATGGTGCCGTTTTTATCCTTGTGAATATAGCAACCAGGGCTGGTCGGCAAGAGCTCTAGTTTTGATTTAATCAAGTTGTTCATAGTTCCATTATAGCAAAAAAGCAGGGAAAGATAGTCCCCTACTCATTGGTCTCATATATTTTTCGAAGGTTTGCAACATCCTCTTTCTGAATACCGTAAAAAGAACCAGCTGGTTGCATGACAGACTTCTCATCTGTATGGTCCAAGCCGATCGCATGCCCCAACTCATGTTCTGCAGTATGGACAATGCGCTCATAGGAATAACCATAGTCTGGATTGGACAAATAATAATGATTCAGACGCACTGTTACGGATAAGAATTGCCCCGTCAAAAGATTGGTCTGGCTTTCCGCTTCTCCTGCCACAGGAGTGTTTCCGTCGTTCATCTCCGTAGCCAAGATATCTGCCTTGCTGGACTCAGTGACAATTTCAAAGTTAAAAGCACCAGTTTGATTCCAATTCTGGATTGCTTCTACATAAGCTTCTTGAAAGCGTGAATCCATCTGTGGATCCAAGTAAATACGAGCAGAGTCCTGAGGCCACCTTCCTTCAGAGTGTTGGTGGCTATCTGTCTGGTTCAACTTAGGCAGTTGCCCTGTTTTTTCCCATTGGTCAATACTTTGTTGACCAATCTTGACTGACCGCTCTGCTTGCTTTAGCGCTCCTTGAAGATCCCCGTTCAGATACCAGAGAAGTCCGAAAGCAAGCGCACATAAGAGCACAACTATCCAAACCAGGCGCCAAAACAAACGCCAAATAAAAGAAAAGAAAGCACCTATCAAACGAAAAAGCCAGCGCATGTCTCTCCACCTTTCTAGCAAATAAAGTCTATTTTACTAAAACAAGCTGAAAGAAAGCTAAATTATGACAATCTCTCCTCTAATTTGAATTCGATTGGTAGGGTTGTCAAGAACCGTTCCAATTGTTTTTCCCAGTAGTACCATTCGTGAGTTCCAGCACTATGGCTATAGGTCACATCAAAGCCCAGTTTTTTGAGGTTTTTCACTGCCAGATTATTGGCTGCATACAAGAAATCCTGTTCACCACACCAAGCCCAAAGCTTGGTCTTTTTATCCGATTTTTTAGCCAGACTTTCTAGAGAATAGGGACTAGTTGTCCAGTCTTTAATTTCTCCAAACACACCCCTCCAATAAGCTGGTGTTCCCAAATCTTGGCTTTCAGGAGAAAAATCTTGAAAACTAAGGGCACCTGAAAAACTAGCTGCGTGAGAAAAACGATTTGTAGCAAGAGCCAGTTTGAAGCAGCCATAGCCTCCCATGGAGAGACCAGCAATAAAGGTCTTTTCACGCTTACTAGTCATATTAGGGAAGAAGCGTTTCAGAACCTGTGGCAATTCCTCTGCTAGAGCCGTGTAGTAGTCAAAACCATATTGGGTATCGGTATACCAACCGTTGCTGGTATTGGGCATAACAACGATGAGATTGGTTCCTCGAAGTAAGCGTTCTACATTGGTTCGCTTGAGCCAACTATTATGATTGCCAGACATCCCATGCAAAAGGTACAAGACAGGGATATCTGTACACTCTGGTTCTTCCACTCGATTGGCATCAGGGTAGAGAACATTCACTCCCCACTCCATATCCAAAACTTGTGAGTAATACTCGATTTTCATTACTGCCATAATTTTTCCTCTATTTTTCTATAAGAAAAAGCCGAAACTCGACTTTCTCTCTGTTTATTTCAACGATTATTTCGCTTCCATGACTACTGGTAAAATAGCTGGACGACGTTTGGTTTGGTCAAAGAGATACTTGGTCAGATTATCACGAACCTTCCCTTTAAGATCTGCCCAATCAAAGTCATCTCCTTGAAGATAATCTTCTACCGTTTGGTTAATCAATTCTGAACTTTCACGGAGAATATCGCGACTCTTCTTGAGATAAACAAACCCGCGCGTATGAACACGAGCCTTGGCCACGATTTTCTTCTCACGACGATTAACTGTAATTGCTACGATGAAAATACCGTCCTCTGACAAGACCTTGCGGTCACGAAGGACTACATTACCAACATCACCAATGGCATTTCCGTCAATCAAGACATCGCCTGCCGAAACTGCGCCAGCTGGGACAAAGTCTCCATTCTCATAAGCCATACTGGTTCCCTTTTTAGGGATGAAAATACATTCTGGCAACATCCCAACTGCCATAGCAGCCTTAGCATGGGCATCCAACTCGCGGTATTCCCCTTGAATCGGGAAGAGATACTTAGGTTGCAAAAGGTTGATCATCAATTGAAGATCACGCGCATTTCCATGACCTGATACACGCAAGCTTTGAGTGATCAGTTTGACAACACCGCCAGCTTGGTAAATCATGTTTTCCACACGCGCCATGACTGCTTCCTTGGCGATAGACGGAGTCGTTACGATATAGACTAAGTCACCGTCCTTGATTTCCACATAACGGTGGCGACCAATCGACATCTTGCGAAGACCATTGATTGGCTCACCCATACGACCTGTCTCAAGGATAATCAACTCATGGTCTTCAAAGCGAGACATATCTTTTGGCTTAATCAAAAGACTCTCGTTAGCTAGAGACAATTTCTTAAGGCGAATAGCAGTACGGACGATATTTTCAATATCGAATCCTGTCAAGACCACACGACGACCTGTTGCATCCGCAGCGTCAAACACCTGCTGGATACGAGAGAGGTTGCTGGCTACTGCTGCGACGATAATACGTCCCTCCCAGTCCGCAATGGTTTGGGTGATTTCATCCCCAACTTCACTTTCACTAGCCACTTGGATATTGCTATCCGCATTGGCTGAATCACTGAGAAGAGCTAGAACTCCGTCACGACCAATTTCTGCCAAACGAGCAAAGTCTGTGGCATAGGATTCACTAGCCGTCTGGTCAAATTTAAAATCTCCTGTATAGACGATGCTTCCCTCAGAAGTTTTAAGGACAATCCCTAAACTTTCTGGAATAGAGTGAGTCGTACGGAAGAATGAAACAATGGTTGCACCAAAATCAATCTCTGTATCTTCATCAATAACGTGGAAATCATTGAATTTCTTAACCGTATCATTCCCTTTGACAAAGAGTTTGGCCAACTCAATGGTCAATTCAGAGCCAAATACAGGTACCTTGGCTTCAGCTAAGAGATAAGGCAGAGCACCAATGGCATCCGCATGGCCGTGGGTCAAGAAGACTCCTGCGATACGATCGCTATTTTCAAAAAGGTAGTCCATATTTGGAATCACTACGTCCACCCCTAGTTGTTCATTTTCAGGGTATTTCAGACCTGCATCCAATACGAAAATAGACCCATCGATTTCAGCGATATACATATTTTTCCCATTTTCACGTACACCACCAAGTGTTGTTAAACTGATATTACTCATTTTTCCTCCGAAAGCTTAGTTTATCTTGATTATAGGGTTGCTTACCCTCTTATTCTAAAAGCACTACTTTTAGCCGAATCTTTTCCTACCATTATACCATTTTTTTAATGATTTTCAAAATGAAGATTTGTTTTCAAAAAAGAGCTGGTTTCCCAACTCTTTCCTATGATCTACTCTTTTTCCATTAAAAAGTCATAAATTTCTTGCACAGTTCCTAGTGCCATCATTTCTTGGTCTTTGACGGTTTGTTTGAGATTTTGGTAAATTTGACTTTCTCCTATCTCCCGCTTTGGAGCCTCTTTATTGACTGTCATCACACCATCTTTGATTGTCACAAAGCCCAACTCTTCAAATACTTGAATCATCTTGACCAGCAAGATTTGTTGAATATTGAGATAAGCAGCTAAATCTTTCAACTTATAGCGAATATCAAACTCTGGAAACTGGTAAATGGTCTTGTACAATTTGGCAAACTGCTCTCTAGTACCATAACCTGTCAGATAGTAGGCCTTATCAATGTCATTTTTGAAATAGACAGCAGAGAAATTCTGTTCCTGAAAAATGGTCTTCAGCTGAGTAATATCCTCAGGAACTGTTTTTACGATAACAGCTTCACTATCCGCCAGATTTGGCAGTTCTCCAGCAAAATCCAAGACTGGAACCCCTTCTGGCAAGACTGCATTCTTCCCACGGATGTTAAAAAGTTGAACACCCTCCACACGCGCATCCACCATCATCAACTGGAGGGCAGTTTGGCCATTCCATTGGTTGACAGACAATTTGACTGCCAACTCTAGATTCTTAGTTTGAGCAAATTCTGTCGCCCATCTGCCTTGGCCAAAGGCTACCACTTCAAAACTCGTCTCCCCCTTGGAAATTTTCAGCTTGAGATGGGCATTGCCTGCCCCCATAGTACGGGCACTTTCGACCTGAAAATCCTTGATATAAAAGACAGGTTTCTGATTGTCCATGCCAAAAGGTGCCAAACGTTCAAAACTTTTGACCGTTTCCAAGCTAAGTGTCTCCAAATCCAGTTCTTCATCTAGATTTAACTTGTTCTTGCCAGCAGCATCTGCTCCTTTTTCACGGACATAATCTTCCAAAACCTGAGATAAATCTGAGAGTTTCTCCACTTCTAGCGTCATTCCTGCCGCACCAGCATGGCCACCAAAGGCGATGAAGAGGTCTCGATGAGGATCCAGGGCTTCAAAAATATCGACCGCTTCCACACTACGAGCACTGCCCTTGGCACGACCGTCTTCTATATTGAGAACGATGACTGTCTGCCCTAGTTCTTCCAACAAACGACCAGCCACAATTCCTAGAACCCCAGGATTCCAACCTTCCTTAGCCAAGACTTGGACCTTCTTCTCAGGGTCCACCATGGTCTTAGCTTCTTCATAAATAGACTGGACGATTTCCTTGCGCTCTTCGTTTTTCTGATGAATCATGAGGGCAATCTCATGCGCTTCCTCATCATCAAAGCCAGTCAGCAAATCAATGGCAGGATTAGGATCATCCAAGCGGCCCAAGGCATTCAAACGAGGGGCAATCTGGAAACCAACCGTTTCTTCTGTTACTTCGTTGACAGCAATCCCAGCCATGTCCAGCATTCCTTGCAGACCAATGCGCTGAGTATGGCCCAACATTTCCAGACCATACTGAACCAAGATACGGTTCTCATCCGTCAAACTCACCATATCTGCAATGGTACCAATAGCGACCAAATCAAGCAATTCCACTTGCACTTCTTCTAACAGGGCACAAGCCAACTTGAAAGCCACTCCGCAACCAGCCAAATATTTGAAAGGATAGTCCGCATCAGGATGTTCAGGATGGACAATAGCATAGGCATCTGGTAAGGTTTCAGGCATAGAATGGTGGTCAGTCACAATGACATCTACTCCCATAGACTGGGCCAGTTCAATGGCCTCGTGACCCGCAACCCCATTATCCACCGTCACAATCAAGGAAATTCCTTCTTGCTCGATAAAATATTTATAAACACTGGCATTAGGTCCATAACCGTCGGTAAAACGATTGGGAAGATAAACCCGGCACTCGGCACCAAGCTGTTCCAAACTTTCCTTAACAATCGAAGCCGAAGTCATACCATCCGCATCATAATCACCGTAAACGAGGATATTTTCCCCTTCTTCAATGGCCTGACGAATCCGTTCTACTGCCTTGTCCATATCATGGAGCAGATAAGGGTCGTGCAAGTCCTCCAAGGAAGGTTCTAAAAACTTCTTCAGACTTTCTTGGTTCTGAATCCCTCTTTCAAATAATAACCGAGCCACCTCAGGACCCAGTCCAGCCTTCTTGGCTATCTTTGTAAAATCCGCATCTTCTACCTGCGGGGCAAACTGCCATTCATAAGTAGGTGTTATCAAAAAGACATCCACTCTTTCTAAGAATTCTATTGCTTCATTATAACATGATTTAGGCTTTTTCTCTATCCTGATTGCTTTCTACAAAAATTTTACTAATTTTTTTCTGATATGATTTGACAAGAAAAATTTTTTGGTGTAGAATCATGTTATAAAATCTAACACAAAGGAGATTCCTTATGGCTTTAGTAGAATTTGAACACGTCGAAAAATATTACGGAGACTACCACGCACTCCGCGACATCAATCTCCGTTTTGAAAAGGGGCAAGTCGTTGTACTCCTAGGCCCTTCTGGTTCTGGGAAGTCCACTCTTATCCGCACCATCAATGGTTTAGAGGCTGTAGACAAAGGAAGTCTTCTAGTAAATGGTCACCAAGTTGCTGGTGCCAGTCAAAAAGATTTGGTGCCTCTTCGTAAGGAAGTCGGCATGGTTTTCCAACATTTTAACCTCTATCCTCACAAAACAGTGTTAGAAAACGTAACACTAGCACCCATAAAAGTTCTAGGAATTGATAAAAAAGAAGCTGAAAAAACAGCCAAAAAATATCTGGAATTTGTAAATATGTGGGACAAGAAAGATTCTTATCCAGCCATGCTTTCTGGTGGACAAAAACAACGGATTGCCATCGCACGTGGACTCGCTATGCATCCTGAGCTCCTCCTATTTGATGAGCCAACATCTGCCCTCGACCCAGAAACCATTGGAGACGTTCTAGCAGTTATGCAAAAATTGGCCCACGATGGTATGAATATGATTGTCGTTACCCATGAAATGGGCTTTGCACGTGAAGTTGCTGACCGCATCATCTTTATGGCTGACGGAGAAGTTTTGGTGGATACGACAGATGTTGATGACTTTTTCGACAATCCAAGCGAACCTCGTGCCCAACAATTTCTCAGCAAAATCATCAACCACGAAAGTGACAAAGTCAAATAAGGAGGCTCCTATGAAAAAGAAATTCTTTTTATCAGCAATATTGATTAGCCTTTTCGGCCTTGCTGCTGCAAAACCAGTTCAGGCTGATACCACTGTCGCAGACATTCAAAAGAGAGGCGAGCTGGTTGTTGGTGTGAAACAAGACGTTCCCAATTTTGGCTACAAGGATCCCAAGACAGGGACCTATTCTGGTATCGAAACCGACTTGGCCAAGATGGTAGCTGATGAGCTCAAGGTCAAAATTCGCTATGCGCCGGTTACAGCACAAACTCGCGGTCCCCTTCTAGACAATGAACAGGTCGATATGGATATAGCGACCTTTACCATCACAGACGAACGAAAAAAACTCTACAACTTCACCAGCCCTTACTACACCGACGCTTCTGGCTTTTTGGTCAATAAGTCTGCCAAAATCAAAAGCATTGAGGACCTAAACGGTAAAACCATCGGCGTTGCCCAAGGTTCCATTACTCAACGCCTGATTACCGAACTGGGTAAAAAGAAAGGCTTGACCTTTAAATTCGTCGAACTTGGTTCCTACCCAGAATTGATTACTTCCCTTCACGCTCATCGAATTGATGCTTTTTCCGTTGACCGCTCGATTCTGTCTGGCTACATCAGCAAACGCACAGTACTACTAGATGATAGTTTCAAGCCATCTGACTACGGTATCGTTACCAAGAAATCAAATACAGAGCTCAACAACTATCTTGATAACTTGGTCACCAAATGGAGTAAGGATGGCAGTTTACAAAAACTCTATGACCGTTACAAGCTCAAACCATCTAGCCATACTGCAGAATAAGGAGGATACCCCATGACAGATTTATCATCTTGGACAGCCTATTTTCAGGATTTTGGACAATTTTTCAATGGTTTCCTCTTCACCCTTGCCCTAGCGATTGGATCCTTTATCCTAGCCATGGTTTTGGGTATCTTCTTCGGAGCTATGTCGACCAGTAAACGTCCAATTTTGAGAATTTTGGCTCGTATCTTTGTCGAATTTTACCAAAACACTCCCCTCTTGGTGCAGTTTGTCATCGTTTTTTACGGCCTACCTCTTATCAGTGACCACACCATCATGATTCCAATTTATTGGACGGCTGTACTCTGCGTGGGACTCTATCACGGTGCTTATATCGCTGAGGTTATCCGTTCAGGGATTCGGTCTATTCCTAGCGGTCAGATGGAGGCCGCCTTGTCGCAAGGTTTCACCTATATCAGTGCTATGCGCTTGATTATCTTGCCTCAGGCCTTCCGTATCATTCTCCCTCCATTGACCAACCAAATCGTCAACCTCATCAAGAATACCTCTACAGTCGCTATCATCTCTGGAGTCGACTTGATGTTTGTGACCAAGTCTTGGTCAGCTCTTAACGGAAACTACATTCCAGCCTTTCTAGGCGCTGCCCTGCTCTACTTTTCTCTATGCTTCCCTGTTGCCCAGTTTGGTCGCAAGATGGAGCAAGCCAACAAAAAAGCCTATTCACTTTAGGAGGTTACTATGGAATCCATTTTAGAAGTTTTGACCCCAGATAACCTAGTCTTTATCTTTAAAGGATTTGGCTTGACACTCTACATTTCTCTGATTGCCATCGTCCTCTCTACCCTTATCGGTACGGTGCTAGCTGTCATGAGAAATGGGAAAAATCCTATCTTGCGCATCATTTCCAGCATTTACATCGAATTTGTACGTAACGTTCCTAACCTCCTCTGGATTTTTACTATCTTTTTGGTTTTCAAGATGAAGTCCACTCCAGCAGGAATCACTGCCTTTACTCTCTTTACCTCAGCAGCCCTAGCTGAGATTATCCGAGGTGGCCTCAATGCCGTAGACAAGGGACAATACGAAGCAGGAATGTCACAAGGCTTCACTTCAGCCCAAATCCTCTACTACATCATTCTCCCACAAGCGATCCGTAAAATGCTGCCAGCCATCATTTCTCAGTTTGTAACCGTGATTAAGGATACCAGTCTTCTCTACTCTGTTATCGCCCTACAAGAACTCTTTGGAGCCAGCCAAATTCTCATGGGCCGTTATTTCGAACCAGAGCAAGTGTTTAGTCTTTATATCCTGATTGCCCTCATCTACTTCAGCTTCAACCTAGCAATTTCGAGCCTATCTCATATGCTAGCAAAACGTTGGCAACAAGCTGCAGAATAAACAGCAACTCTCCAGTTAAATTGGAGAGTTTTTTTATGATAGTAGATATTTATAAACCTCAATTTGACACCATACTTTTTCTATGATAAAATGTAACAAATTTATTTACAACAAATCAAATCTAAATGAAATGGAATTTTCTATGAAATCAATCAAAGGACTACTCTTTATCATAGCTAGTTTTATCTTGACTCTTTTTGCTTGGATGAACACTTCTCCCCAATTCATGATTCCAGGACTAGCTTTAACAAGCCTATCTCTAACTTTTATCCTAGCCACTCGTCTCCCCCTACTAGAAAGCTGGTTTCACGGTTTGGAGAAGGTCTATACTGTCCACAAATTCACAGCCTTTCTCTCAGTCATCCTACTAATCTTTCATAACTTTAGTATGGGCGGTTTGTGGGGCTCTCGTTTAGCTGCTCAGTTTGGAAATCTTGCCATCTATATCTTTATCAGTATCATCCTTGTCGCCTATTTAGGCAAATACATCCAATACGAAGCTTGGAGATGGATTCACCGTCTGGTTTATCTAGCCTACATTTTCGGACTCTTTCACGTCTACATGATGATGGGCAATCGTCTTCTCACATTTAATCTTCTAAGTTTTCTTGTTGGTAGCTATGCTCTTTTAGGCTTGCTAGCTGGTTTTTATATCATTTTTCTATATCAAAAGATTTCCTTCCCCTATCTAGGGAAAATTACCAATCTCAAACGCTTAAATCACGATACTAGAGAAATTCAAATCCATCTTAGCAGACCTTTCAACTATCAATCAGGACAATTTGCCTTCCTAAAGATTTTCCAAGAAGGCTTTGAAAGTGCTCCGCATCCCTTTTCTATCTCAGGCGGTCATGGTCAAACTCTTTACTTTACTGTTAAAAATTCAGGTGACCATACCAAGAATATCTATGACAATCTTCAAGTCGGCAGCAAAGTAAGCGTAGACAGAGCTTATGGACACATGATCATCAACCAAGGACGAAAAAATCAGATTTGGATTGCTGGAGGCATTGGGATCACCCCCTTTATCTCTTACATCCGTGAACATCCTATTTTGGATAAACAGGTTCACTTCTACTATAGCTTCCGTGGAGATGAAAATGCAGTCTACCTAGATTTGCTCCGTGACTATGCTCAGAAAAATCCTAATTTTGAACTCCATCTAGTAGACAGTAGGAAAGACGGCTATCTTAATTTTGAACAAAAAGAAGTACCCAAACATGCAAGCGTCTATATGTGTGGTCCTCTTTCTATGATGAAGTCACTCGCTAAACAGATGAAAAAACAAAATCCAAAAGCAGAGCTTATTTACGAAGGATTCAAGTTCAAATAACCACTCATACTCTCCTAGAATTTCCCAGGAGTTTTTTCTACGCAATCTCAAAAAACACTGCCAGATTTCTAGCAGTGTTTTGAGTTTCATTTGCAGGCATCTATCCCTCTTAATCCTTCATCTGACTCTCTGCGTCGGCCACGACTTGCTCTAAACTGGTCTGACCAAGTTCAGCCTCCATAGCCAGCTGGATTCTCTCCAATTTTTGATCCAAAACATCATGAATATGAGCTCCAACTGGACAATTTGGATTCGGATTATCATGGAAACTGAAGAGTTGACCAGTCTTACCAAGACACTCAACCGCTTGATAAACATCTAATAGACTAATGTCTTTGAGATCCTTAACAATCTCTGTTCCCCCTGTTCCGCGCGCTACTGAAATCAGCTCTGCCTTCTTTAACTGGGACAAGGTCTTTCTGATAATGACAGGATTGACCCCGACACTAGCAGCCAGAAAATCACTGGTCACCTTGCTTTCCTTCCCCTTGAGGGCAATGATTATCAGCATATGAGTTGCAATGGTAAATCTACTTGGAATTTGCATCCTCTTCTCCTTTTTACGAGGCTACCCTGCCTCTACTCTTCTTTTTCTATTATTATACCCTTTTTAGTTGTAATGTCAATCGTTACCACTTTTCAACCAGGCATCTAATTCCCTATCGTAGCCCTCTTTCTGGGCCAATTCTCTCAAAAATTCCTGATTGTGAGTATGGTGGATACCATTGACCAGACTTTCATAGTAAACCTCAAAATAGGGAAGTTTGAGGTCTTTAGCCAACTGCAATTCAGCTGCCACATCGTAGTCTACCCGTCGGAAGTCCATATCTACCAAGCCCTTATCATCAAACTCTAAAATCATATACTGGGCCCGTAAGTCCTTCCGTAACTGGGCATCTAGAAAGAAAGGCTGCCCAATCGAACCTGGATTGACAATCAATTGACCACCAGTCCCGTAACGAAGCAACTGCTGATGAATATGACCATATACAGCGATATCACAAGGTGGATTGGTCACCAAGCGGTCAAAATCCTCTTGCGCTCCAGTATGAATCAACTCTCTCCCCCAGTTCTTATCAGGAAGATGGTGGCTAATTCCTACCGTCAAATCCCCAAACTGACGATGAATCTGTAGAGGTTGATTGTGGAGCATTTCGATTTCTTCTAGGGAAATTTCCTCTAAAACATACTGGCACTGGCGCAAGAGATAGCGTTGACTAGGACGAGTACTATCCAATTCCTTGCGGACACCATGCCAAAGACTATCTTCCCAGTTTCCCAAAACTCTAGCCGTAATCGGTAGTTGAGCCAACAAGTCCAAAATCCTTCTACGCCCTGTTCCTGGCATGAGAATATCTCCCAAAAGCCAGTATTCATCCACTCCTAGCTGCCGAGTATCTTTCAAAACAGCCTCCAAGGCTGTAGTATTTCCATGAATATCTGAAAGAAGAGCTATTTTTGTCATTCTTTCTCCTCATTTCCTCTTATATATCTTTTTAATATTATAACAAAAAATACTGTATAAGAGTGACCTTTAACCCACTCTTACTAAATCCAGAACACTACTTTTATCAAGGTAAAGACTTATCAAAAAGATGATTTCACATTACTCCTAACAAAGCATAGCAAGCACTTTTTCAATGAAGAAAATTCAAAAAAATCTACAAATATCTTGAAAAATCTCACAATCATGCTATAATAATCCATAGAGACAAGTCACTTAGTTCCTTTCTACTAGAGAGTGCGTGGTTGCTGGAAACGCATAGGAAGCCTAAACTGATACTACTCTTGAGTTTTTATGAAAACATAAAACGGTGGCCACGTTAGAGCCAATCAGAGGTGTCCCTCTTTTTTGAGGAACATAAATGAAGGTGGAACCACGTTGCGACGTCCTTTCGAGGATGTCGCTTTTTGTTTTTCTAGCTTTCACAATCCTCTGTCCCTGTTTTTAGAATAGGGTTAACACATTCGTCAATAATATAAGTAAGGAGAACATCATGATTAACATTACTTTCCCAGATGGCGCTGTTCGTGAATTCGAATCTGGCGTTACAACTTTTGAAATTGCCCAATCTATCAGCAATTCCCTAGCTAAAAAAGCCTTGGCTGGTAAATTCAACGGCAAACTCATCGACACTACTCGTGCCATCACTGAAGATGGAAGCATCGAAATTGTGACACCTGATCACGAAGATGCCCTTCCAATCTTGCGTCACTCAGCTGCTCACTTGTTCGCCCAAGCAGCTCGTCGTCTTTTCCCAGACATTCACTTGGGAGTTGGTCCAGCCATCGAAGATGGTTTCTACTACGATACTGACAACACAGCTGGTCAAATCTCTAACGAAGACCTTCCTCGTATCGAAGAAGAAATGCAAAAAATTGTCAAAGAAAACTTCCCATCAATCCGTGAAGAAGTTACTAAAGACGAGGCACGTGAAATCTTCAAAAATGACCCTTACAAGTTGGAATTGATTGAAGAACACTCAGAAGACGAAGGCGGTTTGACCATCTATCGTCAGGGTGAATATGTAGACCTTTGCCGTGGCCCTCACGTCCCATCAACAGGCCGCATCCAAATCTTCCACCTTCTCCATGTAGCAGGTGCTTACTGGCGTGGAAATAGCGACAATGCTATGATGCAACGTATCTATGGTACAGCTTGGTTTGACAAGAAAGACTTGAAAAACTACCTCCAAATGCGTGAAGAAGCTAAGGAACGTGACCACCGTAAACTTGGTAAAGAGCTTGACCTCTTCATGATTTCACAAGAGGTTGGTCAAGGACTTCCATTCTGGTTGCCAAACGGTGCGACTATTCGTCGTGAGTTGGAACGCTACATCGTAGACAAAGAGCTAGCTTCAGGCTACCAACACGTCTACACTCCACCACTTGCTTCTGTTGAACTTTACAAGACTTCTGGTCACTGGGATCATTACCAAGAAGACATGTTCCCAACTATGGACATGGGGGACGGGGAAGAATTTGTCCTTCGTCCAATGAACTGTCCGCACCACATCCAAGTCTTCAAACACCATGTTCACTCTTACCGTGAGTTGCCAATCCGTATCGCTGAAATCGGTATGATGCACCGTTATGAAAAATCTGGTGCCCTCACTGGTCTTCAACGTGTACGTGAAATGTCACTCAACGACGGTCACCTCTTTGTGACTCCAGAACAAATCCAAGAAGAATTCCAACGTGCTCTTCAGTTGATTATCGATGTTTATGAAGACTTCAACTTGAATGAATACCGCTTCCGCCTCTCTCTTCGTGACCCTCAAGATACTCATAAGTACTTTGATAATGATGAGATGTGGGAAAATGCTCAAACCATGCTTCGTGCAGCCCTTAATGAAATGGGCGTGGACTACTTTGAAGCCGAAGGTGAAGCAGCCTTCTACGGACCAAAATTGGATATTCAAGTTAAGACCGCTCTTGGAAAAGAAGAAACTCTTTCTACTATCCAACTTGACTTCTTGCTTCCAGAACGCTTCGACCTCAAATACATCGGAGCTGATGGTGAGGAACACCGTCCAGTCATGATCCACCGTGGAGTTATCTCAACTATGGAACGCTTCACAGCTATCTTGATTGAGAACTACAAGGGTGCCTTCCCAACATGGCTAGCACCTCACCAAGTAACTCTCATCCCAGTATCTAACGAAAAACACGTTGACTACGCATGGGAAGTAGCTAAAAAACTCCGTGACCGTGGTGTCCGTGCAGATGTAGATGAGCGCAATGAAAAAATGCAGTTCAAGATCCGTGCGTCACAAACAAGCAAGATTCCTTACCAATTGATCGTTGGGGACAAGGAAATGGAAGACGGAACAGTCAACGTTCGCCGCTACGGACAAAAAGAAACACAAACTGTCTCAGTTGATGACTTTGTTCAAGCTATCCTAGCTGATATCGCCAACAAATCACGCGTTGAGAAATAAGAGATAAAACCTGGGATAAAATCCTAGCTACCTAAAAAGCAACAACTATTTCAGCTGTTGCTTTTTATATTTTATTTAACCTGAGCTAGTAGTGATTGATCAAACCACCACACAAGATTTGCTTTCATGAGTTAGATATGGTCAATATCCTCAATCCTTGTCTGCTTCATTTTCTTTTACGAGATCTTTTTGTGAATCCTTTTCAGAGAGTTTTTGATCGATATACTTGTTAATGGTTTCATAAAATTCCTTGGTCGAATCACTGTCTAATTTTGTCGAATTATGAACTTGATTGACTTTCAATTGAACAGATTGAATACCGTAAGAGGCTTGTTTTTGGTGGAGCGTTTCTAATTCTTCTTCTGAAATCGGATCTCCAACAACCGTCAAGACCAACTCATTGTTTCTTGATTTGTAGACTTGATTAATGACCGTATGATTGGCGAACTCATTTTCTACAAACTGTTTGATCCCTTCTTTTCGAGCTTGATCTATCGTCAGAGTGACTGCTGAATAACTAGCCGGAAGAATCAATAATACAATCAAGGATATCAACCCAATTCTCATTTTAATGTTTAGCTCTTTAAATGAACTTAAGGGAGATTTTCTCATCATAATTCTTGTTCCAACAATGTTGATTAGCATGATAAAGACACAGTTGATCAAGAAAAGATAAAGAGCTCCAAATAAAAATCGTACATTTCCATTAGCTAAACCATATCCTGCAGTACAGATAGGTGGCATCAGAGCTGTTGCAATGGCTACTCCTGGCACGATATTGTTTGCTTCTTTTTTCCTTGACCCAATTACGCCTGCTATCCCACCAGCAATAGCAATGAGAACATCCCAAATGGTTGGAGAGGTTCGTGCAATCAATTCGCTACTTTCATAAGATAGGGGAGAAATCCAGAAATACAGAGCCGAGACAAGCAAGCTGACCAATACTTGGGTAAATAAAACCTCTAGAGATTGCTTGATTAAACGCGTATCAAAAATAGCTAAACCAAACCCCAGTCCAACAATCGGTGTCATAAGAGGGGAAATCAGCATGGCTCCAATAATGACAGCTGTTGAATTCATATTTAGGCCGATAGAGGCAATAAAAATCGCACACATCAAAATCACTGTATCTCTTAATCGAACATGAAGATCATCATATAATTTCTCACGGTATTCACGTGTTGAATAGTTTCCAGTCATTGGTTACTCCTTTTATTTCATATAATTTTGTTTCTGCATGGATGATGGTAGAGAGACTTCTGTCCAGTCTTACATATTTTTCTTCTCACCTGTTATACTTTTGAAAATTATCCTCTAAGTATCCGCCAGTCCATCCTTAACATTATATCAAAAATTTTACAGTCTTTCTCTGACGAAATCTATCAATTGAACAGATAGAGGAAGCAAGAAATTTTTGTTTCCTTATCCGAAGAGGGAAAAACGGTATCAGAAGAACCTTGATACTATGCGTTTTATTCTTTATAATTTAGCTATTTCAAAATTACAAGTTCTCCATTCTTAATTTCCCAAACTTGGTCAAACTTACTTAATAATTCGTTTTGGCGATGTAAAGTAACAATGACGGCACTTGGTAGTTCCAGAACTCTTTCCAATTCCATTTTAAACTGATTAGTATCCAAGGCAGAGAAAGGTTCGTCTAGGATAAGCAATGGATTTTTACGATTTTTCTCACGATTTAAATACATTCGTTGTTGCTGACCACCTGACAGGGATTGTGGTGGAATTTTTTCAAAATCTTCTTCTCTGAATTTTTCATTGAAACTATTGAATAGCGTTACATTATTTTCATAACTTGAAATAAATGTATGTTCTTGTTGCAGAATCATACCGAATCTTCCCCAAAGATGGTCCAAAACAAGCCCATCTAGCACAATTTGTCCTTCAAAATCTTCATCTGTTCCATTTAAAATGTTGAGAAGACTACTTTTTCCAGACCCATTCTTACCAATAAGCGCAATTTTATCCCCTTTTTGAATCGTAGCGGAAGTAATTATCAATTTTGATTCTCCCATTTGTTTGGAAATATTTTTCAAAATAATCGTATCAAAAGAATGTTGAGGTGCTTGAACTGAAACGGGTCTCCCAACAATGTTTTGAAAACTCTTGATTACAGGCTTTACGGACTCTAACATTTGTAAATCATAAAGGATTTCCTGTATTGGTTCAGAAAAAGCATTAATATATCCGAAACTCGCCACCACCTCAGGAATACCGAGTTGCTGGTGAGATAGAGAGTAGGCTAAATAAATAAACAGAACAAGGCTAATGAATTCAAAAGAAACACCTGTCAATAAGATGCCAGTAATTTTTGTCAAACCATACTTAAAATACTTATCCTGCAAATTCTTTAGAGAACTCTTTTGTTGATTCAAAAAATGCGACATAGTTAGTTTATTTACCAAATGATGTCCCATGAGCAAATCCTCCAAAGTTCGATAGTAATCTCCTTGTTTTTTCAAGTAAACCTGTCTACGATTAGCGGTCAACTTCCCAACGATTTTAGGAATTTGAATACTAATTCCAGTGGAAAAGATTAAAATCAGTGATACAATAGGATTAATTGTTCTGCTAATAATGAAAGCGTAAATGATGATACGTAAAATTTGTTTGATAAAACTCATCAATGGAGGAAGGTAATCCTTTTCCAACGAATCTAGGTCATTAGATTGAAAGGAAATATACTCTGCTACTGTTTTCTGCTTGAAATCGTGGTGACTGAGTCCCAGAAGTGAACGAAACCACTCATTTTTCAAAGTAGTCGAAAAGATAATCCCCTGCTTCCAATCAAGTATCATTTGGATATAGTTACAACTCAAATAGCCTGCCACTGACATAGAGTAACCATATAGAGCTACTTGATAATCCCCTTTGATTAATGCCTGCGTGAAATACGGTAACAAAGCTGTGCAGATATTCGATACTACACCAAAAAGAAAATTAAAGAAGAGATACCATCTAATAGTTTTAAGATATGGTAGCATATACGATACTCCTTGCTAATGCGTTTTTTTACATATCGCAGAACAATCTCTACTATTCCTTATTTCAGATAGTGCGATACTCAGACATTGAGTGCAATAATTGTAAATCACACAAGTACTGCAGTTTTTACTATCATTCAAAATAAAAAGAAAGCTGCAGTTCTTTTAATCCTGTATCAACGATTCATTCTGAAATCGAATAGGAGACATTTCCCAAGTCTACAATTCACTTCATCTCAAATTAATTTCTGTAATTCACCCTTAGTTTATAGATTTTATACTCAACAAAAGTATAAAGCATACAAAACTTCACTTTGAACCAGTATTTATACTATATTCCGTATTAAAAATTCTATTATTGGTTTTGAAAAAAACAGTCTTCAAATATCCTGAAATATAGCAAAAAGAGATTGGGTAAAAACTCATTGTCTCTTCTCACTCAAGGACTAAGTTCACTTGAGCAAACTGAATCCGCACTGTCGTTCCTTTTCCGACCTCAGACTCGATGCGAATCTGGTGTCCCAGTTCTTCAGAAATTTTCTTAGATAGGTAGAGGCCAAGTCCAGATGACTGCTGGGTTAGGCGTCCATTATATCCTGAAAAGCCACGTTCAAAGACTCGGAGGACATCACTGTTTTTTATCCCGATTCCCGTATCCTTGATACAAAGCTCTTGCCCCTCCATATAAATCTCCAGACCACCTTCCTTGGTGTACTTGAGACTGTTTGAAATGATTTGCTCAATAACCACTAGCAGCCACTTTTTATCCGTCACAATTTCTTTATCAAGGTCATGCAGATTGACACTTAAGCCTTTTTGAATAAAGAAAAGAGCATATTTACGAAGTATTTCCTTAACCAAGTCTTCGATGTGAACCTGCTTTAAGACCAAATCATCATGAAAACTTTCTAAACGCAGGTACTGCAAGACTAGATTAGTATAGGAGTCTATCTTGAAAATTTCCTGTTCTAACTGTTGTTTCAGTTGGCGGTCAGCTACTTCTGTAACTAAGAGTTGAGTAGCTGCAATGGGGGTCTTAATCTGATGGGCCCATAAGGTATAGTAATCTAACAAATCTGTCAGTTTTCTTTCTGCATCTGACCTCTGCTGGTAGAGTTCCATCTCACTCGCTTCTAATTTTTCTGCTAAAACTCTTTCCAAAGGAGATTTGGCTTCCCTCTCTCCATAGAGAATTTCCTGACGATAGACCTGCATTTCCACCAATATGTCCCAAGTGAAAAATAAGATGGTTACAAAGCAACACAAGAGGAAAAAGTAGAGAAAGTAAATTCCTAAACTGGCAAATAAAAACTGAAAGAGCAAAACCAGAAATGCTAAAGCAAGCAGATAGACCAACAGACGACTACGGGAGCGCAAATAGGCTAGAAAAAATTGTTTCCAATCAAGCATGCTTCAGTCCGTACCCTATCCCTTTCTTGGTCTCGATAAATCCTATCAAACCCTGCTCTTCCAATTTTTTACGCAAACGAGCCACATTAACAGAGAGGGTATTGTCATCAATGAAAAAGTCACTGTTCCAAAGTTCCCGCATCAAGTCATCGCGCGCTACGATATTGCCCGCGTGCTCAAACAAAACGCGTAAAATCTGGAATTCGTTCTTGGTCAAGTTCAACACTTGCCCTTGATAATGTAAATCCATGGATTTAGTATTGAGGATAACACCAGCATATTCCAGTAAACTCTCGTCTCGCCCAAACTCATAGGAACGACGCAGCAAGCCCTGAACCTTGGCTAGAAGAACCTGCTGGTCAAAAGGCTTAGTCACAAAGTCATCCGCCCCCATATTAATCGCCATGACGATATCCATAGCTTGATCTCTGGAAGACAAAAACATAATAGGCACCTTGGAAATCTTGCGAATCTCCTGACACCAGTGATAGCCGTTAAACAAGGGCAAGCCAATATCCATGAGGACCAAATGAGGTTCCGACTGGACAAAAAGACTCAAAACTTCCATAAAGTCTTCTACCAAGACCACTTCAAATCCCCATTCAGAGAGCATTTTCCCGACCTGTTGACGAATAACCTGATCATCTTCTACTAGTAAAATCTTGTGCATGCGCTCCTCCTTTTCTATTATTATAACAGATTTTTCCATGCTAGCAGGCCTGAAACTGAATTTGAAAGAGCTTGTTTTTAGCCAACAAAGTGATGCAATCCTACTAGCTAATTTAAGGGAAATTTGATAAGATAAATAAAAAGAAAGGAGCTCTTATGACCAATATTTTTGACTATCAGAAAGATGTCGCACACGATTCCTTTTACGACCTTCCTTTGAATGAATTAGACATTCTAGCCTTAACAGAAATCACCTACCTCTCCTTTGATAATCTGGTCTCCACAGCTCCTCAGCGACTTCTAGACCTGGCACCTCAGGTTCCAAGAGAATCTAACATGTTGACCAGCAAAAATCGCCTCCAGCTATTGGATGAGCTAGCTCAACACAAGCGCTTCAAAAATTGCAAACTCTCCCATTTTATCAACGACATAGACCCTGAACTACAAAAACAATTTGCGGCTATGACCTACCGCCTCACTCTCGATACCTATCTGATTGTCTTTCGTGGGACTGATGACAGTATCATTGGCTGGAAGGAAGATTTCCACCTGACCTATATGAAGGAAATTCCTGCTCAAAAGCATGCCCTCCGCTATTTAAAGAACTTTTTTGCCCAACATCCTAAGCAAAAAGTCATTCTGGCTGGGCATTCCAAGGGAGGGAATCTAGCCATCTATGCTGCTAGCCAAATTGAGCAAAGCTTGCAAAATCAAATCACAGCAGTTTATACCTTTGATGCGCCTGGTCTCCACAAAGAACTGACACAAACCGAGGGCTATCAAAGGATAATGGATAGAACCAAGGTCTTCATCCCTCAAGGCTCCATCATCGGTATGATGATGGAAATCCCTAACCACCAAATCATAGTGCACAGTACTGCCTTAGGTGGTATCGCCCAGCACGATACCTTTAGTTGGCAGATTGAGGACAAGCACTTCGTCCAACTGAATAAGACCAACAGTGATAGCCAACAAGTTGACACAACCTTCAAGGAGTGGGTGGCCACAGTCCCTGACGAGGAACTCCAGCTCTACTTCGATCTCTTCTTTGGCACCATTCTAGATGCTGGGATTAGCTCCATCAATGACCTGTCTTCCTTAAAGGCTATCGAACACATTCGTCATCTCTTCGTCCAAGCTCAATCCCTCACTCCAGAAGAAAGGGAAACCATGGGACGTCTTACCCAATTATTGATTGATACCCGTTACCAAGCCTGGAAAAATAGATAATCCACATAAAAAACCCAACTAATCGTTTGATTAGTTGGGTTTTCATTTATGAAATTGAATTCCTTTGTTTAATCTTTAATGATTAAAACATTAGTCTTCTTTTTTCTTGCGTGCCACAAGACCAAATCCGCTCAATACGCCAAGAAGTCCAAGAGCTGCTAGGCTTGAGTGATCTTCTGTACCAGTATTAGGCAATTCCTTAGCCGGTTTAGCTGGAGCTGGTTTTGATGGTTTCGCAGGTTCTGGTTTCACAGAAGGAATGATTTTTTCATAAACGTGTTCTACATCGCCATTTGGAAGTTTCTTAGTCTCTACGAAGCGGTAACCTGGGATATCTTTCTTAGGTTGGTCACCGTCTTCTGTTGGATAGTTTGGAATTTCGTTGCCATCTTTATCCTTGTGACTTGTCTTAACTTTCTCATAAACGTGTTCTACATCGCCATTTGGAAGTTTCTTAGTCTCTACGAAGCGGTAACCTGGGATTTCTTTCTTAGGTTGTTCGCCATCTTCACTTGGATTACTTGGAATCTCGTTTCCTTCTTTATCCTTGAATGATGTCTTAACTTTTTCGTAGACGTGCTCGATGTCGCCATTTGGAAGTTTCTTAGTCTCTACGAAGCGGTAACCTGGGATATCTTTCTTAGGTTGTTCGCCGTCTTCACTTGGATTTCCTGGAATCTCGTTTCCTTCTTTATCCTTGAATGATGTCTTAACTTTTTCGTAGACGTGCTCTGTATCTCCATTTGGAAGTTTCTTAGTTTCTACGAAGCGGTAACCTGGAATATCTTTCTTAGGTTGGTCGCCATCTTCACTTGGATTTCCTGGAATCTCGTTTCCTTCTTTATCCTTGAATGATGTCTTAACTTTTTCGTAGACGTGCTCTGTATCTCCATTTGGAAGTTTCTTAGTTTCTACGAAGCGGTAACCTGGAATATCTTTCTTAGGTTGGTCGCCATCTTCACTTGGATTTCCTGGAATCTCGTTTCCTTCTTTATCCTTGAATGATGTCTTAACTTTTTCGTAGACGTGCTCTGTATCTCCATTTGGAAGTTTCTTAGTTTCTACGAAGCGGTAACCTGGAATATCTTTCTTAGGTTGTTCGCCATCTTCACTTGGATTTCCTGGAATCTCGTTTCCTTCTTTATCCTTGAATGATGTCTTAACTTTTTCGTAGACGTGCTCTGTATCTCCATTTGGAAGTTTCTTAGTTTCTACGAAGCGGTAACCTGGAATATCTTTCTTAGGTTGTTCGCCATCTTCACTTGGATTTCCTGGAATCTCGTTTCCTTCTTTATCCTTGAATGATGTCTTAACTTTTTCGTAGACGTGCTCTGTATCTCCATTTGGAAGTTTCTTAGTTTCTACGAAGCGGTAACCTGGAATATCTTTCTTAGGTTGTTCGCCATCTTCACTTGGATTTCCTGGAATTTCGTTTCCTTCTTTATCCTTGAATGATGTCTTAACTTTTTCGTAGACGTGCTCTGTATCTCCATTTGGAAGTTTCTTAGTTTCTACGAAGCGGTAACCTGGAATATCTTTCTTAGGTTGTTCGCCATCTTCACTTGGATTTCCTGGAATTTCGTTTCCTTCTTTATCCTTGAATGATGTCTTAACTTTTTCGTAGATGTGTTTTGTATTTCCTTTTTCGTCTACTTCAGTTTTAACAATCTTGTATCCTGGGATATCTTTAGTTGGTTTAGTTCCATCTTCTGTTGGTGAAAGTGGGTTGCCATCTTTATCAACGAATGAAGTATCAGGACGAACTGTTGGAGTGTAAGTAGCTGTTACTGGTGTACCATTCTTATCTACACGTTTAACGGTTACGCCTGTTGCTTTACCTACGAAGTCAGGTTCTGGGGTGAAGGTTACTTTACCGTTTTCATCGATTGTGTATGTTCCTTCACCTGGTACTTTCTTCTCAGTTGTGCCATCGTCAAATGTTGGTTTAACAGTTTCATCGATTTCAACTGGAACTTCCTTACCGTTGATTGTAACTTTTCCACCTTCAAATGTTGGTGTTCCTGATTGAGGTTGTCCTTTAGGACCTTCTGATTCAGAATCTTTTGAAGTTGGTGTTACTGGAACGACTACAGGGGTGTACTTAGCTGTGATTGGTGTGCCGTTCTTATCTACACGTTTAACAGTTACACCTGTTGCTTGACCAGTGAATGTTTTCTCTGGGGTGAAGGTTACTTTACCGTTCTCGTCGATTGTGTATGTTCCTTCGCCTGGTACTTTCTTCTCAGTTGTGCCATCTTCGAATGTTGGCTTAACAGTTTCGTCGATTTCTACAGTTTTTTCTTCACCATTTACAGTAACTTTTCCACCTTTAAATGTTGGTGTTCCTTCTTGAGTAGCACCTTGAACATTTGTAGTGATGACATCTGAACTTGTTGGTGTTGCTGGTTTCACAACTGGTGTGTAAGTAGCTTTAACTGGCGTGCCGTTCTTATCTTCGCGTTGAACTGTGACACCTGTTCCTTTACCTGTGAAGTTCTTTTCTGGGGTGAATGTAACTGTTCCATCTGGAGCTACTGTGTATGTTCCTTCACCTTCGATAGTTACTGAATCAACTGGATCTCCTGTTTTCGGATCTACCAATTTAGCTGGTTTATCTTCATCAATTTCAACAGTTTTTTCTTCACCATTTACAGTAACTTTTCCACCTTCAAATGTTGGTTTGCCTGTTTGAGTTGAACCTTGGATATCTTCAGTTACAGCGTCTGTTCCTGTTGGTGTTACTGGTGTTACTGTTGGGGTGTATTTAGCTGTTACTGGTGTACCGTTCTTATCTACACGTTTAACCGTTACGCCTGTTCCTTTGCCTGTAAAGTTCTTCTCTGGGGTGAAGGTTACTGTGCCATCTGGTGCTACTGTATATGTTCCTTCGCCTGGAATAACTTTTTCTTTTGATCCATCTTCGAAGGTTGCTGGGACTTCATCATCCATTGGAACTTCTGGATTACCTGGTTTGAACTCAGGTTTTCCATTTTGTTCTTTACCTTGGATATCTGTTGTTTCAGCTGGCTCTGCTGTCGGAGTTACTGGTGTTACGTTTGGTGTGTATTTAGCTGTTACTGGAGTTCCATTCTTATCTACACGTTTAACGGTTACGCCTGTTCCTTTGCCTGTGAATCCTTTTTCTGGTGTAAAGGTTACTGTGCCATCTGGTGCCACTGTGTATGTTCCTTCGCCTGGTACAACTTTTTCTTTTGATCCATCTTCGAAGGTTGCTGGCACTTCATCGTCCATTGGCACGTCTGGGTTACCTGGTTTGAATTCAGGTTTACCAGTTTGTTCTTTACCTTGGATATCTGTTGTTTCAGCTGGCTCTGCTGTCGGAGTTACTGGTGTTACGTTTGGTGTGTATTTAGCCGTTACTGGAGTTCCATTCTTATCTACACGTTTAACGGTTACGCCTGTTCCTTTGCCTGTGAATCCTTTTTCTGGTGTGAAGGTTACTGTGCCATCTGGTGCCACTGTGTATGTTCCTTCACCTGGAATAACTTTTTCTTTTGATCCATCTTCGAAGGTTGCTGGCACTTCATCGTCCATTGGAACATTTGGATTTCCAGGTGTGAATTCAGGTTTACCTGTTTGCTCTTTACCTTGGATGTCTGTTGTTTCTGCTGGTGTTGCTGTTGGAACTACCGGAGTAATCTTCGGTGTGTAAGTTGTTTCTACAGCTGTACCATTCTTATCTTTAGCTTGAACGCGTACTGGTTGTACATCACCTGAGTATGTCTTATCTGTTGGCTCAAATACCGCAACAGCTTTTCCATCTACAGTTTTAAGAGTGTACTTACCAATCACGTTTCCTTCTGGATCTTTAGCTGGTACTTCAGTAGCTGGTTGTCCATCTTCACCTAGAAGTGTGTAAGTAGATGGATCGATTTCTACCGTTTTTTCTTCTCCAGCAATTGTAGTCTTACCAGGTTCAAATGAAACTGTACTTTCTTGAGTCTTACCTTGAACATCTTCACTTGTAGCTGGTGCTGCTGTTGGTGTTACACCTACGATAGATGGTGTGTAAGTTGTAGAAACTTTTGTTCCATTCTTATCTTCAGCTTGAACTTTAGCTGGTTGTACTGGTCCTGTGTAAGATTTGTCTGTTGGTGTGAAGGTTACTACACCTGTTGTTGAATCTACAGTGTATTCACCAACTTTTTTACCACTCGGGTCTAGAGCATCTACTGGTCCAGTTGCTTCTGTTCCATCTGGATTCAATAGTTTGACAGAGCCTTCTTTAATTGGAACTTCAGAATTTCCTTCTGTAAATGTAGGAGTTCCTTTTTGTGTTTCACCTTGTACTCCAGTTGAAGTAGCTGGATCCGCTGTTGGTGTTACTGCTGTTACAGTTGGTGTATAAGTTGTCGTAGCTGTAGCTGTTACAGGATTTCCGTCTTTATCTTGACCTACAGGTGCTGTTAATGATACACCTACTCCAGATGCAGTTCCTGTGAATGTTGGAAGTGGTTGGAATGTTACTTCTCCAGTTGTTGGGTTAATTGTGTAAGTTCCTTCTCCCTCTACAGTTACAGAATCAACTTTATCTCCAGTTTTTGGATCTACTAATTTAGCTGGGTATTGTGCACTTGGTGTTACTGGTGTTGGATTTTCTGTCCCTGCACCTGCTGTAAACGTTGGCGTTTTCTTCTGTTCTTTACCTTGTACATCTGTTGATGTTTCTGGATCTGCAGTGATTTCTTTTGGAGTTACTGTTGGAATATAAACAGCATCCATAGTTTTAGTTCCAGTAGTATGTGTCCCATCATTAATGTTTTCTACATCATGTTGGTCCGTAAGTGCTGTCCATCCAGTTGAATGACCATTAGCATCTACTGCTCGTAATACAACACCATCAGCTGTTCCAATAAAGTTTGCTTCAGGAGTAAAGATTACTTTGTCCTCTAATACTGTATAAGTCCCTTGACCTGCTTTAGTGTATGATTTCACCAAGTTTCCACTTGGATCTACAATCATAACTCCTTGAGGTTGTTTTTTCTTAGTTGTTTCTGCACTAATTGAGTTCGCTTGTTCAGAGTAATCTAGTTTACCATATGAATTAAACGTAGTTTTACCATTGTTTGATCCAAGATTTGATGCATCATCTCCTAGAGCATGTGATACAAATTCAATACCTACAGATTGAGTCTCACCTTGTTTACCAGTTGTTTCTTCCTTATCTCCACGTGGAGGAATAGATACTTGGATTTGGTTATCTTCAACCTCACCTGAGAAAGCAATTCCCACTGGTTTTTCAATTTGTTTTCTATCTGTCGCAATACGCGTACGGAAGTTAACTGCATCTTTAGTAGTATCAATAACTTGAGTATTTTTGAAAACTAGTTCTACTGTTTGTTGGTTACCATTTACTGTAACAACTTCAGAAGCTTCACCTTCATCGAATTTACCATTCCCATTGAAATCGATAAATCCACGCACATAAGCAGGGCCTACTGTACCATCATAGTTGTCATTACCATTTGCTGATGCAATCACTTTAACACGGTAAGTATTATCTGCAGCTTGTACAAGTTTAACTTCTGGTTCACCGTTATCTTTGTTAATATGCACATCTTCTGGAGCAATAAGTTGAGCTACACCTTCATCCCCTTGCTCTTTTGTATCATCTGAATCGACACCACGAACACGTGTACCAGATACTGAATCGATATCAGCTTTGACAGTCCCTAGGTAAGGTTGCTGAATTTGGTTAATTTGACCTGTTATATAGTCTTTAGCTTGAGTTCTTAAATAGTGTTCAGCTGTTCCATATGATTCTGGAAGATCTCCAAAGTCAGAGAATTTAATACCAATCATAGATGATTGTTGTCCAGAAGACATGATATAAAATCCTACTTCAGTTACATTTGAAGTAGACACTACTGGCGTAGCAGAGTCTCCGTTCGTATAGCCTCCGAACACTTGTGATCCTAAACCTGCAGTTGCTGCATCTTTAGTAGCAAACATTTTGCCATCAATAGCATTTCGTAATTCTTCAGTAGTCCATTTGTTTAAATTTCCACCCCACTCATTTAATCTGTTAAAGTTAGGGTGTGGTTTATACATATCAGTATGACCATTAGTAGAACCAACAACTCCTGCTAATTCCCAAGGTGTACCATTCGTTGTATAGATTTCTGTCTCTAAACTACCGATATCTTCCCCTGATGTCATAACGATACCAGGTTTAACCGGCTTACCATTGTATGTAGCTTCAATAGCAAACTTGACACCAACGATTTGACCATCACGTCCTGTGCCACTATCATCAGTACCTGCAATCGTTGTTTTTGCTGAACCTGTATCTAATCCAGCGTTTTTAACGTGTGTATATCCAGTTTGTTGATTACCACTGATACCTGTAGAAAATGGATTTTTAGTAACCTGGTTAAAGATATTTTCTTCATTCGGTTTATATGATGCTTCATGACTAGTTCCAGCTACACGGTTTTTATAAATTTCTGTTGCATGGAATGGTTTCAATTCCTTAACAGTCATTTTTACAATGTATCCAGGCATCAATTCTTTTTCATAAACTGAACCTACTTGAAGTTGTTTATTTGCTTTTCTGTTTGTCCAAGCCGTATCATCTCCAAAATCCAACCATTGAATTTGGTTGTTTAGGTTTTTAATGGCTTTATCATCATCTGCATTTCCTTTGATATATTTAGGAGCTTCAGCTAAAGATTTATAACCATTTTGTTCCAACCATTTCGCACCTGTTTCTGCTGTTGCATCTTTAAGTGCTGTTGTTTGAGCGTCTTCCAAGTTGACTGCGAACTTACCATCACGACCGATTCCTGCGTTTTTCAATTCATTGTAAACTGCAAGAATAGACTCGTTGAGGCGTTCCAATTGAGCGTCTACTTGTTCTTTTGTTACGCTCTTTTCAGCTAAAAGAGCTTTTGTTTCAGAAAAAACTGCTTGGTTTTTAGCTACTGCCGCTTCAACAGCTGCTTTATTTTCTTCCTTCACTTCCTTCTTAGAAAGTTCAGATTTTGCAAGTCTGTTTGTTACATCTGCTTCTGATGAAGCTTTGTCAAGCGCTGATTTAGCTTCTGAAAGAGTTTTTTCTGCTGGAGTAGATTTTTTTTCAACTTCTGCTTTAGCAGCTTCTTTTTCAGCTGCTTTCTTTTTATCGAAACCAGCAGTATTTGACTCAGTAACTACAGTACTCAATGCTGATACAGTTTCTGCTTGAGCATCTACATCAGCTTGACTAGCATCTGCTTTTGCAAGAGTTGCTTTAGCTGCTGCCAATACTTCCTTAGCTGAGCTTACTACTGTAGCATCTGCATATTTAGCAGTTGAAAGTTTAGACTCCAAAGTAGCAATACTTGCTTCTAGGACAGCTTTATTTACTTTTTTAGCTTCTTCTGCTTTAACCTCTGGTTTAGCTTCCTCTACTTTAGTTTCTGGCTTCACGGCTTCCTTCTCTTTATTAGAATCCGCTTGATTTGCTGGAGCAGTAGCTGCAGCTACTGATGTTTCAGCACCTTGAACTTCCGTTGCTGATACCGCACCATTTCCAAGGAACATCAAACCAGCTGCAATTGCTACTGATGCTGCTCCAAAGCTATATTTCCGGATACCATAACGGATGTACTTTTCTACTCTAAAATCTTGTTGTTGCTTGCCTTTCATTTAGACCCACAACCTCCTTTTTTATTTTGATGTCGATTTACAAGTTATTGATATCGAAAACTCACAGCTAACCTCAGATGAAACAAAAGATGTTAGAAGTGAAGCTTGATATCATAAAATTGTCTACAACATACAACTTTATGATATCATATTTCCTAGTCTATGGCAAATAAAATGTCTTATTTTTTATTCTAAATTTAAAACAAATATTTTCCAAAAATACAACAATTTTCAGACTCTTTAAGTTGTAAAATAAGATGCATCAAACTTTCATAGGTCACACACTATATTGTCGTAGTTTTAGTATATTAAGTTAAATTAACTTTGCATGTATATTTTACTGTTCACAGACAAAAACTTCACTTTACTGTAAGATACAATTTATTTGATTCATTATCCATTTTTTCAATAATTTACTCTCCAGCTCGTTAGCTTTAAATTACATCTAAATCAATAAAAAGCTCTATGAAATCTTTAAAAATTCTAGCTAGTTCCTAGCTATAAATAGTTACCTCTATTTTGAACAGAATGAAGTAAATAGCAAGTAACATTCTTTAAAAGAGAAGGACTTTCTATCAACTTTATTCTCCCTAACTATGCTATACTTAATTTAGTACATTCTTTGAGATTGGAGCTAATATGAAAATCCATAAAACTGTGAATCCTGTTGCCTATGAAAATACCTATTACTTGGAAGATGAAAAACACCTCATCGTGGTCGATCCTGGTAGCCATTGGGAAGCCATTCGTCAGACAATAGAGAACATCAACAAACCTATCTGCGCTATTCTCCTTACCCACGCCCATTATGACCATATCATGAGTCTGGACTTGGTTCGCGAAACTTTTGGCAATCCTCCTGTCTATATCTCAGAGAGCGAAGCCAGCTGGCTCTATACTCCTGTCGATAATCTCTCTGGTCTCCCTCGTCACGATGATATGGCAGATGTGGTCGCAAAACCTGCAGAACACACTTTTATCTTTCACGAAGAATACCAACTAGAAGAATTTCGTTTCACTGTCTTGCCAACACCAGGTCACTCTATCGGCGGTGTTTCTATCGTTTTTTCTGATGCTCACCTAGTTTTGACAGGAGATGCCCTATTCCGTGAAACTATTGGACGAACCGACCTTCCAACTGGTAGTACGGAGCAGCTACTCCATAGTATCCAGACCCAACTCTTCACCCTACCAAACTATGATGTCTATCCAGGGCATGGTCCAGCTACGACCATCGCCCATGAAAAGACCTTTAATCCTTTTTTCTAGCAAGCAAAAAACCAAGGAATTTTTCTCCTTGGTTTTTGTGTATTGCTATTTTGTGACTTTAGAATCTAGCTTAATTTTAAATTTCATCAAATACTAGTTGACTGGCTCAAATTCTTTCCAATCAAATTTAGCTAAATCAAGTTCATTAGAAGAAATCTCTAAGATTTGCTCTGGCTTTTGATCACTACCAATTTGAAAGATACCTTCCTTAACCTTCTGTACTCCGTCTCTATCAAAAGCATACAGACTTAAGTTCATTTCTGGTCGTGTTGACTGCCAGTCTGCATAAGAGACTAGACCATTTTCGTAAATAACAAAGCCTGAGCGAAAACCACCTGCAGAAGCTACATAAGCTGTATGAAGTAAGTTTGGTTTTTGATTTTTCAAATAGTAAATAGCTGAAACAAATTTTTCATCCCCAATAAGCAACTCATCTTGCCCATCTTTATTCAAATCAAGAAGGGCATATTTAAAGTCTGGTGCATTTTGATAATCCATACGAGAGAAAATCATGCCATATTCTTCTGAAGCAATCTTGTGTTGTTTATTTTCCTCGTATAAATCTTCTCTATTACCTTGTTTTAAAAGCTCTGTATAGTGATTATAACGTTCAATCACTTCTTTATACAAATCTGGTCCCGTTTCCTTCTTATTTTCAGCAGTTGATTGTGAAACTTTGGTTGACGAGTCGCTTGTATTTTCAGTCTTTGCTTCTGTTGATGTGCTAGACTTATCGTCTTTGGAAACAGATGATAGTGGAGATGAAGGTTCTGTATTGCTATTATTTTTATTGAGACCACAAGATGCCAAAACTGAAATCGAAAAAATAGCTGAAAGCATCATTAAAAATTTCTTCATATTAACCTCGATAGCATTGCATTTTCAGATGTATAAACTTCAAAAATGAATCATTCACGCCAAGTTATACTTGATTAAGAAATCATTTTACCAAATAATCACACGGTCTTCTGGTGAACGCCACATTCCGTCGCCTTCTTTGACATCATAGGTCGTAAAGAAGTCGTCAAAGTTTGGCACTTGGACGTTAACACGGAGTTTAGCTGGAGCGTGTACGTCGACGCTAGCCAAAAGTTTCATAAATTCTGGACGACCTTTCATGCGCCAGATGCGACCGAAATTGTAGAAGAATTCTTCTGCTGAGAAGTCTGCTTCTCTCTTAGCTGCTTCAAGCGCTGCAGCGATTCCTCCCAAGTCAGCCACGTTTTCTGATACAGTCAATTTACCGTTGATGGTTGCTCCATAAGAATCTTGTCCATCAAATTGGTCAATAACTTTTTGTGTTTTCTCCTTGAAGGCAGCATAGTCACTCTCTGTCCACCAATCCTTGAGGCTACCATTTTCATCAAAGGAAGCTCCGTTGGTATCAAAGGCGTGGGAAATTTCATGAGCAATAACTGCCCCAATACCCCCGTAGTTAGCAGAAGATGACTGATGCAAGTCATAGAAAGGCGCCTGTAAAATAGCTGCTGGGAAGACAATCAGGTTCTTCTGTGGATTGTAGTAGGCATTGACCATATGAGCAGGCATGCCCCACTCCTTGTAATCTACAGGCTGGTTCCACTTGCTCCAACTGTGCTTGATTTCCACACGCGCAAAAGCTAGAGCATTGTCAAAAAGACTAGCATTTTCATCGACCACCTTGTCCTTATAGCGTTCTGGCAATTCTTCTGGGTAACCAATATAAGGCTTGATGACATTAAGTTTGACAATAGCCTTATCACGAGTTTCTGGAGTCAGCCAGTCATTTTTAGCCAAGCGTTCCTTATAGACGTCAATCATGGTTGCCACTTTTTTCTCCACATCTGCCTTGGCTTCTGGAGAGAATTTTTCATGGGCATACCAGAGACCTAAGGCTTGTTTGAATGGACCTTGTGCTAACTGGTAGGCTGCCTTAACCTTGTCTTTGGCTTCTGGAACTCCAGAAAGTGCACGACTGTAGGCACCTGACAAGACACGTATTTCTTCCGTTAAATAACTGGTAGAAAGATTGATAACACTCAAAATCAAGGTTGCCTTGAGGAGAGGCCAGGCTTCTTCACTGTAGAATTGCTCTGCTGCTTGCCAGAAACGTTCCTCGTCTACGATAACCTTGTCTGGCACTTGTCCAAGAACGGCTTGGAAGAAGTCATCCAAAGGTAGGGCAGACGCAAATTTCTTGAAATCTTCGTAATCATATGGATGGTAAAGTTTAGCATACTCTGAACTTTCTTCATTAGAAAGCACCACTGCCGCAACTCGACGGTCCAATTCTAGTCTTTTCTCTAGCAAGTCTTCAATTTCTGCATCAGTGAAATCATAAGCCTTGAGGAGATTTGCGCTGCTTTCTTTCCAAAGAGTCAAAAGCTCTTCACGCTGAGGATGGTCTTCTGCATAGTAGGTCGTATCTGGCAGGATTGTGCTTGGAGCACTTGCCCATAAAACGTTGATTCTGGCATCCATAAAGTCTGGCGATACACCAAAAGGAAGGAAGTTAGGTTTTCCTGCAAGTTCAAACTCTGCTAGTCTAGCTGTAAAATCCGCAAAAGTCTCTAATTCTTGGAATTCTTTAAGGAGTGGTAAGACAGGCTTGATACCGTCAGCTTCTCTCTTATCAAAATCACGAACTAGGCGGTGGTATTTGACAAAGTTTGCCAAGACAACATCCTCAGGCACCTCTTCACCTGCCAACCACTTGTCTGTTGTCGCCAACATCAAGTCTTCAATTTCTTGGTCTAAATCAACAAAACCTCCCGTTTGAGACTTATCTGCTGGGATTTCAGCTGTCTTCTGCCATTCTCCATTGATTGCATCATAAAAATCATCTTGATAACGTGTCATCTTGTTCTCGCTTTCATTTTTTAAGTTATTGCTAGCTTAACAAAAATTGCTTGGGAATGCAATTAAAAATGGACTTTCCTTTTCCATCATTTTTCAGTTATTATTTTAAATTTTTCAAAAATTAACTTGACTTAATTTTTTTTTTAAGGTATATTAAGAGTCAGGAGGAATACAAGTTTATGATACGTATCGAAAACCTCAGTGTCTCCTACAAAGAAACGTTGGCACTTAAGGATATTTCACTAGTGCTCCAAGGACCAACAATTACCGGAATCATTGGTCCAAACGGTGCCGGAAAATCAACATTATTAAAAGGTATGCTGGGAATTATCCCACATCAAGGTCAGGCATTTCTCGATGACAAGGAAGTTAAAAAATCCTTACACCGAATTGCCTATGTCGAACAAAAAATCAATATCGACTACAACTTTCCCATCAAGGTCAAGGAATGCGTCTCGCTAGGACTCTTTCCTTCTATCCCTCTCTTTCGAAGTTTAAACGCTAAACATTGGAAAAAAGTGCAAGAAGCCCTTGAAATCGTCGGCCTAGCTGACTACGCTGAACGTCAAATCAGTCAACTGTCTGGAGGTCAATTTCAACGGGTTTTGATTGCCAGATGTTTGGTGCAGGAAGCCGACTATATCCTCTTGGATGAACCTTTTGTTGGGATCGATTCTGTCAGTGAGGAAATCATCATGAATACGCTGAGAGATCTGAAAAAAGCTGGCAAGACGGTTCTCATCGTCCACCATGACCTCAGCAAGGTTCCCCACTACTTCGATCAAGTCTTACTTGTCAATCGAGAAGTGATTGCCTTTGGTCCGACCAAAGAAACCTTTACCGAAGCCAATCTCAAAGAAGCTTACGGTAATCGACTCTTTTTCAATGGAGGTGACCTATGATTGCAGAATTTATCGATGGATTGCAAAAATTCCATTTCCTACAAAATGCCTTGATAACAGCTATTGTCGTCGGGGTCGTAGCTGGAGCTGTGGGATGTTTCATCATTCTACGCGGGATGTCACTCATGGGAGATGCTATTTCACATGCTGTCTTGCCAGGTGTAGCCCTCTCCTTCATCTTGGGCCTTGACTTCTTTATCGGAGCCATTGTCTTTGGATTGCTAGCTGCCATCATCATTACCTACATCAAGGGGAACTCGATTATCAAAAGCGATACCGCCATCGGCATTACCTTTTCTTCTTTCTTAGCCCTCGGTATCATCTTGATTAGTGTCGCTAAAAGTTCAACTGACCTTTTCCATATCCTTTTCGGTAATATCCTAGCCGTCCAAGATACGGATATGTTTATTACTATGGGTGTGGGGGCAGCCATTCTCTTGTTAATCTGGATTTTCTTCAAGCAACTCTTGATCACTTCCTTTGATGAACTCTTGGCCAAGGCCATGGGAATGCCTGTCAATTTCTATCACTACCTTCTCATGGTACTCCTGACTCTCGTGTCTGTGACAGCCATGCAAAGTGTCGGAACTATCCTGATTGTAGCCATGCTGATTACCCCAGCTGCAACTGCTTATCTGTATGCCAATAGCCTGAAAAGTATGATTTTCCTTTCCTCAACCTTTGGAGCTACAGCTTCAGTTTTGGGACTCTTTATCGGCTATAGCTTTAACGTTGCGGCAGGTTCTAGTATCGTGCTTACAGCTGCTAGTTTCTTTCTCATTAGCTTCTTTATCGCTCCAAAACAACGATATTTGAAACTGAAAAATAAACATTTGTTAAAATAAGGGGTAAAGCCCCAATAAATTGGAGGATCTAATGAAAAAATTAGGTACATTGTTCGTTCTCTTTCTTTCTGTCATTGCTCTTGCAGCATGTGCTGGCGGAAAAAAAGATGCAGCTTCTGGTCAAAAACTAAAAGTTGTTGCTACAAACTCAATCATCGCTGATATTACTAAAAATATTGCTGGTGATAAGATTGATCTTCACAGTATCGTTCCGATTGGGCAAGACCCACACGAATACGAACCACTTCCTGAAGATGTTAAGAAAACTTCTGAGGCTGACCTCATTTTCTATAACGGTATCAACCTTGAAACAGGTGGCAATGCCTGGTTTAGCAAATTAGTAGAAAATGCCAAGAAAACTGAAAACAAAGACTACTTTGCAGTCAGTGAAGGTGTTGATGTTATCTACCTTGAAGGAAAAAATGAAAAAGGAAAAGAAGACCCACACGCTTGGCTTAACCTTGAAAATGGAATTATCTTTGCTAAAAATATCGCCAAACAATTGAGCGCTAAAGATCCTAACAACAAAGAATTCTATGAAAAAAATCTCAAAGAATATACTGATAAGTTAGACAAACTTGATAAAGAAAGTAAAGATAAATTCAATAACATCCCTGCTGAAAAGAAACTCATTGTAACCAGCGAAGGAGCATTCAAATACTTCTCTAAAGCCTATGGTGTCCCAAGTGCCTATATCTGGGAAATCAATACTGAAGAAGAAGGAACTCCTGAACAAATCAAGACCTTGGTTGAAAAACTTCGCCAAACAAAAGTTCCATCACTCTTTGTAGAATCAAGTGTGGATGACCGTCCAATGAAGACTGTTTCACAAGACACAAACATCCCAATCTACGCACAAATCTTTACTGACTCTATCGCAGAACAAGGTAAAGAAGGCGACAGCTACTACAACATGATGAAATACAACCTTGACAAGATTGCTGAAGGATTGGCAAAATAATACTCAATGAAAAACGTCATTCTCACATGAGCTGGCGTTTTTTCTATGCCCATATTTCCGGTCAAATCATTGGAAAATTCCGACTGTTTCAGCTAAAATGGAAGAAAAAAGATTGGAGTATCCTATGGTAACTTTTCTCGGAAATCCTGTGAGCTTTACAGGTAAACAACTACAAGTCGGCGACAAGGCACTTGATTTTTCACTCACTACAACAGACCTTTCTAAAAAATCTCTGGCTGATTTTGATGGCAAGAAAAAAGTCTTGAGTGTCGTGCCTTCTATCGATACAGGTATCTGCTCAACTCAAACGCGTCGTTTTAATGAAGAACTGACTGGACTGGATAATACCGTTGTCTTGACTGTTTCAATGGACCTCCCTTTTGCCCAAAAACGTTGGTGCGGTGCTGAAGGTATTGAAAATGCCATCATGCTCTCAGACTATTTCGACCATTCCTTTGGACGTGATTATGCTCTCTTAATCAATGAGTGGCATCTATTGGCACGCGCAGTCTTTGTCCTCGATACTGACAATACTATTCGCTACGTTGAATACGTGGATAATATCAACTCTGAACCAAACTTCGAAGCCGCAATTGCAGCTGCTAAAGAACTAAATTAGAAGCCATTGTGGCAGATAGCTAGAGAAATCTAGCTTTTTTTGATATACTAGATAAAGATATTAGACAAGAGGAAACGAATGACCCCGAATAAAGAAGATTATCTAAAGTGTATTTATGAAATTGGCATCGATTTGCATAAGATTACCAACAAGGAAATTGCTGCCCGCATGCAAGTCTCTCCCCCTGCCGTAACTGAAATGATTAAACGGATGAAAAGTGAAAATCTCATCCTCAAGGACAAGGAATGTGGCTATCTACTGACTGATCTTGGACTCAAACTGGTCTCAGAGCTCTATCGTAAGCATCGCTTGATTGAAGTTTTTCTAGTTCATCATTTAGACTATACGAGTGACCAGATTCACGAGGAAGCTGAGGTATTGGAACACACTGTCTCTGATTTATTCGTGGAGAGACTAGAAAAATTACTTGGATCCCCTAAGACCTGCCCTCACGGAGGAACTATTCCTGCTAAGGGAGAACTCTTAGTTGAAATCAATAACCTGCCACTAGCTGACATCAAAGAAGCTGGCGCCTACCGCCTGACTCGGGTGCACGATAGTTTTGACATTCTCCATTATCTGGATAAGCACTCACTTCACATCGGTGACAAGCTCCAAGTCCAGCAGTTTGATGGCTTCAGCAATACCTTCACTATCCTTAGTAAAGACGAGGATTTACAAGTAAGTATGGACATTGCCAAACAACTCTATGTCGAAAAAATCGACTAATTTCTCAAGTACCCCAACCACCCCTGAAAGTTTTATTTTCAGGGTTTTATTTCTATCATTTGATTTTACTTTCATTTAGTTGTAGAATATTTGTAAAAAAAAGAAAGATATCTTAATATATGAAAAAATCACTAAAAATTTTTGCGACATCCAAATGGTTTGACCTCTTCGGGGTTGCTTTGGTCGTTGGGATTGCGATTGCATCTGGTTACCTCAACTCACGCCTCGATAAATTTGTAGATTGGGGACCATGGACAGCTCTTGTACCCTTTGGATTAATTTCCGTAACCAACGTTGGGATTTCCATGTTGTCCACTCGTTTCACGGGAAAATTAAGCAAATGGGGAAATTACTTTGGTATTGTTAATACCATTTTGTCTGGTACCATTGATTATATCCTTGGAAATAAGGCGGCCATTATTACCTATCCCGTCACCTTCCTCATTTATACCTTTGCTATTAAGAAATGGGAAGCTTCGCAAGAAGGCAGACCTAACCAAATGAGCCAAAAACAGGTAAAATCGGCGGCCATCATCATTTCAATCATCGCCTTCCTCTTTGCCTTTGCGACCAACTATATCGGCTATGGTGGCAAGATGAATCTCCTTGCCTACGTAACAACTATTGCCTTTGCACTATCCCTCATTGCCAATGCTTTTAACGCATTGAAACTAACAACTCAGTGGGGCTTTTGGTTGATTTACAATTTCGTTCAGCTGACAAAAGCTGGTATTCAAGGAAACTTTGCCAATATCGGAAAATACATCTTTTATATCCTCAATGCAATAGGAGCTTTATTTGTCTGGAATGATGAAGAAGTTAGATAATAGAAGGAAACTCAAATAAAGAATACTAGCCAACTTAAGAGAATCTCCCTTCTGCTATTTTTATCATTTTAGTTGTAACTACCATTCTTTTGGAGTAGAATGAAGCTAGATAAAAGAGGGAGGTCTTGTCATGAAAAAACTCTTTAGACTCCATTTTACAACAATTGCAGTTATCGATTTGCTACTATTCGCATTTTTTAGCAAAAAACCCGAGACATCTTTGGAGTGGCTCTTGCTCTCTGGTTTTATTTTCCTCCTTGCTCAGGGACTACTGCTGTTTCGCTTGGTTATCCAACTCAAACATCAATTCGCTGAGATTTATCCTCAAATCAATAAAAAGATTCGCTTCTACTATTTAGGGGTTCTCACCATTGATTTTCTATTTTTTGTCCTTTTAACCTTCGTTAGTTCTCAGCGTTTTCCCTCTCTTATGCCAATCATCACTGCTTGCCATTCTACTTTTTATTATATGACAGCTGGACACCTAAGAGAAAACTATCCAGACTTTTACGACAAACATATCTCTTTATGGGAGTGTCTCTAAGGAAACTGAGGTTTTAGCATGAAAAAAATCATCTATATCAAAACCGTTCAACTCCTTGTCATTGATGGAATCATGCTGGCATTTTTGACATTTAAAGGGGGGCTTACTTGGGATTGGATTTTGATTTATATCGGTTGGATCATTTTCTTTCATCCTGTGCTATTGACCTATCTTTCCAACCAACTTTGTGACCACTTTAGTCAACTCTATTCCCAGACTAGACCAAGATTCTGGCGTTTTGCCATACAAATCCTCCTATGGGATATCTTGATGATTCTCTCCTTGATATGTTTAAGTGGTATGTCACTTTTCCTTCAGGGAACTCTCCTAATCCTAGGACACCTCATCCCTTCCTACCGCATAAGCCAAAGCCTGAAAAGAGACTTCCCAAAAGCCTATCAAGAACGGCTCTTTGTCAACTGTAGTGGGTTGAAGAAAAGCTAAGATCGAGAAAGGACACATTTCGTCCTTTCTTTTTTGATATTGAGAGCGATAAAAATCCGTTTTTTGAAGTTTTCAAAGTTCCGAAAACCAAAGGCATTTCGCTTGATAAGTTTGATGAGATTATTGGTCGCTTCCAATTTGGCGTTGGAATAGGGTAGTTGAAGGGCGTTGACAATCTTTTCTTTATCCTTGAGGAAGGTTTTAAAGACAGTCTGAAAAAGAGGATGAACCTGCTTTAGATTGTCCTCAATAAGTCCGAAGAATTTGTCTGGCTCCTTGTTCTGAAAGTGAAAAAGTAAGAGCTGATAGAGATTGTAGTGGTGTCTCAAGTCTTCTGAATAGCTCAAAAGCTTGTCTAGAATTTCTTTATTTGTTAAGTGCATGCGAAAAGTAGGGCGATAAAAACGTTTATCACTGAGTTTACGACTATCCTGCTGTATGAGCTTCCAGTAGCGCTTGATGGCTTTGTATTCATGGGATTTTCGCTCAAATTGATTCATGATTTGGACACGAACACGACTCATAGCACGGCTTAAGTGTTGTACAATGTGAAATCGATCTAGAACGATTTTAGCACATGGAAAAAGCTGTTTAGCCAAGGCATAATAAGGACTAAACATATCCATCGTAATGATTTTCACCTGACAACGAACAGCTCGCTCGTAGCGCAGAAAGTGATTTCGTATGATAGCCTGTGTTCTGCCTTCAAGAACAGTGATGATGTTAAGATTATCAAAATCTTGTGCAATGAAACTCATCTTTCCCTTGGTAAAGGCATACTCGTCCCAAGACATAATCTCTGGAAGACGAGAAAAATCATGCTTAAAACGGAAGTCATTAAGCTTGCGAATGACAGTTGAAGTTGAAATAGCCAGTTGATGAGCGATATCGGTCATAGAAGTTTTTTCAATCAATTTTTGCGCAATTTTTTGGTTGATAATACGAGGAATTTGGTGATTTTTCTCGACGAGAGAGGTCTGTGAGACCATCATTTTAGAGCAATGATAGCACTTGAAACGACGCTTTTTAAGGAGGATTCTGGTAGGCATACCAGTTGTTTCAAGGTAAGGAATTTTCGATGGTTTTTGGAAGTCATATTTCTTCATTTGACTTCCACATTCAGGACAAGATGGGGCCTCATAATCCAGTTTAGCGATGATTTCCTTGTGGGTATCTCTATTAACAACATCCATAATTTGGACATTAGGGTCTTTGATATCGAGTAGTTTTGTGATAAAATGTAATGGTTCCATATGATTCTTTCTAATGAGTTGTTTCGTCGCTTTTCATTATAGGTCATATGGGACTTTTTTTCTACACAAAAATAGGCTCCATAATATCTATAGGGGATTTACCCACTACAAATATTATAGAGCCTCAAGAACAGATTCCATTTTGGAATATTTTATGATAGATAAGAAAAACCAAGCCGACTGGGCTTGGTCTTTCTTATCTATTTTTAGTATCTAAGATAATGGTAACTGGCCCATCATTGACCAGCTCAACTTGCATATCCGCTCCAAAAATGCCTGTCTGAACGGGCACTTCTTGCGCTAATTTTTGGTTGAAAGCATCATAGAAGTCTGATGCCATATCAGGCTTGGCTGCACCTGTGAAGGCTGGACGATTGCCTTTCTTAGTATCTGCAAAGAGGGTAAACTGAGAAATAGAGAGGATTTCTCCTTCAATATCTTTGACAGACAGGTTCATCTTGCCTTCTGCGTCTGAAAAAATACGCATGTTGACCAGTTTTCTCACGGCATAGTCCAAATCTTCCTCTTGGTCCTCTGGTCCAACACCAACCAGCAATAAGAGTCCCTGATTGATTTTTCCCTGAACCTGACCTTCGATACTCACTTGGGCTTTTGTAACCCGTTGGATAATGATTTTCATAATAGCCTTTCTAGTAAGAGCTAGGGCAATTAGCCGTTGGTCCGTTTTACAGAATAGACTTCTGGCACACTCTTAATCTTGTCCACGACCGAAGTCAGTGTCGAGAGGTTGGCAATGCCAAAGGATACATGGATATTAGCAAACTTCATATCCTTGGTTGGTTGGGCGTTGACTGTCGAGATATTCTTGGTTGTGTTTGAAAGAACTTGCAGTACATCGTTCAACAGTCCTGTACGGTTGAGACCATAGATATCGATATGAGCCATATACTCCTTATTTGAGTTTGAATACTGATCTTCCCACTCCACATCAAGGAGACGTTGCTCGTAGTTTTCTTGGGCACGCAGGTTCATACAGTCCACACGGTGAATAGCTACACCACGACCCTTGGTAATGTAGCCGACAATATCGTCACCAGGAACAGGATTACAACACTTGGCAATCCGCACTAGGAGACCTGAGGCACCTTCAATGACCACTCCACCCTCATGCTTAACCTTGAGGGTTTCTTTGTTTTCAACCTTGATCTCGCCACCTTTGACAAGCTCTTCTGCTTCCGCCTTGGCCTTGGCACGTTCTTCCTCACGACGTTCCTTTTCAGTCAGACGGTTAAAGACAGTAATAGCACCGATTTCGCCAAAACCAATAGCCGCAAAGAGGGATTCTTCTGTCTTGTAGCTGGTCTTTTGTAGAACTTGGTCCATGTGGCGCTTGTCCATGAATTTATTGGCCACATAGCCATTTTCTTGGAACTGAGCCATCAACATCTCACGACCCTTGTTGACAGACAATTCCTTATCTTGGTTTTTAAAGAACTGACGAATCTTGTTACGCGCCTTGCTGGTCTTGACCATATTGAGCCAGTCACGGCTAGGTCCAAAGGAGTTGGGGTTGGTGACAATTTCAACCTGATCCCCTGTCTTGAGCTTGGTTGTCAGTGGAACCATGCGACCATTGACCTTGGCACCAGTCGCTTTTTCACCGACTTTGGTATGGATTTCGTAGGCAAAGTCAATCGGTCCTGAATCTTTGGGAAGGGAACGAACAGCTCCATCTGGAGTAAAGACGTAAATCTCCTCAGCCAGATAGTTTTCCTTAACAGAATCCACAAATTCCTTGGCATCATCAGCCTGGTCTTGTAGCTCCATCATCTCCTTAATCCAGTTCATCCCAATAGCTGATTCCTTGCTGTTAACCTGCCCCTTAATACCTTTCTTATATGCCCAGTGAGCCGCAACCCCGTACTCAGCCACCTCATGCATTTCCTTGGTCCGAATCTGGAATTCAATCGGCCCTTTTGGCCCATAAACAGTCGTATGGATAGACTGGTAACCATTGGCCTTGCGGTTAGCGATATAGTCTTTAAAACGACCAGGCATGGGTTTCCAGAGTTCATGCACATAACCAAGCATGGCATAGACATCACTTTGGGTATTCAAAATACAACGAATGGCAATCAGGTCATAGATCTCCTCAAACCGTTTTCTCTTGTCCTGCATTTTGCGGAAAATCGAGTAAATATGCTTGGGACGACCGTAAATCTTCCCTTTCAAGTGACGATCTGTCGTATATTCCTCTAATTTTGTGACTACCTCATCCACCAAGGCTTCACGCTCTCTGCGTTTTTCCTTCATCATATGGGTAATCTTGTAAAACTCTGTAGGATTGAGATAACGGAAAGACAGGTCTTCTAATTCCCATTTAACACTGGAAATCCCCAAACGGTGGGCAAGTGGGGCATATATTTCCATGGTTTCTTTGGAAATACGCTCCTGCTTATCTTTTCGAAGGTGTTTCAGGGTCCGCATATTGTGCAAGCGGTCAGACAGTTTGACCAAGATAACACGGATGTCCTCAGACATGGCCATGAGCATCTTGCGATGATTTTCCGCTAATTGTTCCTCGATTGATTTGTACTCGACCTTACCAAGCTTGGTAACCCCATCAACGATTACCCGCACATCAGGGCCAAACTCTCTTTCCAAATCGTCCAAGGTCGCATCTGTATCTTCTACTACATCATGCAAGAAACCACAAGCTACCGTTACAGCATCCAATTTGAGCTTAGCTAAAATACCTGCCACTTGGATGGGGTGGATGATATAAGGCTCACCTGATTTGCGGTATTGACCACTATGGCATTCCACCGCATAGACCAAGGCCTTATGGACAAAATGGACATCCTCTTCCTTTAAATATTCTTTTGTTAAAGCGACAACTTCTTCGCCTGTTAAATTCACTTCTTTTGGCATCTCTACTCTCCAATTCTTCCTACCATTTTATCACTTTTTTAAGAATATGAAAACTAGAAAATTCCCTCTCAATCAATCCACATCTCAAAAAAACACTGCCAGATTTCTAGCAGTGTTTTGAGTTTCGTTTATCTTAGTAAACTGTTTTTTCAGTTTCTACATCGAAGAAGTGTGCTTTGTTCAAGTCAAATCCAAGTTCAACTGTTGCACCAGCTTGCAAGTAGTCACGTGCGTCAACCTTAGCAACGAATTCATCTTTACCAACTTGGCAGTATAGGTGAGATTCTGAACCAAGCAATTCTGATACAGAGATAGTTGCTTTCACAACTGATTCTGGGAATGTTTCAAGGAAAGCAGGTTCTGCGTTCACGTCTTCTGGACGGATACCGAAGATCAATTCTTTACCTTCGTAACCTTTATCGCGAAGAACTTTCAAAGCACCTTCTGGAACTTTCAAGTTAAAGGCGTCACCAACGATGTGGTCACCGATCAATTTTACGTTGATGAAGTTCATAGCTGGGCTTCCGATGAATCCTGCTACGAATTTGTTAACTGGGTTTTTGTAAACTTCTTGAGGAGTACCGATTTGTTCAACACGTCCGATAGTACCAGTACCAGCAGGGTTTTTAGTAGCTGACATGATAACGATACGGTCTGCAAGTGTCATCGCTTCTGTTTGGTCGTGAGTTACGTAGATAGTTGTAGCTCCGATACGACGGTGGATTTTAGCGATTTCAGCACGCATGGATACACGAAGTTTCGCATCCAAGTTTGACAAAGGTTCGTCCATCAAGAATACTTTTGCATCACGGACGATCGCACGACCCATGGCAACACGTTGACGTTGACCACCTGAAAGGTCAGCAGGTTTACGTTCCAAGAATTCTTTCAATCCAAGGATTTCAGCTGCTTCTTGCACACGTTTGTCGATGTCTTCTTTGCTGTATTTACGCAATTTCAAACCGAAAGCCATGTTGTCATAAACAGTCATGTGTGGGTAAAGAGCGTAGTTTTGGAATACCATGGCGATGTCACGGTCTTTTGGAGCTACGTCGTTGACAACCACGCCATCGATAGATGCAGTACCTTCTGTGATGTCTTCAAGACCAGCAATCATACGAAGAGTTGTTGATTTACCACATCCTGAAGGACCTACGAAAACGATAAATTCTTTGTCTTTGATGTCCAAGTTGAAGTCTTCAACTGAATAGTGTTCGCTGTTTGGATATTTTTTGTAAATATTTTTAAGATTCAATTCTACCATGAGGTGAACTCCTTTTGTCTTTTGATAGTTTTATTATAGATGAAAACGCTTTACATTTCTATGGCAAGGTGACCAAAAAAATAAAAAAGTTCTGTGCAACTTGCACAAAACTTTATAAAATATCTGGTAAAATCAACTGATAACACAAGGTCAGATCTGTCAATTCCTTCAACTGTAGCCCTGTCAATTCTTCCCATTTATCAATCTTGTATTGGAGAGAATTGCGGTGCAGATAGAGTTGCTGGGCTGTTTTAGTGAGAACGGCACTATTTTCCCAAAGGGAGAGAATGATTTCCTGAATCTGATCCTGGTCCAAAATCATCTGGTGCAGGCATTCCTTGATTGCTCTCAGGTCAACAATTCTTTCCCCCATACTCCAAAGATAGAGTTGTGAAAAGGTATGAACACCTTGGTGACCCTGACGCCACCAAGTCTTAAACAAATCTCGCTCTGCTTTGATTAAGTCTGATAGGGCTTGATGTCCTGTCTGAGACCAAACCTGACCTAACATGATAGAGAGACGCAGTCCAAAGTCATACTCAACCGCTTCAATCGTATCACTTAAAATAGCTCGTACAGATGTGTATTTGTCTTGTTGAAGTACGAAAACATAATCCTGAGCTCCGACCTGAAGCACTGTCTGACAGTTAGGAAAAAGAGTCCGCATCATATCCAGCCAAGAAGCTAGATTTTCCTGCTGAAAATAGGAAAGATGACAATAAACCAACTGAATCTTTTTAAAAGTTTTTGGTGCCTGACCCTTGCCCTCAATCAGATAGGAATACCAAGGATTGAGCGAACGAGCCTGCTCCTGCTGGGTCAAAAGGGCAACCAACTGCTTTTCACGCTCACTGAGCCCAGCTTCCTCCAGCAAAATCCACTGCTGAGAAGCTAAAGGGAGCGTGAGATAGCCCTCTTTCTCTACTGGTTGGTCTGAAATCTGAGCCTCAGGAAACCAGTCTTGTAGTTCTTTTGCTATCACGTCCTAGCCCTCCACTTTTTGGATGCACCACGAAATCAAGCTCTCAAGACGTTCTAGATTATCAGTCATATGGAGATAGCCCATGACGGCTTCAAAACCTGTGGACATACGGTAAGTCACCACATCAGCATTTTTGGCCTTGGTGTGACTATTGGTATTGCGACCACGTTTGTAGATTTCTTCTTCTTTTTCCGTCAGAACTTGCTCCTCTAACATAAAGGAAATCAGGCGAGCCTGAGCTTTGGCTGAGACATACTTGGTCGCTTCTTGGTGGAGTTTATTGGGCTTTGTCATGCCTTTGAGGATGAGGTGACGGCGAATATACATGGAATACACCGCGTCCCCCTCAAAAGCTAACGCAATTCCGTTAATGAGATTGACATCAATCACGTGTCCACCTCACTCCATCTTTGGTGTCAAGGAGCTTAATCCCTTGAGCAGCCAATTGGTCACGGATCTGGTCCGCTGTCGCAAAATCACGACTGGCACGCGCTTCTTGGCGTTTTTGGATCAAGTCTTCAATCTCAACGTCCAAAACTTCCTCAATAAAGACAATTCCAAAGACTTCCAACATATCCGCAAAAGCTTGCTTGACACTTGCATCATAGTTACCAGAATTGATCCATTTGGCCATTTCAAAAACAACTGTGATACCGTTGGCAGCGTTAAAATCTTCATCCATAGCTGCTACAAACTTATCTTTAAAGGCTTGTAACTCTTGGGCGTCCACATTTCCTGTAAATGGTTGCTCATAAGTGTTCTTCAAATACTTGAGATTGGTCTCAGCGTCTCGCACTGCCTTTTCCGTAAAGTTGATAGGCTTGCGGTAATGCTGAGTCGCAAAGAAGAAACGAAGCACTTGCCCATCAAGAGTTTTAAGGGCATCGTGCACTGTGATAAAGTTACCCAAGGATTTGGACATCTTGACATTATCAATATTGACAAAGCCATTATGCATCCAATAGTTGGCAAAGGTCTTGCCAGTTTTGGCTTCTGACTGGGCAATTTCATTGGTATGATGAGGAAACTCTAGGTCGGCTCCACCACCGTGAATATCAATGGTGTCGCCCAAAATCTCTGTCGACATGACTGAACACTCGATGTGCCAGCCCGGACGACCAGGTCCCCAAGGACTGTCCCAAGAAATCTCGCCTGATTTGGCAGCTTTCCAGAGGGCAAAGTCTACAGGATTTTCCTTACGTGCCGTTTCTTCATCGGTACGACCTGAAGCACCTAGTTCCAAATCTTCCAAGGTTTTATTTGCTAATTTAGCATAGTTGTGGGATTTTTCCACACGGAAGTAAACATCTCCTTGGCTCTCATAGGCAAAACCTTTTTCAATCAAGTCTTCCACAAAGCGGATAATGTCAGCCATAAACTCCACTACACGCGGATGGCGAGTCGCAGGTTTGACGCCCAAGGCCGTCACATCCTCACGAAAGGCAACGATGTACTTGTCCGCAACCTCCTGTGGCGTAATGCCTTCTTCCTTGGCACGGTTGATAATCTTATCATCCACATCCGTAAAATTGGAAATATAGGCAACCTCATAACCACGATACTCAAAATAGCGACGAATGGTATCAAAAGCCACCGTCGAACGGGCATTCCCCACGTGGATATAGTTGTACACGGTTGGCCCACAAACATACATCTTTACTTTGCCGTCCTCAATCGGGACAAATTCTCGCAAATCACGAGACATGGTGTCGTAGATTTTAATCATGCGGTCCACTCCCTTCTCTATTTCTGACTTTTTCGGCTGAAAACCAGCTCTGCAAAAGGACCAAATTGTCTGAGGCTATCCAGTTGGTAAAAGCGCTGCCCTTCCTCTTGGGTAAAGAGGGGAACCCCCTTTCCTAGGATAAGGGGCGCTATCTGAATAATGAGGTGGTCGAAAAGATCCGCATCCAAGAGCGGTCCTACTAAGGAATTACCACCAATCACAAAGACATTTTTGCCTTTGTCAATCTGGTGAACAAAGTCCACCACATCCCCAGCTACTGGCTGGTAATTGCTGACAGGCAGGTGCCTATCATGCGTAAAGACATAGTTTTCCGTAGCTTGATAAAAACTTTCTACATCTTGCAAATCTTGGATTTCCTCAAAGGTCCGCTTGCCCATGATGGTGATATCCATTTGCCTGTAAAAGTCATCATAGCCTGTATCCTCTATAGAACCAAGCTGATGCAGCCAGTCTATCCTGTGCTGGCTGTCTGCCAAGTAGCCATCCATGGTGATACAGCCGTAAAAATATACTGCCATTCTTGTAGTTTCCTTTCTAGTTCTACTTCGCCTTCACTTAGCGGGATAGCTCCAGATGATTAGACCTAAGCTAATCAAAGTATTCAGCAAAATCCTTGCTGGACAAGAAAAATAAGCCAGACAACAGCAATTCCAATCTGCAACAGAACGGTTCATTCTTAAACATTCAAGCGCCTCTCCTGTCTACTTACGGCTCAAGGTGTCATAGATTTTAATCATAAATCATAGTCAGGAAATCCAAAATCCAAGAACAGTTAATTTCATCACTAAGAGCTCAAGTAAATTTCAGTCCGAATGTCTCTACACTTCGGAATCCCTTGCTCCTTTCTCATTCAGATAAACCACCTGAGTCTGTTTGACAAAGCCAATTTTTTCATACAAGCGTTTGGCACCTACATTGCTATCTTCCACTGCAATCTGAAATTCCTTATCATTTTGCTCAATTAGTTGGTTGACAAGGGATTTTGCTAAGTAGCTTCCATAGCCTTTTCCACGTTCAGGTTCAGATATTGCTAAACCGTAGAAGTAATTCGTATCGCTCGATAAATCAACCGTGCAAGTTCCAATAACCTGATCGTCTTTTAACAAAATATATAGGCGACTTTCTGGATCTTTCAGAGCTTCAGCGACATATCTATCCACAACTTCTCTAGATTCATGTTCCTCTGAAAATGCCTGAAATTTCAACTGACTAATTTGCTCCTGATACGAACTATCTGCTAACAAAACTTCAAGATTGGAAACAGTTGCTAACGGATAAGGTTTTCTATCCTTACCTAACCAAGTTTCTGTCTCTTCATCCTCGACCAATCCCCAGTTGCTAATAAAATCAGGATGGCGGTCTAGAAAAACACGCTCTGTCTGAAAAGTAACTGAACGAATAGGGAAAGAAGCCGTTTCTTTCTCAAAACTAGCAAACAATGCACGCGCAATCCCCTGACGGCGATGAGCTGGATGAACCAGTATCGTCACTTCCACATCTTGATCATCTGCATAGACAGTTAATAAACCAACAAGTTCGCCTTTTTCATAATAAAGGAAAAAGGCGGGCATGTTTGGGTCAAAATTAAGCATGTTAGAGAGATAGGGATCACGATAGGTACCGTCATAGTTTTGGCAACAGTTAATTAGTTTTTTCGCCTCAGATAACTCCTCTTGGCTTAACTTGTTTCTTGCTTGAATCATATAGCTATCCTCTACAACCCCGACGATCTGTGACTGGCTTCTTTAGCCTGCTCGAGTTTATTGACGTAGTACTCTCGTTTTTCTTCGACTTCGTGGATCGTCGGTTCATCCTTCTGTCCATGAACTCGGACAATCTTGGCCGGAATACCGACAACCGTCACATCACTAGGTACATCTGCTACGACAACTGCTGCAGCACCGACCTTAGCATTTTCGCCAATTTCCACTGGTCCGATAACTTGGGCATGAGCCGAAATGAGAGCTCCCTTTCGAACGGTCGGATGGCGTTTGCCACAGTCTTTTCCTGTTCCCCCAAGAGTCACTCCGTGATAAAGAAGAACACCTCTTTCAACGATCGCTGTTTCCCCAATCACCAAGCCAGAACCATGGTCGATAAAGACACCTGAATCAATCTGGGCACCTGGATGAATCTCAATCTGAGTCCAAAAGCGCCAAAACTGACTGTGCATACGAGCCAAGAGCTTGAAGCCGTGTTTCCAGAGAAAATGTGAAAGACGGTGGGCCGCCAAGGCCTTGACACCTGGATAAGTCAGCAAAACCTCCAAAGTGGTGCGGGCCGCTGGATCATTTTCTTTTACGATATCAATGGTTTCGCGCCACCATCCCATACATTTCTCCTTTTCTTATTCTGAATCTTTTGGTGTTTCTGTAAATTCTTTCTTAGGTTTGTGATCCTTGTGATGACGTGGGCGGTGAGGACGCTCAGACTTTTCACCTTTTTCATCACGTTCAGGTTTTGGAGGACGAGGAAGAAGGGCTTTCATAGAAGCATCCACACGTCCTTTTTCATCAATCTTGATAACCTTAACATCAACTTCATCACCGATTGCTACCAAGTCTTCGACATTATTGGTACGCGTCCAAGCCATTTCCGAAATGTGAACGAGGGCATCTGTCTTATCAAAGAGGTTAACAAAGGCACCAAATTTCTCGATACGAACGACTTTAGCACGGTAAACTTCGTCCACCTTAGCTTCACGAACCAAACCAGCAATAATTTCTTTAGCACGATTGATGGCATCTTGATCGCTAGAGTAGATAGACACATTTCCTTCTTCATCGATATCAATCTTAACGCCTGTTTCAGCGATAATCTTGTCGATGGTTTCTCCACCTTTACCGATGACAATCTTAATCTTGTCCACATCAATCTTGATGGTATCAATCTTCGGAGCAGTTGGAGCCAATTCTGGACGAACTTCTGGAATGGTTGCTTCAATCACATCAAGGATTTCAAAACGGGCTTTCTTGGCCTGAGCAAGGGCCTCAGTCAAGATTTCTGCAGTAATCCCTTGAATCTTGATATCCATTTGAAGGGCTGTAATCCCGTCACGAGTACCCGCAACCTTGAAGTCCATGTCTCCAAAGTGGTCTTCCAAACCTTGGATATCTGTCAAGACTGTATAGTTGTTTCCATCTGAGATGAGACCCATGGCAATCCCTGCTACTGGCGCCTTGATTGGCACACCACCAGCCATAAGGGCAAGCGTTCCCGCACAGATAGAGGCTTGAGAAGAAGAACCATTTGATTCCAAGACTTCTGCTACCAAGCGGATAGCGTATGGGAATTCCTCCAAGCTTGGCAAAACTTGAGCAAGAGCACGCTCACCGAGAGCGCCATGACCAATTTCACGACGACCTGGCGCACCGTAGCGTCCAGTTTCCCCTACAGAATATTGAGGGAAGTTATAGTGGTGCATAAAGCGTTTCTTGTACTCTGGATCCAAACCATCAATGATTTGAGTTTCTCCCATCGGAGCCAAGGTCAAGACTGAAAGGGCCTGAGTTTGTCCACGAGTGAAGAGACCGGAACCGTGCACACGAGGAAGGAAGTCAACAACCGCATCCAAAGGACGGATTTCATCGACCTTACGCCCATCAGGACGCACCTTGTCTTCTGTGATCAAACGGCGCACTTCAGCGTGTTCCATCTGTTCCAAGATTTCAGCCACATCACGCATGATACGGTCAAATTCTTCATGGTCTGCATATTTTTCTTCGTAAACTGCAGTCACTTGGTCTTTGACTGCTTGAGTTGCAGCTTCACGAGCCAATTTTTCTTCTACTTGAACAGCTTTTTGGAGGTCGCTGTTGTAAGCTGCGATGATTTCAGCTTGCAAGTCCGCATCCACATGAAGCAATTCCACTTCTGCTTTTTCCTTACCAACAGCAGCAACAATTTCTTCTTGGAAGGCAATCAATTCTTTGACTGCTTCATGCCCTTTAAGAAGAGCTTCCAACATGATTTCTTCTGACAATTCTTTGGCACCAGACTCTACCATATTGATAGCATGCTTGGTACCAGCTACTGTTAATTCAAGAAGCGATTGCTCTGCTTGTTCTTGAGTAGGGTTGATGATGATTTGACCATCTACATAGCCCACTTGTACCCCAGCGATTGGTCCGTCAAACGGAATATCTGAAATAGAAAGCGCCAAGGATGAACCAAACATAGCTGCCATAGGTGCAGAGGCATTTTCATCATAAGAAAGCACGGTGTTAATCACTTGCACTTCATTACGGAAACCTTCCGCAAACATAGGACGGATTGGACGGTCAATCAAACGCGCTGTCAAAGTCGCATCTGTTGAAGGACGTCCTTCACGTTTCATAAAGCCACCAGGAAACTTCCCAGCCGCATACATTTTTTCTTCATAGTTGACTTGAAGTGGGAAGAAATCCCCAGTTGCCATTTTTTTAGACATAACGGCCGCAGTCAAGACAGTTGACTCACCGTAACGCACAACAACTGCGCCATTGGCTTGCTTAGCAACCTGACCAGTCTCTACGATTAACTCACGACCCGCAAAAGTCGTTTGAAACACTTGTTTTGTCATTTTAATCCCCTTTGGATTGATAATATTATACGTCTTGCCTACAAAAATCAAGATACTAAGCCGTCAAGCAACTCAAAGGAAAATAGGAAATCGAACGACGGAGCGACTGCTCCTAGGCAGATTTATCTTTTTCCACAGAGTTGTAGGCGTGTTCAATTCTCAAGATTCAAATCATTAGAAAGATTTGATGCTAAAGCATCTAATCCTTTCACGCTAATCGCTATCAGGCAATTAGCTAAATGCTTTACTAACTCTCTCGTCAAATAACATCGATTTGACTCGCTCGTGTCGCTCTTTCCTACCGTTAGTTATCAGAAAGATTTGATGCTAAAACATCTAAGACTTTTGGTTTAAATGCATTATTTTTTTAATACCCTCATCTTTGTATCAAGTACGTACAGAGTCTATTTTATCATATTTTTCTTAAAAAGTGCGGCCTTTACCATTAAAAAGGAACCATTCCCCTCACCTGAGAAGAATGGTTTGCTTTTTATTATCCTAGAGACTGGTGATTAAACAAGGCATGGGTTGCTTGGTGGATATATTTTGCTGTTTCAGCATTGTTCATAGTGTAGAGATGCACACCGGCAACATCCTGAGTTACCAAGTCCACGATTTGGTCCACTGCATAGGCAAGTCCTGCTGCTCTGAGCGACTCAGGGTCATGCTCATACTTGTCTAAGATGGCTTTAAATTTGCGTGGAAGATGGATATTCTCACAAGTCTTCAAGAGGCGGAGAGCCTGATTTCGATTCAGAATTGGCATAATCCCTGCATGAATGGGAACATCAATCCCAGCCAAGATGCACTTGTCTTGGAAATCGTAGAAGCGCTCATTGTCAAAGAAAAGCTGAGTTACAAGACTCGAACAACCTGCATCCACTTTCTTCTTAAGATTTTGAATATCTGAAATCTGATTTGGCGAATCTGGGTGTCCTTCTGGATAGCAAGCACCAACAATATCAAAGTGAGGGGCTTGTTCCTTGATGAACTCGATCAAGTCAGTTGCGTAGCGGAAATCCTTTTGTGGTTCCACATCAGGAATAATATCCCCACGAAGAGCCAAGATTTTCTGCACCCCAACCTTGTCCAAGTCTGCAATCGTTTCAGCAACCTTATCCTTAGTCAAATAGATGGCTGGCAAGTGAGCAATAGTCGGAATCGCCAAGTCATTTTGGATAAAGTCAGCCAAACGGACCGTCGTTTCCTTGATATTAAATTTATTATTGCTGGCAGTTACACTGATAAAGTGAGGAGCCAACTCCTGCATATCTTGAAGAGCAGAAATAATGTTATCATTACCCACGGCTGGGTTGGGAGGGAACACTTCAAATGAGAGTGACGGTGTTTGGCGTGACATAGTCATTATCCTTTTCTAGTTGATTTTTCGTTAGCTGGATTCCTAGAATCCAAGTGAAACAGGCAGATTGACCAAACAGCACTTCTTGAGAAATCCTATCTTATAATTTCTCACGCGCAGCTTTAGCTGCTTCAACAAGGCGAATCAAGCTTTCTTTTGTTTCTGGAATACCACGTGTTTTCAAACCACAGTCTGGGTTGATCCAAACTTTCTTGCTTGGCACTTTAGCAAGAATGGCTTCGATTGTGTTGTCGATTTCGCCTTCATTTGGCACACGAGGTGAGTGGATATCGTAAACCCCAGGTCCCACTTCTGTTTGGAAGTTTTTCGCTTTGAGTTCGTCCAAGATTTCAAGGTTTGAACGGCTAGCTTCAAAGGAAATAACATCTGCATCCATGTTGTCGATAGCTGGGATAATATCTGTAAATTCTGAGTAACACATGTGAGTGTGGATTTGAGTATCTGGCGCTACTGTTGAGTGTACCAAGCGGAAGGCAGGAATTGCCCAGTCAAGGTAGTCTTCGTACCAGTCGCTACGACGGAGTGGCAATTTTTCACGAAGAGCAGCCTCGTCGATTTGGATGATTTTCACACCAGCAGCTTCAAGGTCAAGCACCTCATCCTTGATAGCAAGGGCGATTTGAAGAGTTGAATCCTTGATAGAGATGTCTTCACGTGGGAATGACCAGTTGAGGATGGTAACAGGTCCAGTCAACATACCTTTAACAGGTTTGTTTGTACGGCTTTGTGCATAGCTAGACCATTTGACAGTGATAGGGTTAAGACGTGTTACATCACCCCAGATGATTGGTGGTTTCACCCCACGCATACCGTATGATTGTACCCAACCATTTTTAGAGAAGAGGTAACCTGACAAGTTTTGACCGAAATACTCAACCATGTCATTACGCTCAAATTCACCGTGAACAAGGACATCAAAGTCGATATCTTCTTGCCATTTGATCCATTCGTCAATTGTTTCAGCAAGGAAAGCATCGTACTCTTCTTGAGACAATTCACCTTTACGGTAAGCCAAACGTTTCGCACGAACTTCTTTTGTTTGAGGGAATGAACCGATAGTTGTTGTTGGAAGAGCTGGAAGTTTGAAAGCTTCTTCTTGGATAGCTTCACGTTCAGCAAAGGCTGGCAAACGAGTGTAGTCTGCATCAGTCAAACCAGCGATACGCGCACGAAGTTCAGCATTTTCACCAACACGCTCAGTCGCAAAGAGTTCTTTGTTGGCTGCAAGTGCTTCTTCACCTTGACCATTGCGGATAGCATCCAAATCACGGATCTCATCTAATTTTTCAACTGCAAAGGCAAAGTGGTTCAAGATAGCTGGTTCAAATTCTTCATTAGCTGTTGTAAATGGCACATGAAGAAGTGAGCATGAGCTTGTCAAGACAATGTTTTCAGCTGGGATTTGTTCAAGAACAGCCAAGCTCTTTTCGTAGTTATTACGCCAGATGTTTTTACCATTGACAATACCTGCATAAAGAGTCTTATCAGCTGGGAAACCACCTTTAACCAATTCAAGAGTTTTCTTACCTTCAACGAAATCAAGACCGATAGCATCTACTGGCAATTTCACAAGGTCAGCGTAAACGTCACGAACGTCACCGAAGTAAGTTTGAAGCAAGACTTCAAGACCTTTTTTGTCAGCCAAAAGTTTGTTGTAGAGGTTCAAGAAGAGAGCTTTTTCTTCAACTGTCAAGTCTTTTACAAGAGCAGCTTCATCCAATTGGATACGAGTCGCACCAAGTTCAGCCAATTTAGCAAAAACTTCTTGGTAAGCAGCCACTAAGCTGTCTACGAAGTCTTCTGCTTTCACGCCTTCTTCAAAGTCTGACAATTGAAGGAAAGTGAATGGACCTACAAGAACTGGACGAGTGTTCAATCCAAGTTCTTTTGCTTCTTGGAACTCATCAAAAATCTTGTGACCTGCAAGTTTGACTTGAGTTTCTTTTTCAAACTTAGGAACGATGTAGTGGTAGTTGGTGTTGAACCATTTCTTCATTGGAAGGGCGCGAACGTCCCCTTTTTCTCCTTGGTAACCACGACCCAAAGCGAAGTAGCGCTCAAGGTCAGACAAGTCCAAGTTTTGAACTGAAGCAGGTACCACGTTGAAAAGGAATGCTGCATCTAGGAAGTTATCATAGTGAGAAAAGTCATTTGATGGAATTTCAGTGATGCCTTTTTCTTTGACAATGTTCCAGTGTTTAGCACGCAAGTCTTTTGCGGCTGCCAAGAGTTCTTCTTCTGAGATTTCTTTTCTAAAGTATTTTTCAGTTGTAAATTTTAATTCGCGGAATTCGCCCAAACGAGGGAAACCGATGATTGTAGTTGACATGATGTGTCCTCCAAAATTTGTTGTTGAAACTATCTTAACAGAAAAGAAAGCGTCTGTATAATTGTAAAAAATTAGGCTTTGATATAGTTTGAAACTATATCTCCGTTTTAGACAAAAGAAAAAGACCTGAGAAAAATGACTCAAATCCTTTGTGTAACTTGTTTTTTGCTGTATTTTTGTTAGAATGCTAAAACACGTTATTAGTAATTCTTATAAGTGACTATGGCTTGTTATTAGAAAAGACTATAGCTCAATCCCCTTCTCTCGGAGATTTGCCAGACACTCCTTATAGTAGGCAGCGTCATGTTCGCTATAGATTGGACTTTTCAGCTTTTCCTCTGCTAAGTCTTGATAAGGAGGGCAGGTCTTACCTCGGTAGTTCTTGTCCAGCCACTCTGGACTGACCTTAAAGCCTCGGTTAGCCATCTCCTCCATGATCAAGTCATGATAGGCATAGAGACGATAAGGCGAGTGAGTAAAGACATAGTCCACCGTCGCATGCTTTCTACCCCAGCCATTGCCACGTAGAGCGCAACACTCTCGATGCTGCCCCAAGAGTTGAGGACGGGGAAGTTGTGAAATTAAGTCCTCATGCCAAAGTCTCATGGGAGTCTCCTTTCAGTAAAGTCGAATGTTGCAAGTAGGTATTGGGATAGCGATTAAGCAACTCTCGAATCTTAGCAGTCAAGTCTCCCTTGGAAGCCTGACCAAAGCGGTAGCGATCCAGCAAGAGCATGTAGTCCTTACGTTCAGCATCTGTCGCTTTCTTTTTGAAATAGCCCCAAATATGCTGAAAGGCATTGCAGACCTGACCCCTGTGTTCTGGAATCTGGCAGGCACGGTCAATCATCTCCTGAACCTGACTCACCTCCACCTCTTCATTCTTGAGATACTGGCGAATCTCATTGTAAATATTGCTGGAATGGCTCAAAACAAGGTATTTATTTTCCGCCCAGAGTTGCTGGCAAAGGGCACGTTGGTTGTTATTTTCCATATTTCTCCTTGTTTTCTATCAGTTTCCAGGAAACATGGAAACAAAGTTATATCTTAAAAATGAGCGAATTATGAGCGAATAAATAGTATTTTTTGTAGAGCCTGATTTTTCTAATAAACCTTGATTTACAAATAGTTGGAGATAGCGACGAATGATTGCTACACTCAAGCCTGTCAATTCTTGTGCTACTGCATTTATTATCTGGTAATGCTCTACAAGATAAGACTCTAACCCATTCGCCCCATATGACCATTCCTATTTTCAAAAGAGGGAATAATTTCTAACTCAAAATGCACAATAAATCGTTCATCTCTTAGTCTATTTCTAAATCATGTTGGCCACCTAATAAGAGATTTTCAAAAAATCGTTCCAGATATTCTGTTTTTTTCTGGAAAAGCTTCGCATTATCAAGAACAAGAGCGTCTCGAAAATACTTTGCATTTTCTTGGAAGGGTTTGTTGTCTACTTGAAATCCCATAGTTCTAAGGTACTTAATCAAAAATACTGTTATGGTTCGAGTATTTCCTTCTCCAAAAGGATGAATTTGCCAAATACCTGAAATAAAAGTCTTGATATGCTTCACTACCTCAATCTCGGATTTTCCTTGATAGTCAAATTGACTTTCCTGCTGAAAATCATAGGTCAAACTATCTGCTACCGTGCGAAAATCATCATAAATGACACTGTCTCCATTTAAAACAGCCTCATTTTTTGTAATGTTATAAGAGCGGTATTCTCCCAAGGGAATGCCATGTGGTAAGAGACCAAAGAAAAGTTCTCTATGAATCAATTTCAATGTTGTTGGAGCAAATTTAAAGGCATTAGAGGACAAGAGTTCCACAATTCTCATAGCAACAAGGTCTGCTTCTCTTGTACTATCATCCTTCTCTTGGTGATAAGTCGTTACTTGGTCATAAACTTCTTGATAAGTCAACTTTCCTTGAGAATTTTGCTCTGCTAGCTCTCTCATATACAGCGACGGCTCTAGATTATCTACCTTTTGTAAACCAAATCCCGTTTCCCATAAGTCTAACTTGGTCTGATAAGAGAGGCTGGGATTATCAATTTCATAAGTCGGTGTCATGGTTTTCCTTTCTAGACAAAACTTTAAGTAAAATCTTTATATTCTATTCTACCATATTAGACTAGTTAGATTTTCCTGTAAATTGTCATTTCTTATAAAACTATCTCTTGATGTGAATAAAAGACTGTATCAGAAATTTATTACTCGGAGTCTTAGACAAGCTCATTTTTGCTTTACAATCTCCGCAATTTTTACATCATATGCATTTTGAAGATTGAGCCAAGTTATCATCGAGATATTAGTGACCTTTGCTAACTTCCGAGCAATATCATTACTAATTGATTCCTCACCATTCACTAATTTACCGAGCTTCATTTCAGAAACTCCCAAACGCTCCGCAAATTCTTTTTGCGTTAGGTTATAATCTTCAATCAACTCCTCAACATACTGACCTGGATGAAAAGCAATTAGGTCTTTGTATTCAACAATTTTATTAGTCATATTCACCATTTAATCACGTGTTGTTCAATATTACTATTAACTGATTTATCTTTTTTAGAAATTTCAAGAATAATTTCTCTATGTATTTCTTTTATTTTCTTAATTGCCAACCCTCTACTAAATACAGGAGAATTTATTTGTTCAGCAATAATATATTGTACATTTGAACGAACTAAATCTTGATAATACTCGTAATCAACATCTGGAGGTGTCAGAATAGGAGCCCATACGTTTCTGTGATCTGTTAAATGTAGCTGATTTTGAATATTATCATCTGACATATGAAAGTTTCCACCAAAACCATAATTTGTTTTACTTTTTCCCAAAACTAATATATTACAATGGTTCGGTTCATTTATCACTCTGTTACCTAGTAAAAGCCATAAAAATTCTAGATAGTCTTCAGCACTTGGACAGTCATCTTTGTCAAAAATACCATTTTTATTTAAAACATCTACAGCATCACCTGAACCAGTAAATCCTACCAATACATTTTGATTTACCTTGAACACTTTAGAGTATTTATCGCTGACAGTTTCACCTGAATCTTTGCTAAGACGCATATCTCCTGAAATGATTACGAAATTTTTAAATACGGTTCCAATTACACAAGACAATATTCACACACCTCCTTGATAGCATTTTATATAAAAAAATTTTTAACTTCCTACCGCTCCACCTTCACCTGTCCATGCATCAGCATTGGCAAGAGCCAATCGCGCAGTTGGGTGAGTTGTTTATTCTCTTCGATTAAATTAAGTTGCTGTTTATCAATTACTTCTAATTTTTGATTAATCTCAAATAATAATTCCAACGGAATTGCAGGGACTACAATTTTGTTCATATTTTCTTGATTAATTTTCATTTGAATTGAACCTGTTTTAATTTTCATAACCGAAACATCCTTCAATAGCATCATAAGGAGTTTACAACTATGATTCTTAATTGGTTCTAGCACATGAGTGTTGCAGACCGAACAATCCTTGTTCGTGACCAACCATACTACATTGTACGGTCGCATTTTTTAGTTTGTGACAGCTCCTTCGCTTCCGCCTGTGCCGCAGCAATCATAGCAGTAACAGCTTTTTTCATTTCAGGGCTAAGGTTCCTCCAATCGGAAATGAGTTTACGCTCTTCCAGTGAAAAAACCTTTGTTCGCAGATCATCATAGAAAAACTCAGCAACCGAAAGCACAACAGTTTTCAATCGTAGAAACTGTTGGTTTGTTACCACGCTTCATTATGCTTGAGATCGTGGATTCATACAAGTCTGCTTCTTTTGCGAGCTGATATTTTGATCACCTGTGTTCATCGAGAAGCTCCGAAATACGGGCTATCAAATCCATATCATTCACCACCTCGCTACACTATAATTTTATACCGAAACTACGCAGCAGCGTTAGTACGAATAGGCTATATAGTATTATCGTGTATTTGCGTATTATTCGGTATAAAGTGTAACGAAGTAGTTTTATCATTCGGTCGTAATAGAAATGATTGTTCTGTTTTCCTCCATTTTCCAGCAAAATTTAATACCGCCGCTCAAGTATTGATATACCTGTGCGGCGGCATCCTCATCTCAAACTGGTTGCTATATTTCCTTCACAACCTTAGTAAAAACCAGATGAGTGAAAATATCATCGACTTGCTTAGCAATTTCTTTTGAATCTACAAGTGTACCAAGCTCAATATTTCCTTCTTGTCCGTGATAGGATAAGTTTGCTGATGTAATTAGTGTTTGTTGTTCATCAACTGAAATCACCTTTGCGTGTAAAGCGGCCATAGAATCATTACTTCCCGCAAAATTGTATATATGCAAAAATCTTCCTTTGTACCGGCAAAGTTTATCAAAACCTTTTTGGTTCTCGATGTTATTCACAAAGAATTTCACATAAACACCCTTTTGACTTTTCTCAATAAGAACATCAACAAGGTCAGCAAAGTATCCGGACAGCGAATATCCCGTAATCAAAACACTTCGTTTTGCTCTCCGAATCATCCCTTCAACAGTGTTCTTTGTTGATTTTGCTCTTACAGAAAAAGATGGAGGTACCGTAGTTACTAATGAAGCGGTTACAGCCTTTTCTTCAGCAGAGGCCGCTGTAACTAATTGATATATATCTTCTGCTTGTTTCTGAGACAAGGAAGGGTATCGTTTCATTATTTGCGGAATGGACTGTTTTGTATTCGCGATTCTGTCCGCTTCAATTTGACCAAGTAAAATATCTAAATTCACATTTCCAGTTGACATAGCTCACACACCAACTCTCTGAAATACGACTCTCGTTCGCGACTTGCAATGGGTACTACCAAGCCACGATCAAGCATACGGTTTCCATTTTCACAGGCTGTTTCAGAAATCATACAACAGGAATGGCAGGCTGCTCCGTTAAGGTTATTTCCAGCCGGAGCATTGCTCATACATTCCGGATCATTAGTGCAGAGAAGCGCCTCTTGGAATGCATCTTTCATCAAAGGAACTAATTTCCCAATGTTACCAAGCTCTACTAAGCCTCCTAATGACCCTTCCTTGTCGGCACTTCCTGTGTACAGGAGAATGCCAGTCATTTTTTCACTAAAGTAGATTCTTTCTCGTATTGCCGAAGATGAATATCCAGATGCCATCGACATTTGCTTAATTAGCAAATGGGCGAAAGTGTGCATTAAAACATAGGTTGCATTTCTCTTTACATTTAATGTCCAACCTTTAGCATTGCAGAACTCTTCATAGCACTCTTCGTATCTCTGGGAAAATGCCTTTACTGACGGAATAGCAAGCCACTTCTCTAATGTCTCTTTATTAAACTCGATGAAAACACCTTCGCCATTGACCTCGGCCGCCGGCAACCATTTTTCACTTTTTCCTTTATTAAGATAAACAACATTAGCCTGGACATCTGCATCCGGATCAGGTGCATCTACACGAGTAAATCCAAGCAATACTTTCACTTCACGAAGGCGAGTGATTCTGACAACCCTACTAAAATATGGTTTCAGATATGCTGGCAAACTGTCCTCCTCTGCTTTGAAGTGTTTTTTATTAGAAGCATAAGCAGGATCATTATGATGAGTGATAGCATCATACTCCATCTGCTTAATTTCTTTGAACTCTGTTATATTACTCAATCTACGAGTTAGGGCTTCATCAAACTCCGCGCGAGAATAATTTTCAGCAAAATACTTTTTATATGCGGCAGTTACACCATCATCTCCCATTACATCCTTCAAAAGTTCGATATCATGAAGATGTTCATCGACTAAATTGTATAAAGGATTAACCCACGGCGGAATAGAAATAGCACTCCTGCTTACAGAGAAATAGACATTTGATGCACCTCTCTGTGATGGGATTACCTTTTTATCGCATCTTTCATTTCTTGATCTCGGACGGAAAGGATGATGACCTGAACAGCGCAATTCGCTAAAGTTATCTTCTTGCGTAGCTCCGCTCATGCTTCTTTTGACGCCACACAGTTCACACTCAACCCACATATCCGCAAGCGTTGAAGTATTTCCTGTCGAGTACATTTTTAACTTTCCTTTGCAGTTGGTCGTGCCACGATGAACCCAATAACTCCACGGAAAATCATCCATGTGACCTTTTTCGCAAATAGTGATAAATCGAGACGGATATGCAGGTTTGTGGCAATCTGGGCAAGTAACTCCGAACCTCAAATATCGTTCCAAGTCAAAGTTATCCCGTGCATCGAAAAGACGACCACACTTCAAATTTGAACACACATGAAAGGAAGGGAAAGAAATTACCGGCACATCACCAGAATATGAAGTTCGGGGCATATAAAAGCAGTCAACTCCAAGATAGGAAGCCAGTCTTCCGTCAATGATTTTTTTGCCCTTTTCTTTCCAATAGTTAATATCAAGTACCGTTACCGAATCCTTGACAGCATCAACAATCGAACCTGGGCCGAATGTTGTAATAATTTGATTAGGGCGCAGTTCGCCCAATTTATTGTTATCGTATCCTGTCATTTTACTCCTCCGTGTAATAGAACATATTTGCCGCGTTTTCCACTTCACGCATAGAGCTTAGTGTAGCCTTCTCGGTATCCTTACATGACTGTCCGTAATAATTCATAAGGCGGTTATATTTATCAGTTCCATAAACATAGTAACGCAAAGGTTTGCCTTGTGCTGCCAGCATCTTCCACCAATCAATAAACTGGTCAATTTCATTCTCAGCATCGAGTCTTACTTCTGGTTTAACTATATTAAGCCGGTCAAGGATTAAAGCCTTTATCTCGGACATTTGTATATCGGAAAGAGCAGCAATATCAGCAGCACCCTCATTAGATGCCATTTCTGGATATTTTAACCGAATTGCAGAAATTATTAGAGCGTGCATTACGCGGTCTCTTGCTCTTGCAGAGAAAGGAGTTGCTGTTGTACCTTCAACAAATCTATATAGCTGCGAATGATAGCCAGTAAAATTCTCGTAATGCGACAAATCGCGAGGACGATATGGGTTATAAAGCGTAAAGACTAGTCCTGGGAAAGCGCGACCAATTCGGCTTGTTGCTTGAATATACTCAGAATTTTGCTTTGGTTGTCCGGTTACGACCATTAGCCCAAGACGGTCAACATCCATACCGACCGCTATCATATTGGTCGCAACGGCTGTATCGAGACAATCATTTGAATCACAGGTAGCCTCCAACTGTCTTAATTTATTCGGAATCTCGTAGGAGGACATTCTGGAAGTTATCTCAACCTTCTTGTTGAGATAACGAACCTTATCCATATTGTATTTCGTTTTAATTCTATAGATTCGCTTCGGAATGTCATCTTGTAACAAACGTACTGCACCGCCAAGTTCTCGAATACTGTTGTAATATCCTACCAAGGAATAGTACGGATCAATCACATCCTTGTATTCATCCTGCTGTGCAAGTTGATAAGAAGTCTGAAGTATAATTGCATACATTCTTAACAGTGTAGTCTTTACGGATTGACCTGGTGCGCAAACTCCTACATACTTTCGGAACGGGTCATTTTTAGTGGATATTTCATTGATGAAGAAACTGTCACCGATTTCAAAACCGTTAGGAGGAAACTGTGCAGTTGATTTTCGTGCATAAAGGCACCTTGTCTGCTCAGATGCGTTTTTAATAGTAGCAGTTGAAACCACATACTTCGGCTTAATCTTCTTATCGCCATAAGTACACATATCCTCAATAATAGTTTCGTATGCACCATAAACCGTTCCAAGAGGCCCAGTGATCAAATGAAGCTCATCTTGAATGATTAGCTCAGGCGGAAGAAACGGTCGAATCGGAGTTAATGTTGAAGTGGGAAGCTCTTGCGTCTTATTGTGTCGTTTATGTTCTTCACCAATGGCAACATACCCATCACGGCTGCAAACCCTATCAACTCTTCCAAACAGCGCATTTGTCTTAACATCCCAAGGAAGGCGGGCAAATTTATCAACAGTAGACAAGATAATAGTCGGACATTTCGCATAGATTTCCTCATCAACAAGATACACTGGAATCTGAATGCGATCCTGTTTGTACTTATAGAACATACAATTTCTATCTGCGCAATAAATAGCAACAGATTTTCTGTCAGGGTCAATATAAAACTCATCTTCCGTAAGAGGTTTTCCGCAAAACGGGCAAGTCAACAGCTGCTTATAAAGCAGATTGCGTTTTCTTTTTGCTTCGCCCGGGTTATCAGCTTTTTCAACCAGTTCATCAAATTTGTTAGGTGTTACGCCGCCACCTACCCAGAAACCAATACTAATAGGTTCCTTTCCATACTTAGGATATGTTTTTTGACGAATAAGTTCAGCGGCAACAATCATTTTCGTAATTCGATCTCTCTGCTGTGTCGTCAAAAGGCGTAGCGTATAGCGAAGCATTGCGGTAACTCCACCATCAGCGTTATACTCAGATGCTTCAGAGGCGCGCAATCTTCGATTAGCGATCACAAACGCCATCAAGCCCAAATATGCCTCAGTTTTACCACCACCGGTCGGGAAATACAGCAGATCAACTACATCTCGATCTTTATGTTCTGGATTAACAATTCCACTCAAATTCATTAGTATGAACGCAATCTGGAATGGTCTCCAGCCAAAATCTGTATCAGGCTTTCTTGGGTCTACAAAATCTCTAAAGTTGCATTCTATGCCAGCACCATGTTTTTTAGAATAGCTCATGATATTTCTCTGAAGTAACATGGAGCGGTTCATAAAGCAAAATGCATCAAAAGCAACTTCATCATTTATAATCAATGCAATGCCTTCACGGATTCTATCCAACGCTTCACTACAATGGGAAATTACTTTATCGCCGATTTTATCTTTGAAATCAGCATTGGACATTTTATCATCCGAAATTAGTTTTTCCTGAATCCATTTTCCATAAGAATCAGCTAAAACATTTAATCTCTCAAAGATACCTGCCTTGTTTTTTGGATTGGACATGAATCGCATTGAGAAAAAGAACTTATCAAAGCCCTTCAAAGCAGCACTTACGCCAGGAAACTCATATTCTGGGATAAAATCCGATTTCACCCATGAGGTTCCTCCTTCTACTGCATCATCCCATGTTGCTGCACAGTTTCTGCCACGACCTAAAATAGGACGCTGTTCAAAATAGAACTCATCTTCTGCAAGTACATCACGGCAAATATTCTCCGCAAAGAATACTCTATCTCCATTTTCCGAATATGCTTTAAGTTCAACTTGGAACATCATTGATTCAACTTCGTTTTCGGAATTTTTCCGTCTATTCATGACATACGCAGTTACCAAGGAATATCCCGTTTTCAAAGGGATTCTGGAAATGTGGACGATGACATTGGAATCTTCCTGAAGGCGAATTTCTGTGTTTTTTTCAAACGAATCGAAATCAACAACGATTGTGGATACCATTGGCTGTCGGGTATAACTGGCATGGTTAAACTCCTTGCCATCTTTTCCAACCCGCTTCTCAACCGAACGAACATAGTCGCCCCATTTTACATCAATATTGATTGCTTTCGTAGATGAAGCAATATAGAAGCTTATACCGATTGAAGTTGGTAACTTGAAGCTGGTGGTCATTATGGGTTCATTATCATCCTCGCCAGCTGTATAATCCTCAGAATCCCCATACGCAATGTCAGAATCTACCTCTTGCTCTCCAGCAGTGGAAGATTCTCTTTCTTCGATCTGGGAAGCAAGCATTCCGATAATATATGAGCTTTTGGGGTTTTCATCCAATATCTCATTCTCGAACTGAGGCCCCATCAAATCAGTTCTAAGTGCGTTGATAATCTCTTGCCGCACTTCTGAATACTTAAATCTATCCGGCATAGTTTATCCCTCCTCGATCTTATGAGCTGTACCTAAAGTGTACTTGCAGGTGCTACCAAGCTTAATGTTGTCATCAGAAATCAAACGATACTCCCACACTTTATGGTCTGGGTCAACCGTAGATGCAAAGTGGCACCATTTGATTCCTTCGCGAGCTTTCGCAACCACATCATCTGCCGTCACTTCGTTAGAAGCCTTTACCTCTACCATAAATTTACCGCTCGTCGTTTCTACTAAGAAATCAGGATTGTACTGTTGACCAGCTTTCCAGAAAAGCCCCAACTGATTCAGCGGTGGTTTAATCCAGCGGATTACATCTGGATCTTCTTCAAGAATGATAGAAAACAAGCGTTCGGTGTCGCTATCAAAAGAATTTTCGGTATAGTAGGCTTTTTTGTAACCTGTGAACAAGTATTTCTTTATGTTCGACTTATCGGTAAACGGCTTGTCAAAATGAACACGACCATCCTTTTTAACATTCTTGACAAACTTGCGGAACAGAATCAAGTCTTTCTGAACAATATGGATGTCCTCTGTCTTGCGTTCAGTATGTTCAAAAATCTGTTTTCTAATATCAGATACAATCAAAGACGCATAACGACGAACGATTTTCCGTTTATCCTCTTCATCACCTTCAATCTGAGCAAGATACTGCTCTACCACATCAATGATAAAATCCGCATCTTCATAGGACAGTTCGCTAATCGAGTCAAGAAGCATACAAGCCAGTGTATTCAGAGCATCATCAATCTCCAGAATCTGCGCGTCAACGGCAGTCAGAAGCTGCTGATTTATAGCATCAAATCTTTCAATTTTTGCTATAGCAACCTCAAAATCTGGTATTGTTCTCTTGACTTCAAACCGCTTGAATTTCACTTCAGATGTCGTCTGAACCAAGATTTTCGGAACAGAGATTGCTTTGCCAGAGTATTCTTTGATTTTCTGAATAAACTCATCCTTTGAAAGTGACTTCTTTCCTTTACTGGTGGTTGAGGTTGTCTCCGTTGTCTCCAATGTTTCCGGTATTCCGTCATTCTTCTTATCAGGTTCACCAGTCCCCACATCGAAAAGCAGATCCAATGTCATCTGCACATTTCCGGAAGAATCTACTTCTTTCTTCTTCGTAGCTCCAAAAGCCTTCAGATAAGCTGCATACAGGTCCTGCTGTGTTTGGGTATTGGTGCTGATTTCGGCAAATGATTTTACACCTGTATCGATTACAGCAAAATCAAAAATATTAAGCTGGCCTTCATCAACAGGACTGCTGATATCTACGGCGTCCGAAGGTTCAACCACAGTTTTGTCCAAATCACGATATTTGAAAATATCACTGTTTTTTATTTCATCAACCAACTCGCGGTAATGATCATGGGCAACAATATCCAAGGTATCAATATCCTCATTACCGGTAGCCTGTCCAAAAGGTAGACGAAGTCCTCTACCAATAGTTTGTATTGCCAAGATGTCACTCTTTGCCGCATTCAAAGGAATGATGGTAAATAGGTTGTTGACATCCCAACCTTCTTTCAGCTTATAGACATGAAGGACAATCTCGACAGGATTTTGTGCGTTTTCAATCGAAAGCAGCAGTCGAATATTTTCCTCTGATTCATCACCTTTCATATTGGAATGAATCTCGATTACTTTCCCCTTATATTTGCCTTTCAAGAAGTTATCACTATCAATCAAAGCTCGGACTTCTTTAGCATGGTTTGTGTCGCGGCAAGCAATCAAAACGATGGGTTTTACATACGATAATGCATTATCATCACAGAACTGGCGAATGACACCTTTACGATGTTCGTGAAGCATCAATCCATCACGGATTTTCATCTCCTCGATGTCCTCAGCGCTATAACCCGCCATGTTCGATCTTCCCATCACCACAGGTGTTTTCAGATAACCCTCCACGGCTCCTCTGGCAAGATCATAAGCGTAAATTACATTATTGGTAGACTTAGGTGTTGCAGTATACTCCAAACCAAGCACCGGCTTCAAGAAGTTTATTGCCTTCATGGAAGCAGGCGCATAGTAACGGTGTGCTTCATCCATGCAAATTACTAGGTCATCAAAACTGGACAGTACCTCAGCAAATGACATACCAAGAGTTTCTTTGAATTTATGAAAATTAAACTGGGAGTCCGTTTTGCTATTGAAAATCTTTCCGATGTTGAAGATGAACAGTTCAATCTCAGAGCCTTTTTCAAACTGAAGACTCATCTGCTCATATCTAACAGGATAAGAATCATAATTCTCGCCATCATAAACCTTTGGACGCCCCATCTCCGCCTCTAATCCCTTAAAGATATACTTCGGGTGATTGGGGTTTGATTCTTTCCGCAGTTTTTCGTAGATTGTATTTCCTGGTGCTAGAATGAAGAAGTGACGATACCCCTTAGTCTTGTAGAGGTAATACATACAAGCTCCCATCAGACGAGTCTTACCAATACCCGTTGCCATGGCATAACAGAAAGATGGAAAATCAAACTTATCATCAACCTTGATTTTACGCTGTTTCTCACAATGTTCCGTTGCCACTGCTTCAATAACTGCCTTACTATCCTTTTTATAATCACAGTGAGTACTGATGGCATTCAGATAGGAAAGTGCTTCCTGCTGGGGTTTGCGCAGACTCATGGCGTATCCAATTTTTGTTACAATATCAGCCATTATCGCACCTCACTTTCAAATGTACACTTGTCCAATAAATCTTTCGGAATACGCTTTACTTCAATGTTATCCGGCAATCTCAAATCAGACTGCACTTTTGTGCTATATATTAACAGCGACTGATTCTCACCGAGGGTCGTTGCAATAGAGCGAATATATTCGCCATTCACAAATTCCTTCGTAATATGAATGAATCGTTTTTCCGACGAATGCCCGTGATACACACCGTCACGCTTATATTTGAATCCTTCAATCTTGCAAATAGCTTCACAAAGCATCTCAAATGTGTACTCTGGGTTAATCTGATAAATCGGCAAACGCTCGTTCTTAATTAGCAGACTTGGCGCAAGCTCATAGAAGTGATAGCCACTTCCTCCTTCCCAGTTTACTGCTTTTGTGATACCACCAGCATCTTCACCATTTACAATCCGATCAAGGCGCACCTTGCAATGAGTGTAGGCATGGTTGCCAAGTTCAATACCAATCCATTTTCGACCCATTTTAGTAGCAACAGCCGCTGTTGTTCCGGAACCCAAGAAAGAATCCAAGACCCAATCTCCTGGTTCGGTCGTCATTTCAAAAATCTGCCGAATTAACTGTTCAGGTTTTTTCCCATTGCCAAATTCAACAGAACCTTCTTTAGTTAAATTTTTCATCCAAGCATTCATATCCCAATAGGTTCCTTGAAGATCTTTCTTATACAATTCGCCATCAATTATTTCCGATGTATCTCTTAGCCAAACCAACAGATTACAGCCATCATCCTTATAAAATTGCTCATATACCGTACCCTTGTTTTTGCCTGTTCGTGGGGTATACTCTATCGAGAGATATTGATCATGAATATCATTTTCTCTTCGATAATCAATAATTCTGGTTCTTATTGAAGTTTGAGCATTAGTCGTCCTAAACACATTTATTCCATGCTTTCTATATGCGTCCTTGGTGGTAAGCCCCTCCTTTTTGGCAAGTTGGTTAACAGACATAGTTTGCACGCCCACTCGACGATAGACTTTTATTTCATTTCCAACCCCATCAACAGTAGACCCTATATATTCCTTCTTTCCTGGATCAACCAACACTGATGTATATTTCCAACTTTTTCCTTCATCGAGATATTGCTGGATAAGCTCAGACATTTCTGTATAAACATACGGCCCATTAAAGAGAGGTAATAACGTGTAGTCCTTGGCATATATAAGAACATACTCGCAGTTCTTTTTCAGGCGCTTATCTTCACCTCCACCAGATGCTCCAGCAATATTCTTCATGTTGACAGAAATCATATTTACAAAATTTCCTCGTCCAAAAACCTCGTCACAAAGCACCTTTAAATATGCCTGTTCTTCATCATCAATCTGAATCCAGATTGTGCCTTCTTCGCTAAGCAATTCTCTGAGAAGAATAAGTCTCTTTCGCATTAAGCTAAGCCATATACTATGTTCCAAGTTATCATCATAATGTTCAAATGCACTTCCAGTGTTATACGGAGGGTCAATGTAAATACATTTAATAGAGCCGCAAAAATCCTGCTGAAGTGCTTGTAGCGCTACTAAGTTATCTCCATGAATCAGCATATTTTCACTTCGAGGATCTCCATATGATTTCTCTCGATCCTCCATCAAAATACGAGGTTCGATTACTTTATCATCATATTTCCCGACCCAGGTCAGTTCCAGTTTTCCCTTGTGTTCCATTCCTGTGTCTCCTTATCTGTTAGAACTTTAGCACGACATTGACAAGCAAAATCGGCTGTATATCAAATTGCTGGTTAAACTCAGCAATTTCCCTTTCGGCCTCTTCTTGGATGGAAGCGACTTTCTGATGGAATGCTGTTTGAACCTTCTGAAGTTGTTTCTTCTTTTCATCAACTTTTTTGCGAATATCAACCTTCTCCAAAAAATCCTTTGCAGCGGTTGCTTCGGCAGACAACTCATCAATTTCTGCATTCATCTCCGCAATCTGGATATTCAACTGTTCTCTTTGAATGTCAGCCCAGTTTTCCACCTTGCGTTTGTTATAGTTCATCACCGGCTTAGATGCCGCCTGATACTTAGATAACATTTCTTGAACCAGTGTGTCATAAATGTTCCTGTATGAATCCATCTCTTCGTTAGTAGGTTTGAAGTATCTTACATCATCGTCATCCACAGTCTCAAGTGCCTGAACAATATCATCTTCCGTAAAGTCTATATATCGTCCTCGGTCATCGCAAAGAAGGAGAACTGGGAAAAGCATCTCATTGTTAGACTTACAAAATGCACCGACAAACAAAGTCCCATGTGAACCGAAAGTTTTTTCACCCCAGTTATCAATTTTCCAGTAGCTCAGATTTCCTTCCACATCAGGTTCTGCCACCTGAGACCAAAAATCGACTTGTTGTAAATACCGGTCAATATCGTTCTTTGTCCTTTCCAAAGCGGCGCCCTTCGCTTCATCGCTATCTGTCATCAAAATAGAACGGAGTTGAACAGCTTTCTTATTGCGCTTTGCATCAAGATGTCTATCCAATCTATCAAATGCTTTTTTGAATTCTGCCCTTGTTCTACAATGCTGATAAATATCAAGAATTGTTTTTTCAAAACTTGTTCCCGATTCTAATGCACCAATAGCAATATCGGAGGCTCCAAATATGCCATCAAACAGTTCAAACTTCTTGGACAGAATTTCGTAAACACGGCGATCTGCTTCATTGCCTGTGTTCAACAGGTTGATAGCAACAACATCATATTTTTGCCCATAACGATGGCAACGACCAATTCTTTGCTCGATTTTCTGCGGGTTCCAAGGGAGATCGTAGTTTATAACAGTATTGCAAAACTGTAAGTTCAAACCTTCCGAACCGGCATCTGTTACGATAAGAACTTTGGAGTGTTCTTTGAAGTAATCGACAATGGCGTGTTTATACTCAACACTACGGCCATAGTTTGTCTTACCAAAATTTTTTACCTGCCATGCACGGTATATTTCTTTTGTCATAGCGTCATTAAAGTCGCCATTAAACAACAGAATATCATCTTCCTCGAATCCGTCTTTGCACAACTCAGCGGCAATGTACTTTTGAGTTCGCTTTGATTCCGTAAATACAACAACCTTTTGAGGAATATTCTGCTTTCCTTGATATTCAAAAGCCGTATGAATCGCAGTTTTCAAAGCTTTAATCTTTGCGTTGCTTTGAATACGGCTTGCTGTCTCGATGATTGCATCAACCTCGTCCATTTCCGCCTGGATCTGCTGTTTCTGAAACAGCGTGTCCTCATCATCAATTTCCTCAAAAGCGGATTCGTCAATTTCATCCTCTATAAAATCCCAGAATAGAGCAAACCCATCTTGGGCATTTGCTGACTTTGTACCCTCATATAACTTCTGAAGTCTGTTCTTCAACACCTCAAAAGTTTCAATCAGAGCATAGCTCGATGAGGCAAGCAACTTACGGATAACCAACACTATAAGTCCCTTATTTGCATTAGGAATCGAATATAGTACATCCCTTTTCAGGAAGTTATTCACCCTCATGTATAGTTCAACTTCATCAGGAGAAAGTGCGAAGTCAATCGTTCTACATTCCCTCTTTTTGAAGTCCATATATTTTCCAACATCCCGTCGAAGTGTTCGGTATAGAACCGGGATAAGTTCTCTTTTTAATTCTGGATAATCTTGCCCCTCAATAAATCTTTTGTTAAAAACCTTCTCGCTCCCAAAAATCCGAGGATCAATGAACGAAATCAGCCCATGAAGATCAGATAGCGAGTTCTGCAACGGTGTGGCTGTAAGCAATATTTTGGGAATGCCTTTTGAAAGCTCATACAGTCGTTTTGCTCTTTTCGTTCCATGAAATACATTGCGTAGGTTATGAGCCTCATCAATGATAATAAAATCCCACTTCAGATTAGGAAAGCGCTGCATCAACTTTGAAGAATAGTCATAAGAAGTAATCACAATCCTGACTTTATCTCTGTTTTCCAAGCAAGACTTCCAAAAGCTCAAATTGCTCTCCACCGTAAGACGATCCAATATGGTTGTCTTGAGACTAAATTTCTCTTCAAGTTCAACTTCCCATTGTTTGCGGAGGGTTGCCGGAAGTGCAATTAAAACTCGCTTTGCTCCCGAATCCAAAACATACTTTATTGTAAGACCTGCTTCTATAGTTTTACCAAGACCAACTTCGTCAGCAAGGACAATACCGCCTGTTTTTAGAGCTTGAATTGCAGCACAAAACGCATTGATCTGATGGGGATTGATCTCAATTTTCGTGTTCAACAAGCATCGAAACGGAGATTCCTCCAATTCCGCTTTTTTGAATTTTCCGTATTGTTCTAAAAGCAAGTTGCCCTCCATCATCATCACCCCTATCTGTGTTCCAATTGTTCAGCTATCCCCAACGCTATCCCTTTTGCCATAAGTGGAGGAACGGCATTACCGACTTGAACAAATTGCGCTGTTCTTGGGCCTTCAAAAAAATAACTATCAGGGAATGATTGGATACGAGCAGCTTCACGCACGGTAATGGAACGGTGCTGTTCTATATCTGGATGAATAAAATAGTGTCCATCCTTTGAAAGATGTGCAAGCACAGTGTGACAACAGGACTCATCACCCTCAACAACCTTAAAGCGATCTACAAAGGAATGTCTATTCTTGTGCGTTTTTAATTCTTCAGGCAAGTCGTTGTAATTAAGGCGCCTGTGTCCATCATTCCATAGATCTATTGCCCGTTTGTATATTTCAATATCACGGTCTTTATTAGGACGGCTCTTATGAAGCGTGAGAACATCATCCACTGTCCTAACTTCTGTATCAGATACACACTTGCTCCATGTTTTAGTTTTGTATTCGGATGCTCCAAGACCTGGCTTCAATTTGGGAAGATCAGCCAGTAAATCGTTCACAGTAAACGAGCTTTCCTTTTTCAAAAAATCCGGATATGCCATACCGCTGTTTTTTAGCCAACCAATAATTATCATTCGACGACGATTCTGCAAAACCCCGAAATGCTTAGAATTTTGTTCACGCCACTCAATCTCATAGCCAACTCTGCGAAGATACTTTGTCAAATTCTTAAAGGTTGCTCCCTCGTTTGCCGATGAGATACCCATTACATTTTCAAAAACAAACATTCTGGGTTGATAGCGCTTCAAAACTCTCGCGTACAGTTTATATAGCTCGTTTCTTGGATCTTCGGACATAGGATGATTCATGTGACTACTCTGTGCGCGTCCAACAAGAGAATATGATTGGCAAGGAGGCCCACCAATTACCACATCTACATTTTGAATGTTTCGGATTTTCATAATTCCGTCTATTGTCTTAAAAATGCCAGGGAGAGTGGTATCTGACATTGTCTCGCATATCACGGTTTTCTTAATACGTTTAGGAATCTTCTGCAAAAACTCTTCTTGTGTCATCTCCCCACGCAAGTATTGATAATAAATGTCCAACTGCTTAGCTTGCTTTAGATAATAATAGGAACTTCTTGTGACCAGTGTTTGAGCCGCAAACGGATTCATTTCTACATGAGCAATAGGATTGAAACCTGCTTGAATAAATCCTTCAGACAGCCCACCAGCTCCTGCAAACAAATCTATAAAATTGTACTTGCCCTCGCCGGGGATTCTACTTGGCATAACAATTCTCCTATCCCTTCTTTATTCCTCTTGCTCAAAAGCAAGCCAACTACTCTCAAGCGGTTCGTAGTCAGCATTATATTTGGTACAAAATTCTTTTATTTGCCGCATGGTAGACATATTGGGTTTGCTTTTTCCTGTCTCCCAACGGCTTACCGTTGTTAAATTCACATTAAGTTCTTTTGCAAACACCTCTTGTGAGTAGAATAGGCGTTGCCTCGTCTGTTTAATATTTTCTGCAAATGTCATATTCATCGTCTCCTTGGCTCTGAATGTACATAACTACTGCATTATTTTAGCACAAATTAGGCGTTTTGTCAATGAAAGTCAAGGTTGTCGAAAGGGGAATTACAGCATCTTTTCTTTCTTTGGCAAGCAATGCCTTTGTACATACAAAGGCACAAAAACAAAAGGAACCCGCTTTCGCGGATTCCTATGTTTTCTGCTTGTTGAGGCATAACCTCAAACCCCATTAAACGAAGATTGCATCTTCGGCGGCGCACTGTTCCAGCGCTTATTTTTCTTCATGCTAACGCTCCTTCTGCTGTTCTGCTCTCACATTTTCTATACCAAACAGACCGACAAGGTTTGCGTGATAAATCAGCAGATCGCGATATTCCCATTTTACCATACTTGAGGCAAAGTCACACGAAGTATCCCATGTAGTCTTTCTCCTTAAAATATGGTATAGTAGAGTTATACTATCTATGAGGAGTTTACATGTCACAGGATAAACAAATGAAAGCTGTTTCTCCCCTTCTGCAGCAAGTTATCAATATCTCATCGATTGTCGGTGGGGTTGGGAGTTTGATTTTCTGTATTTGGGCTTATCAGGCTGGAATTTTACAGTCTAAGGAAACCCTCTCTGCCTTTATCCAGCAGGCAGGTATCTGGGGACCACCTCTCTTTATCTTTTTACAGATTTTACAAACGGTCGTCCCTATCATTCCTGGAGCCTTGACCTCGGTGGCTGGGGTCTTTATCTACGGGCACATCATCGGGACTATCTACAACTATATCGGCATCGTCATTGGTTGTGCCATTATCTTTTATCTGGTGCGCCTCTATGGAGCTGCCTTTGTCCAGTCCGTCGTCAGCAAGCGCACCTACGACAAGTACATCGGTTGGTTGGATAAGGGCAATCGTTTTGACCGTTTCTTTATCTTTATGATGATTTGGCCCATTAGTCCAGCTGACTTTCTCTGTATGCTGGCTGCCCTGACCAAGATGAGCTTCAAGCGCTATATGACCATCATCATTCTGACTAAGCCCTTTACCCTCGTGGTTTATACCTACGGTCTGACCTATATTATTGACTTTTTCTGGCAAATGCTTTGACACGTAAAAAATCCGTTTGGTTTCCCAAGCGGATTTTGTGCTTTATTTTGAAACTTCTTTTGCAAGAACAAAGTTCCCAAGTGTAGCAGAACCATTTCCTGCGACTGCTGGCGTTACAATGTAATCACGCACATCTGGTACAGGTAGGTAGCCATTAAGAAGAGATGTAAATTTCTCACGGACACGGTCCAGCATATGTTGTTGAGCCATGACCCCTCCACCAAAGACAATCACGTCTGGGCGGAAAGTCACTGTAGCATTGACCGCAGCTTGAGCGATATAGTAGGCTTGAACATCCCAAACAGGGTTGTTGAGTTCAATATTTTCCCCACGTACACCTGTACGAGCTTCCAAACTTGGACCAGCTGCATAGCCTTCCAGACATCCCTTATGGAAAGGACAAACACCCTTAAACTCTTTTTCAATATCCATTGGGTGTCTAGCAACATAATAATGACCCATTTCAGGGTGACCCACACCACCGATAAACTCACCACGTTGGATAACACCTGCACCGATACCTGTACCGATTGTGTAGTAAACCAAGTTTTCGATACGGCCACCAGCATTGTTACGGGCAACCACTTCACCATAAGCAGAGCTGTTTACGTCTGTAGTGAAGTACATTGGCACGTTGAGGGCGCGACGAAGGGCACCAAGCAAGTCCACATTTGCCCAGTTTGGTTTTGGAGTCGTCGTGATAAAGCCATAAGTTTTTGAGTTTTTATCAATATCAATCGGACCAAATGAACCAACTGCAAGACCAGCAAGGTTATCGAATTTTGAGAAGAACTCGATGGTTTTATCGATTGTTTCGATTGGAGTTGTCGTTGGAAATTGTGTTTTTTCTACAACGTTAAAGTTTTCATCACCGACAGCACAGACAAACTTTGTACCGCCCGCTTCCAAGCTTCCATATAATTTTGTCATGATAAACCTCTTGTTTTTATTTTCTTTATTATAGCATATTTCGAAAGTCTAAATTTCTCTATTTTTTAGATTTTCCTCTGTAAATCTTACCATTCAAGCAAAAACGAACAAACATGTCATTTGTTCGTTTTCACATTAGAGAGGATTGATTAGATTTTCACTTCGATCACAGCATCCCCCTTCGCAACTGAACCTGTTGCGACTGGAGCTACTGAAGCGTAGTCAGCTGTATTTGTAACGATAACCATTGTTGTATCATCAAGACCAGCTGCAGCAATTTTGTTTGAGTCAAAGGTTCCAAGAACATCGCCAGCTTTAACCTTATCACCTTGAGCAACTTTTGCTTCAAAACCTTCACCATTCATAGATACAGTGTCAATACCAACGTGGATCAAGACTTCAGCACCATCAGTTGTTTTCAAACCAAAAGCGTGTCCTGTTGGAAAGGCGATTGAAACTTCCGCATCAGCTGGTGCATATACCACACCTTGACTTGGTTTCACAGCGATACCTTGGCCCATAGCTCCACTTGAGAAGACTGGATCATTGACATCAGCAAGAGCGACAACATCACCGACGATAGGAGTTACAAGTGTTTCATTTTGAAGAGTATCAGTCTCTTCCACTACTGGTGCTTCTACTGTAGGTTCAGTAACTGTTTCTGCAGTTGCTGTGGCTGCTTCATCAGCAAAGACACTAGCTGCTTTTGTTTTCCCGTAGAAATAAGTGAAAGCAAAGGCGGCAACAAAGGACATAATTTCCGCAACTATATACATAGGGATTGAAGCAGCCTTAATAGAAAGGAATCCAATAAATCCAGCCGCTCCCAATGAAACTGCAATAACGTGAGTTAAACCTGCTACGAAGGCACCAATTGCTGAACCAGCAAGGGCGCAGAAGAATGGGAATTTGTATTTCAAGTTTACCCCAAAGAGAGCAGGTTCTGTAATACCAAGGAAGGCAGAAACAGCAGCCGAACTTGACAATCCTTTTGTTTTAGCATTTTTTGTCAAGAAGTAGATTGCAAGAGTAGCCGCACCTTGTGCTACGTTTGCCATTGAAGCAACAACAAAGATGTAGTCTCCAAATCCAGTACCGTTATTATTGTAAGCAGACAACAATTGTGTTTCGATTGCTGGGAATGATTGGTGAAGACCTGTCATAACGATTAGTGAGTAAGTTCCACCAAATAGACCCATACCAAAGGCACCTGTTGTGTTGTACAACCATACAATCGCATTTGTAATCGCATCAGACACAACCAACATAACAGGACCGATAACTGTAAAGGTAAGGAAGCCTGTAAGCATCACTGATAAAAGCGGTGTGAAAGTGAAGTCAACTGCAGATGGCAATTTCTTGTGGAAGAATTTTTCCAAATTTGCTAACAACCAGATTGCAACAAGGACTGGAATAACTTGATAAGCATAGTTTGTTTGTGTAACATGGAAACCTAAGATGTCCCAGAAGGCTTCTTTGCCACCCAAATCTGGAGTGGTCATAATCATACCAATTGCCGCACCAAGGAATTGGTTTGCTCCAAAGCGCTTGGCTGCTGAAATACCAACCAAAACAGGGAGGAACATAAATGGAGCAGCAGACATCAATTGAATCATAGCTGAGAAGCCTTTGATTGCAGGATACATATCTTCAATTGATTGAGGTCCAAACAAATCTGGTGATGTCAAGAAGTTACGTAAAGCCATCAAGAGACCACCTGCAACTAAGGCAGGGATAATAGGAACAAAGATGTCTGACAAAAGTTTAATCAAGTCCATCAATGGATTGAACTTTTTGTCTTTATTAGCAATCTCTTTCAAATCATCTGTCGAAACTTCTTTTAAACCAGTTTTCTTGATGATTTCCGCATACACGAAGTTAACATCACCAGGACCAATGATAATTTGATATTGTCCATTAGTGCTAAAAGTTCCCTTGACATCCGCATTATTATCTAGAGCTGCTTGATTCACTTTTGATTCGTCTTTCAATACCAAACGAAGACGAGTTGCACAGTGTGCTGCAGCTACAAGATTATCCTTACCGACAGCCTCAATGACCTCGGCAGCAACTTTACTATAATCCATAGCAAAAATCTCCTTATTATAGAATTTTGTTATTGTTTGAAAGCGATTTTATTCGCCCTACGACTTTTATTTTATCATGTTTCAAAAATATGTCAAGCGTTTTGCAGAAAAAATATTTGTTTCTTAGAGTAAGGTCCTTTGTTTTGATATATTGTGAGAGTTTTATGAAAGTGTTCTTTAAAAAAATAGTTTAAAATCTGAGTTAAAAAGGATTTTATTTCACTTTCTTTCAATTTTCTGCAGATAGATGATTGATTTCCTGCTTTTGATTTATGATAAACGTTTGGCAGTTTTTTCTCTTTTTTAACATAAAAGGCTTGCATTTTTAATCGAAAACGGTTACTATTAAAAGTGATAAGATTTTTGGAGGAATGAATGAATGGAATGGACAACTGAGCGTCGTTATAGACCCTATGAAGATTGGACGCAAGAAGAAATTCAAAATATAAAGAAAAATATGGCACAATCTCCATGGCATACTCATTACCATGTTGAGCCAAAAACAGGACTTCTCAACGACCCAAATGGCTTTTCTTACTTTGATGGCAAGTGGATCCTCTTTTACCAGAATTTTCCTTTTGGTGCAGCCCACGGTTTAAAATCTTGGGCACAGCTAGAAAGTGATGATTTGATTCACTTTAAAGAAACTGGAATCAAAGTTTTACCAGATACTCCATTAGATAGCCACGGTGCCTACTCTGGTTCTGCCATGCAGTTTGGCGATAACTTGTTCCTATTTTATACAGGAAATGTCCGCGATGAAAACTGGATCCGTCACCCGTACCAAATCGGTGCTTTGATGGACAAGGATGGCAAGATTACGAAGATTGACAAGATCTTGATCGACCAGCCAGCAGACTCTACTGACCACTTCCGTGATCCGCAAATTTTTAACTTCAAGGGCCAATACTATGCTATCGTCGGTGGACAGGACTTGGAGAAAAAAGGCTTCGTCCGTCTCTACAAGGCTGTAGACAACGACTATACAAACTGGCAAGCCGTTGGCAACCTTGACTTTGCTAACGACCGTACTGCCTACATGATGGAATGTCCAAATCTGGTCTTTGTAGGGGAACAACCTGTCCTTCTCTACTGCCCACAAGGATTGGATAAGAAAGTTCTAGACTACGATAATATCTTTCCAAATATGTATAAGATTGGGGCTTCCTTTGACCCTGAAAATGCTAAAATGGTAGATGTATCTCAACTTCAAAACATGGACTATGGTTTCGAAGCCTACGCAACTCAAGCCTTCAATGCTCCTGATGGACGCGCTCTAGCTGTTAGCTGGCTTGGCTTGCCTGATGTTTCATATCCATCTGATCGTTTCGACTACCAAGGAACCTTCTCTTTGGTCAAGGAACTCACTATCAAAGACGGCAAACTCTACCAATACCCAGTCGCAGCTATCAAGGACCTTCGTGCTTCTGAAGAACCTTTCTCAAACCTTGCCCAAACCAAGAACACTTACGAACTTGAACTCAACTTGGAAGCCAATAGTCAGAGCGAGATTGTCTTACTTGCTGATAAAGAAGGCAAGGGACTTTCAATCAACTTTGACCTTGTAAATGGTCAAGTGACAGTAGATCGTAGTCAGGCTGGTGAACAGTACGCTCAAGAATTTGGGACAACTCGTTCTTGCCCAATCGACAACCAGGCTACTACTGCTACAATTTTCATCGATAACTCTGTCTTTGAAATTTTCATCAATAAAGGAGAAAAAGTATTTTCTGGTCGTGTCTTCCCACATGCGGACCAAAATGGGATCCTCATCAAATCTGGAAACCCAACTGGAACTTACTATGAATTAGATTATGGTCGCAAAACTAACTGATGTCGCCAAACTTGCAGGCGTCAGTCCTACTACCGTTTCTCGGGTTATCAATAAAAAAGGGTATCTATCTGAAAAAACCATTCAAAAGGTCAATGAAGCCATGCGAGAACTGGGCTATAAACCCAACAACCTAGCTCGCAGTCTACAAGGAAAATCAGCTAAGTTAATCGGTTTGATTTTCCCAAATATTTCCAATGTTTTCTATGCAGAATTGATTGATAAGCTGGAACACCAACTCTTCAAAAATGGTTATAAGACCATCATCTGCAACAGTGAGCACGATTCTGAGAAGGAACGCGAATACATCGAAATGTTGGAAGCCAATCAGGTGGACGGCATCATTTCGGGTAGTCACAACTTGGGAATTGAAGACTACAATCGTGTGACAGCACCGATTATTTCCTTTGACCGAAACCTGTCTCCAGACATCCCTGTCGTCTCCTCTGATAACTATGCTGGTGGGGTTCTTGCTGCCCAGACCTTGGTTAAGACATGTGCCCAGTCTATCATCATGATTACAGGGAATGACAATTCTAACTCGCCAACTGGACTACGCCACGCCGGCTTTGCCTCTGTACTCCCAAAAGCTCCTATTATCAATGTTTCCAGTGACTTTTCTCCCGTCAGAAAAGAAATGGAAATCAAGAATATCTTGACTCGACAAAAACCAGATGCCATTTTTGCTTCGGATGATTTGACTGCTATTCTAGTCATTAAAATTGCTCAGGAACTTGGCATTTCTGTCCCAGAAGAACTCAAGGTCATCGGTTATGATGGGACTTACTTTATCGAGAATTACTATCCTCAACTGGCTACTATTAAGCAACCCTTGGAAGAGATTGCCTGCCTCACTGTTGACCTACTCTTGCAAAAAATCGAAGGCAAGGAAGTCGCAACAACTGGTTACTTCTTACCAGTTACTCTATTACCTGGAAAAAGTATTTAAGCACAAGAAAACTCAGACCGATCGGTCTGAGTTTTTTATGATCTTAAGTTTTCTAAATAACGCTGGGCTGTCTCTAGGTTAAAGGTTTTATCTGCGATGAGGCGCTCGACTAGGGGAACAACTTCGGCCTCACTGGCACCTGCTAGGAGAGCTAAGGATTTAGCCTGCAATTTCATGTGGCCTTGCTGAATCCCTGTACTGACCAAGGCTTTCAGGGCTGCAAAGTTTTGGGCAAGCCCGATAGACACGATAATCTGGGCTAATTCTTTGGCAGAAAGATTCCCCAGTAGTTCATGACTGAGGGCTACACGAGGGTTAAGGCCGATAGAGCCACCCTTGGTCGCTACAGGCATGGGCAGGGTCATCTCACCAACCAATTCTTCTGTCTCCAAGTCTAGACGCCAAGAGCTAAGACCTTGGTAATGTCCATCTCGACTGGCATAGGCATGGGACCCCGCCTCAATAGCACGCCAGTCATTACCAGTGGCTATTAAAATGGCATCAATACCATTAAAAATCCCTTTATTATGAGTAGCAGCTCGGTAAGGGTCAGCCTGCGCAAACTGACTAGCCAAAGCTATTTTCTCCGCAATTTCTCGTCCTTGATCGTTTTGTCGGCTCAAGTAGCGAAAGGCGATACGACAGCTTGCAGTCACCAGAGAATCGGTCGCGTAATTAGACAGGATTCCCATAAGACTTTGTCCCTGACTGAGTTCTTCTAAGACTGGTTTCAAGGCCTCCAGCATGGTGTTGAGCATATTAGCACCCATGGCTTCCTGGGTATCTACATGGAGATAAACAACGAGAAAGTCTGTTTCGCCTTTGAGCTGTTCTACATGTAAATCACGCGCCCCACCCCCGCGTTTAACGATAGAAGGATAAGCTTGATTGGCAAGTTCCAAGAGTTTAGCTTTCTTGCTGACAATCTTCTCTTGCGCTTGTTCAGGTTCAGCAACTTGATAAAGGGCTACCTGCCCAATCATCTGGCGCTGATGAACCTGAGCAGTAAAGCCACCTGCTCGCTTGATGATTTTGCTGGCATAGCTGGCCGCAGCAACCACGGACGGTTCTTCTGTCACATAGGGAACTGTGTATTCCTGACCGTTAACGAGAACCTCTGGGACCAGCGAATAAGGCAGAGAAAAAGTTCCCACTACATTTTCACTCAGCTGGTCTGCGACAGTCAAGCTAATTTGTTCATCCTGCTCCAAACTCTCTTGTCTCTCAGGACTAAGGAGCGCCTGAGCTTTTAACAGCTCGAGGCGCTCTTGGCATGATTTTTTAGAAAATCCATTCCAACTTATCTTCATTATTTTTCAACCTTGCTATAACGGCGTTGGTGGTCCACAATTTCAACCAAGGCAAACTCTTGATTTTCATAGCCAGCAAACTGGGCAGAGTTTGTTTCATCTAAGTCCACTTCCTCAAAGAAGACTTTTTCATAGTCAGCTACGGATAGGGCAGTTCGTTGGTTGAGCTTGTTCAAGCGGTCTTTATCTAGATAAACTTCATATCCTTCAACCAATTCACCACTGAAGAACTCAGCCACAGCACCACTTCCGTAACTATAAAGGGCAATTTTATCCCCAGCCTTCAAGCTATCTGTATTTTCCAAGAGAGACAAGAGTCCGAGGAAGAGGGAACCTGTATAGATATTTCCCACCTTTTGACTGTAGAGAATAGACTGGTCAAAATGCTTTTGCAAGAGGTCTTTTTTCTCTTGCGGCAGGCTCTTATCCATGATTTTTTTCAAGCCTTTTAGCGCTAATTTAGGATAAGGCAAGTGGAAGCAAACCGCAGCAAAATCATCTAAGGTAAGCTGGTAGCGTTTTTGGTATTCAAGCCAAGTCGTTTTCAAACTATCTAGATATTGCTGGGTAGAATAGACACCATTTACATAAGGGGTTGTTGAGTAATTTGGACGCCAGAAATCCATGATGTCACGAGTCTGAGCTACATTGTCATTATTAAAGGCCATAATGCGTGGATTCTGTGTAATCAACATAGCCACACTTCCAGCACCCTGAGTGGGTTCTCCAGGTGTTTCAATACCATATTTGGCAATATCACTGGCAATAACCAAAACTTTGGACTCTGGAGAATTTTCCACATGCAATTTGGCATAATGAAGGGCAGCTGTCGCTCCATAGCAGGCTTCTTTAATCTCGAAACTACGAGCAAAGGGCTGGATGCCCAGCAAACCATGCACAAAGACGGCTGCAGCTTTACTTTGGTCAATTCCTGACTCAGTAGCTACAATGACCATATCAATTTCTGCTCTTTCTTGCTCCGTTAAAATAGAATCACTTGCACTGGCCGCCAAGGTCACGATATCCTCAGTTAGGGGCGCAATACTCAATTCCTTGAGTAAGAGTCCTTTACTTAATTTTTCAGGGTCAATTCCCCTCGCTTCTGCTAAGTCTTGTAATTTCAAGACATATTGACCGGTCGCAAAACCAATCTTATCAATACCGATTGTCATATTTACCTCTGTTTTATCATTCATTGTAAAAAATCGTTCTATACTATTTTATCACAAATAGCAGTAAAAGAGAGAAAAAAGACTTGATTCACCAAATCAAGTCTCTTGTTAGTCTAACGATTATGCTGTTTTCGTAAGTAAGAATACAGTCTAAGAATCACTGTTCCGCTAGCCATTCCAATGGAAATCACCAAAGCCAACATAACAACCAAGGTTGCACTAGCAATGGCATGACTGTAATCTCCCGTCACAAAAAAGGCAGTTGTCCGATAGGAGAGATAACCCGGAACCAGAGGTGCCAAGATTGCCAAGATAAAGACTACAGCAGGTGTCTTATAAAGAATACTTAAAATCTGGCTGACACAAGAACCGATAATGGCTGCAATAAAAGTAGCCACAATAACATTGGTCGGTTCCTTGAGCAAAAGATAAATTAGCCAGACAGCCATGCCCAAAATTCCTCCTGGTAAGAGCATAGAACGTTGAACATTGAGTACGATTAAAAAAGTGATTATAGCAAGAAGACTTGCTACTGCTTGTAATAAAAAGGTTGTTAGTGTCATATTAGTTCATCAATACCAAGGCGACAGAAGTTCCCGCCCCTAAAGCAAGGGTAATGAGCAGGGATTCAAACATCTTACTCATACCAGAGTTTATGTGGTTGGTCATAATATCACGAACCGCATTGGTCAAGGCAATACCTGGTACAAACGGCATGACTGCACCAGCTATAATCAAATCTGCCGTTGAAGGAAAACCTGTGTAACGAGCCCAAAACTGGGCAATCATCCCAAAGACAAAGGCTCCAGCAAAGGCCGTCACAAAGGGAATTCGGATAAACTTCTCCACATAGAGGGAAAAGGCAAAACCAAATAAGGTAGCCACTCCTGCCCCAAGTGCGTCGTAGATATTTCCACTAAACATAATTGAAAAGAAAGGAGCACTAAAGGTCGCAGCCAAAGTTACCTGCAACTTAGTATAAGGAAGGGGCTGGGCTTGCAAGGCCTTTAATTGCTTGAAGGCTGTCTCTAAATCAATCTGCCCCCCAACCAGTTGACGAGAAATCTGGTTCACATCGCAGACTTTTTCAATGTTATAAGAAGAGGAAGTCACGCGCTTCATACGCGAAATATTGGTATTTTCAATTGAGAAAAAGATTGCGGCAGGCATAGCCAGAACATTGCAATCCACAATCCCCTGTGAATGCGCAATACGGATCATGGTATCTTCTACACGATGAATCTCTGAGCCACTTTTGAGAAGAATGGTTCCAGCTAACATAATCACATCGATAACGGCATTTAATTCTCTTGATTCTTCCATGCGTTCCTCCTTTTATCAACTCCTTCTATTCTATCACAAATCCGGACTCAAAAAAAATCTTTGTCATGAAATCATGACAAAGATTCGTTTAATCACGAGAATTTTCGTGGTTTCCTTCACTATTTGGTTGACTCGGAGTAGGAACCGTTCCTTGTTGATTTCCTTGCTGGCCACCTTGTTGATTCCCTTGATTTGGAGTAGTAGGTGAACCTTGGTTACCACGTTGAACTGACGTTGAAGAGGAACTTGATGATGGTGTTTTGGGTTTATAAATCGAAATTTTAATACGTGTGCTGGCTAAATCAATTTTTCCACCCGCTTTTGGAGTCTGATCCACAACATTTCCTTCTGCTGTTCCTTCAGGAGCGGTTGACACTTCAACAACTTCAATATTAGCCTCTTTCACCCCAACAATTTGAATCAAATTATTTTTAGTGAATTCAAGACTTGAACCGATATAACCCGGCATAGTTACACTAGTTACCTTTTTAGCAACTGTTAAAACAATCGTACTAGCCTTTGATAAGTCATACGTAGTTCCTGCTGCTGGTGTTTGTCTTAGAACCGTTCCTGGTTCACTTTCGCTAGATTCTTCCTCTTCCATCTTAATGAGATTTTCAGGAACCTTCTTATCCTTAAGTTCAGCTACGACATCCGTATACTTGCGTCCGACGTAATTGCTCAATTGGAAAGATTGCTTACCAGAAGAAACAATCAAATTGACCTTGGTTCCTTCTTTTCGGCCGCTACCAGCTTCTGGATCCGTTCGAATAACACGTCCTTCTGCTACTGTATCACTAGCTTCTGATTTTTCTTCGCCTGCTTCGAAATTAGCTTTTTTAAGAGCTTCTTTAGCTTCAGCCACAGTTTGTCCGGCCACATTCGGAATGGAAATTGTTGCCGGTGTTCTAGAGAAAATCCAAATCAAAGAAGCAGCTACTAATAGAACACTTGCCAAAAGAATCAAATATCGAGCTTTAAACTTCCGCTTTTTCTTTAATTTTGGCGTAGGCGCATGCTCTTCGATCTGCGGAGTCACTTTCTTCACTTGAGGAGGTTCTTCTTGTACCGGAGCTTTAGGAATAGAAGTCAGCGTACTTTGTGGAACTTTAGGAAGAGTCTTGGTGTCCGCCTTCGTCGCATCGTCAAAGACTAACTTTGGTTCATTGCGACGATTGTAAGATAAGCTGCTAGACAAATCCACATACATCTCAGCAACTGATTTGTAGCGATCTGTTAATTTCTTTGCAGTTGCCTTAATAACAACATTCTCTAAAGCCTGAGGTACAGATGGATTTTCAGCTATAACCGACGGCAGTGGTTTCTGGAAATGTTGGAGGGCGATGGTTACCGCACTATCCCCATCGTAAGGGATATGGCCAGTCAACATCTCATAGAAAATAATCCCCATGGCATAGATATCGCTCTGTACAGTCGCTTTAGAACCACGCGCCTGCTCTGGTGATAAATAATGCACAGAACCTAGCATTGAGTTGGTCTGAGTTAGACTCGTCTCTGCAAAGGCTACTGCAATCCCAAAGTCTGTAACCTTGGCAGTTCCATCTGGGGTCAAAAGGATATTTTGAGGTTTTAAATCTCTGTGAACAATTCCTCGAGTATGGGCCAAGCGCATAGCCAAGAGGATTTGTCCCATGATTCGAACCGCTTCTTCATTTGAAAGAGGGTGATGTTCCTTGATATAGCGTTTGAGGTCTAATCCAGCAACATACTCCATTGCAAGATACTGTTGTCCCTCTTCTTCACCGATATCTGTAATCCGAACGATATGAGGATGGTCCAAATCCGCCATGGCTCTCGCTTCCCGCTGAAAACGAGCCACAGCAATCGGATCTGTCTGGTAGTTGGTTCTCAGGACCTTTACTGCCACTTCTTCCCCGTCTAGAATCAAATCTTTAGCCAAGTAAACATCTGCCATGCCTCCTCGACCAATCTGTTTGAGAATCCGATACCGCCCGGCAAAAATCTTGCCGATTTGGATCATTCTGTTTCCTCCTCATTAACAGCAATAAGGGCAACTGTGATGTTGTCTAAACCACCCGCATTGTTGGCAAAACGGATCAAGGTTGCTGCCTTATCTGCCAAAGAAATATCGCTGGTTACAATATCAGAAATCTCACTGCCTGAAATCATATTTGTCAAGCCATCACTATTGAGTAAGAGATAGTCTCCCGGCTCAAGGGTGATCATTCCAAAATCAGGCTGAATTTCGTCTTTTTGACCGATTGACTGGGTAATAATATTTTTCTGTGGATGGCTAGCAGCTTCTTCAGGTGTCAATTGACCTGCCTTAAGCAATTCATTGACCAAAGAATGGTCGCTCGTTAACTGGTGGTATTCTTCTCCACGAATCAAACCGATACGAGAATCCCCAATGTGGGCATAGATAGCCTGATTATCAATAATGGCTACAGCCTCAAGGGTTGTTCCCATTCCTTTATAGGCTTCATTTTGTCCCAATTGGTTAATCTTTTTATTTTCCATCTCAAGGTTGTTAGCAAACCATTCACGCACCTCGTTGATGGTATCAATTTGGGTATCTACCCAAGCGATACCTAAATCTGTAACCGCCATTTCACTCGCGATATTTCCTGCACGGTGTCCTCCCATCCCGTCAGCTAAGATAATCATAGTACGACCTGCTCTGTTGACGTAGTGGTTGACATAGTCTTGGTTATTTGTTCGTTTTTGACCAACATCCGTTAATATTGAAATTTCCATATGTCAGTTCCTTCCTAATCCGATATCTTGCGAAATTGGCTGATGAAAAATCCATCACTTCCATACAATTCAGGTGTAATGAGAATACAACCATCTTTCATGATATCCTTACATTCATGTTCTAGTTTTACCTGCTCAAAGTCGGGATGACTTTCTAAAAATGCCTGAACGACTTGAAAGTTCTCCTCTGAGACAATAGTACAGGTACTATAAGTTATTATACCACCTTTGCGTAGTGTTTGACAAACACTACCTAATATTTCTAGCTGAATTTCCTGTAAGGACGCGAAATCTGCCGTTTCTTTATTGTATTTTATGTCTGGTTTTCGTCTTAAAAGTCCAATCCCAGAACAAGGGGCATCTACCAAAATCTTGTCAAAAGAATCCTTACTAAAAAATTCATGAACCTTTCTGGCGTCCAATTTTTGGATTTGGACACGGTTTGCCACACCTAAACGCTCTGCATTTTCTTGAATTAAGTCCAACTTGTGGTCGTACAAATCCAGAGCAGTAACCTGACCTGTCGTCAGGTAAGAAGCTATATGGGCTGTTTTTCCACCCGGAGCAGCACAGGCATCTAGAACCTGCTCATCACCTTGTAAATCAAGCGTCGGAGCAACAAGCTGACTGGACTCGTCTTGGATAGTAATAGATCCATCCGCAAACAAATCATGGCCAGCAAAATGCCCCTGCTCCTTAACCAGACCAGAAGGAGACAAGGATGAAGCACTGGCCTCCAACAAGGCTTGGATTTCCTCTTTTCGGCTTAAATCTGTTACACGAATACTGGCCTTGTTTCGCACCAAAAGGCTTTCAAAGATAGCTTGTCCTCGCTCTTCACCGTATTCTTCCTTGAGCTTGGCAACTAGCCAAACTGGGAGAGAATAGGCAATGGAATCACGCTTATTTTTTCGCTTGATGCTGGCAATATCTGGCCAGCCTTCACGCAGAATACGACGAAGGACGGCGTTGACCAATTTTTCACTGCCTTTTTTACGGACTTTGGCCAATTCTACTGCTTCATTGACCACAGCATGGTCTGGAATCTTGTTCAAATAGCGGAGCTGGTAGGCACTCATGAGAAGAAGGACATAAAGCCAACTATCTAACTGGTCTCTGTCTTCGATAAAGTGGGATAGGTACCATTCCAGAGTCAGTTTACGGGCTACCGTTCCATAGACAATCTCTGTCACCAAGCCCTTGTCTGCTGCTGAAAGTTGGCTTCCCTTGAGATGCTTATTTAAGGCAATATTTGAGTATGCTTGATTGACAAAAACATCCTCTAATACCGCTAAGGATAGACTTCTAGCCGTTTCTACTTTAGTCACCAAATCGTTCTCCTACAGTCAATGTACGTCCAACTCCGTTGAGGAAGGAAGCAATGTCCATCTTAGGCTTACCAGCTGGCTGCACTTGTTTGAGAGACAAAGCTCCTTCAGCCGTTGCGACAATCAATTCTTTCTTGCCGATAGAAAGAATCTCACCTGGATTTCCCTGACCATCTACTGGTAGGGCTTCATAAATCTTGAAGCGGTCACCCTTAAGGAAAGTATGGGCAACAGGCCAGGGGTTCATCCCACGGATTTGGTTAAAGAGTTGACGCTTGCTTTTATTCCAGTCCAATTTTTCTTCCTCTGGCTTGATGTTTGGCGAGAAAGTAACCTGACTTGGATCCTGCGGTGCAGGTTTGATATCACCAGCAATATAAGCTGGTAAAGTATCCAAAAGCAAATCGCGACCAACAAGAGCTAATTTCTCAAACAAGGTGCCGACATTGTCCTCATCCGTAATCGGAATACTACGACGAGAAATCATATCCCCTGCATCCATTTCCTTAACCATTTCCATAATGGTCACACCAGCTTCCTCATCCCCTTGAATCAAGGCATAATGGATAGGCGCACCACCACGGTGTTTTGGAAGTAGAGAGGCGTGAACATTGACCGCAAAGTCCATGCTATCAAGGAGTTTACTTGGGAGAAACTGCCCAAAAGCAGCAGTCACAATTCCATCTGCTCCTAGCTGCATAATAGTTTCCATCTCTGGACTTCCAGATAATTTTTCAGGTTGGTAGATTGGAAGACCTGCTTCTTTAGCAGCCTGCTTGACCGGGGTTTCTTGGATAACTTTTTTACGCCCAACAGCACGGTCTGGCTGGGTCACAACGGCTAGAATTTCGTAACGGTCATCTGTCAAAAGCCCTTTTAAGACTGTTGCTGAAAAGTCGGGGGTCCCCATAAAGATTAATTTTGTCATATCTTCTCCTTCTTATAAAAATTGCTGTGGCTCATGGTCAATGCTGAGACGGAGCTCACTATTTTCCCTTTCTTGAGTCAAGGCTAAGACCTGGTTGAGGGTCGGCCCCAGCTCATCTTCTAAACGGTATTTAATTAAAATTTGGTAATGATAGAGGTTGTGGGTACGAGCAATGGGTTTTGGCGTCGGCCCAAGGATGTTACTGGTTTCAGACAGGCCTGAGCGCAAAATGTTCATAACTTCATAGGCACGTTTGACCACCTCTTCTTCTTTCTTGTGAGAAAGGGTAATGCCAATGGTGAAATAGTAAGGTGGATAACCTAGTTGGCGTCTGATTCCCATTTCATAAGCGTAAAAGCCTTCGTAGTCCTGGTCTTTTGCAAATCGAATAGCGTAGTGCTGAGGATTGTAAGACTGAATCAAGACCTGACCAGCTTTTTCAGCCCGACCTGCACGGCCCGCCACCTGAGTCAAGAGCTGGAAAGTTCTTTCAGAAGAACGGAAATCAGGTAGATTCAAGGCCGTATCCGCATTGAGCACTCCGACTAAGGTTACATTGGGAAAATCTAAGCCCTTAGCAATCATCTGTGTACCCAGCAAGATATCCGCTTCTCCTCGCCCAAATTGGTCAAGCAGAGCTTGGTGACTTCCTTTCTTGCGCGTCGTATCTACATCCATCCGCAAAATGCGGGCCTGGGGAAAGAGTTCTGCCAGCTCGTCATAAGCCTTCTGTGTCCCCGTCCCATAGTAACGAATACTGCGACTCTTACAGTTAGGACAGACCTGAGGAATGTCCTTTGAAAAACCACAATAATGGCAATTCATGGTCTTGGTATCCATGTGCAAGGTCAAAGAAATATCACAGTTAGGACAAGTATCCACAGTTCCACACTCCCGACACATGACAAAGCTAGAATAACCACGGCGATTGAGCATGAGAACCACCTGCTCTTTTTTAATCAGTCTATCTTGGATGGCTTCTAGCAAAGGAGGAGTAAAGTTTGATGTCTCGTTTTGTCCAATATAGTCACGAAAATCAACCACTTGAACCTCAGGGATCCTAGCTAAAGGATTAGCTCGTTGGGTCAGACGTAAATGTTGATAGACGCCTTTTCCAGCCCGAGCACGGCTTTCCAGACTTGGTGTCGCAGACCCAAGTACCAGAGCTGCTTGATTATACTGGGCCCGTAAAATAGCGACTTCTCTGGCATGGTAACGGGGATTGCTGTCCTGCTTATAAGTCGCTTCATGCTCCTCATCGATTATCATGACACCTAGATTTTTCAGAGGAGCAAAGATGGCAGATCTAGCACCAATAACAACTTGAGCGTCTCCACGCTCGACTTTGCGCCATTCGTCATACTTTTCACCATTGGAAAGGCCGGAATGAAGAATGGCTACTTTCTCACCAAATCGAGCGATAAAACGCTCCGTCATCTGTGGAGTCAAGGAAATCTCAGGAACCAGCAAAATAGCTGTTTTCCCCTTATCCAAAGCTCCTTGGATTATTTGTAAGTAAACCTCGGTCTTCCCACTTCCTGTAATCCCTTGAAGGAGGAAGGGAGGCTGATGACTGCCAATCGCACTGACAACCGCATCACGCGCCTGCCTTTGCTCTGGATTCAATTCCAAAGGCTGACTTACTTCAATTCCTTCAAAATAAGCAGCCGAGCGTTGGACTTCCTTTTGAACTATAGTAACAGCACCTTGTTCCACAAAGAAGTTGACTTGCTCCCGTGAATAGGACTCTAACAAACTAGCCAAGGAAGCACTCTCAGGATGAGAAAGCAAATAGTCTCTCAGTTCTAACTTTTTCTTGGCGCGTGTAGAAATCTCTACACTTTCTAATTGAGCAATGTCTACCTCATACCAAGACTGGGTCTTGACCTTCTTTTGATCGACTGCCTGATACTCCAGACCAAGCAGGCCTTTTCTAGTCAAACGCATCATTTCAGCTTGCTTAGCTAAATCCAGAGAAGAAAAGGCAAGTGAATCTTCTGAACCAAACAGACGCTCTCGATCTTCCTGACTCAAACCTTCCAGAGGATAGAGAATTTTGTCATAGCTGGAGTTCAGAAACCCTGGTAACATAGCCTTGAGGATGGAGATCTTGTAGGAGAAAACAGATTTGCGTAACTCCTCAGCCAGCCAGAGTTGTTCTTGCGTGAGCACAGGAGAAAAATCCAGCACCTCCGCAATATCTTTTAAATCTTGCTCTATCTCTTCTTCAGCTGATTGAGAATCCAAATCAAGAACAATCCCTTGAATCAGGCGATTACCCTTACCAAAAGGCACATGAACCCGCATCCCAACTTCCAGCATTCCCTCAAATTCCTCAGGAATTCTGTAACTATAGGGCTGGTCCGTCTGCATCAAGGGTACATCTACGATAATCTTAGCTATAGCCATCTTCTCACCTCCTTCTTGTCAGTACATTCTTGCAATAGAAAAAATAAGATTGAGTCCCCCCAACCTTAAATTTTTTCACCATCTTCTTTTTCTTTAGCAATTTGCTCTTTGATTTTCTTTTCTTCTTCTTCTTTGCGGCGTTTTTCTTCTTCGATACGGCGACGCACTGCTTCACGTTTTCCTTCTGGATCTGGGTGAATTGTAACGTTTCCTGATTCGATTTCTTCTAAAGCGCGAAGAGTTGATTTTTCAGACTTGAAACCTTGAGTTGCTGGCGCACCTGCTTCCAATTCGTGGGCACGTTTTGCTTCCAAAATTACGAGTGAATATTTTGATGGAACCTTGTCGAGCAAGGTATCAATAGAGGGTTTTAACATCATTTGCTTGTACCTATTTTCTAAATTTTATCGAGTAGTTGGAGATTTTGGTAACATCTCCTGATAGTGACCAATGACACGATCTACACGGAAGTGCTCTGCTTCAATAACACGTTTGACACGCTCAGCAGCTAGGGGCACCTGATCGTTGACAATCGCATAATCATACTCACGCATGAGAGCAATTTCTTCCTTGGCTTTTTCGATTCGTTGGGCAATCACTTCTGCACTGTCTGTTCCACGACCTACTAAACGATCTTGCAATTCATCCAAATCTGGTGGTGTCAGGAAGATAAAGACAGCATCTGGAACCTTTTTCTTGACCTGAAGAGCGCCTTGAACTTCAATTTCAAGGAAAACATCGATTCCCTTGTCCAAGGTTTCGTTGACATAGGTCAGAGGAGTTCCATAGTAGTTGCCGACATATTCTGCGTATTCCAACATCTGTCCTTGACGAATCAGCTCTTCAAACTCTTCACGAGTACGGAAGAAATAGTCAACACCGTCCACTTCTCCAGGACGTTGTGCGCGTGTCGTCATCGATACAGAGTATTGAAATTGGTTTTCAGAACTCTCAAAAATCTCTCTTCTAACCGTTCCTTTTCCAACCCCTGAAGGACCAGAAAAAACGATTAGTAAGCCTCGGTCTGCCATTGTGTCTCCTTTTAGTCAGTCTGTGAAATAACATTTCTAGAATAATGGCAAAAAGCCAGATTATCCTTTACAGTCTTTCTATCTAGTGTAACAAAAAAGCAGTAATTTTTCAACTGCTCTTTCTTATTTATTTAGCATAATCTACTGCACGAAGCTCGCGAATCACGGTTACCTTGATATTTCCAGGGTAATCGAGATTGTTTTCAATTTTCTCACGAACTTTGTGAGCCAAGATTGTGACTTTGTCGTCTTTGATTTGTCCTGGATTGACCATGATGCGGATTTCACGTCCTGCTTGAAGGGCAAAGCTATTCTGTACTCCTTCAAAGCCGTTCGCAATTTCTTCCAAATCATGAAGACGTTTGATGTAGCTTTCAAGAGACTCACTACGAGCACCCGGACGGGCAGCGCTCAAAGCATCTGCTGCAGCAACAATCACTGCAATGACGCTTTCGGCTTCGACATCACCGTGGTGGCTAGCAATTGTATTCACCACAACTGGATGTTCCTTGTACTTACGAGCCAATTCCATACCGATTTCAACGTGGCTACCTTCAACCTCACGGTCAATGGCTTTTCCGATATCGTGAAGGAACCCTGCACGACGAGCAAGAGCCGCATTTTCACCAAGTTCGCTCGCCATGATACCAGCTAACTTAGCAACCTCAATCGAATGACGTAAGACATTTTGTCCATATGAAGTACGGAACTGCAAGCGACCCATGATTTTCATCAAGTCTGGATGAAGGTTTGGTGCCCCAATTTCATAGGCAGCAGCCTCACCGTATTCACGAATCTTATTGTCAATCTCTTGACGGTTTTTCTCAACCAACTCTTCGATACGAGCTGGGTGGATACGACCATCCTTGAGCAACATTTCCATAGTCATACGGGCAATTTCACGACGAATCGGGTCAAAACCTGATAAGGTCACCACTTCTGGTGTATCGTCGATAATCACATCGACCCCTGTCAAACTTTCAAAGGTACGAATGTTACGACCTTCACGACCAATAATGCGTCCCTTCATAGTATCGTCTGGCAGGTGAACCGTTGAGTTTGTTGACTCCGCCACATATTCACCAGCGATACGTTGCATGGCTTGAACCAAGATGTCCTTGGCCATTTTGTCAGAACGTTCCTTGACCTCTTGCTCAGCTTCACGAATGCGGCTAGCAATCTCCTTGGTCAAGTTTTCCTCTGTCTGAGCCAAGATAATATCTCGTGCTTCTGCCTGAGACAGGGCACCAATACGCTCTAGCTCTGCTTCTTTTTGTCTTTCGACTTCCTCTAATTGCTCTTCACGCGCATCAAGGTTTTTCGCTCTATCAGAAATACTTTGTTCTTTTTGTTCAAGTGTTTGTTCTTTACTCGTCAAATTGTCGTCCTTACGGTCAAGGCTAGTAGCTCTCTCTGTCAAACGACTTTCGATTTGTTTGAGTTCTTGACGTTCTGATTTGAATTCAGCGTCCACTTCTTCACGGTATTTTCTGGCTTCTTCTTTGGCCTCCAATAGTGCTTCTTTTTTAAGAGACTTGCTTTCACGTTTAGCTTCATTAACAAGTAAATCCGCTTCACGTTCAGCTTGTCCACGTAAATTAGTTGCTTCTTGTTCAGCATTTAAAAGCATCAACTCTGCAGCTTCCTGAGATGATTTCATCTTGGCTGAGATGCTGACATATCCAATGACTAAACCAATGATGACGGCAAAAACAGCAATCGCAAGCGACATGATTTCCATGTTTTTACCTCATTTTATTGTTATTCCGAATGACATACATTCTTTTACATTCTACCATAAAAAAGTGATTTTCACAAACCTAAAATAGAATATGTTTTGGGGAAATTGGAACACATTCACAAAAATAAAATTGTTATTTAGAAATAGTAGTTTAGTAGAGACTTGAGAAAAAGCCTACTTTTCAGTAGACTTAGTTTATTTCTATTCTAATCGGTACTCTTCCAAAATTCTGCTCTGCTATACTTGGATTTCCCAGTTGGTAAATCTGGTCTGCCTTTTGGGTCATAGCATCCCAAGGTTCTTTGCCAATTCGGCTGACTAGATCGACCTGCCCTTTCAAAGACTTGAGATGTTGCCTGCCTTTTTCAGTAAAGCCAAGAACATGGATGCCTTCTGGCAAGTCACTTTCTCTAGCCTGCACCAAGATATAGGTCAAAAGGCGTCTGACACGCGCCTTGGTGTAACGTTTGGTCGCAACCGCCTCAATCAAGTCTTCCACAGACTGGACTGTCTTGATGGTCTCTTTAATGCGCACAGCCATTTCTTGATTGACCTGATAGATGGTGGTTATGTCGGGATTTGACAAGATTTGATAGCGGAGCAAAGGAAAATAGTCTTCCCAGCTCACTTTACTGGTCTGCTCAAATAGGGCAACAGAAGGCATAAATCGTTCTAAGAAATCTTTGTCCCTTTGGTGCTGACGGAGGGCTGTCGCCGAGGCGAAGTCCACATCCTGGTCCACAGAATGGTAACCAGCCCCCTGACGCTGAATCGGATACAGCTTGATATTTCGTCCCGCAACCGCCTTGGCATAGGCCAAAGCAAGAACATGATTGGGTGTATGGCCTGAAAAATCAAGACCAGCAAATTCCTTCCACATGGCTTGGGTTTTCTGGGGATAGGAGAGAGAATCAGGCAGATTTTCCACAAAATTCTCCATCTCTCTACCTTGCTCTGCGTATAAGTCAGCGATTTTTTGATAATCCAGAACTTCTTCTGTTCCAAAAGCGAGGCTATCAATACCCAACCGAGCCAAGATATCCACAGCCCCTTGGCCAAAGAAATCCGCCGCCTGAACACTGACTAAAAAGGGCAGTTCCACTACCAGATCAGCACCATTTTCAAGCGCCATCTGGGCTCGTGTCCACTTGTCCACGATAGCAGGCTCGCCTCTCTGCATGAAATTCCCAGACATGGCCACAATTTTCAACCCCTTCGTCTGCTCAAGCAGGTATTTGTGGCCATTATGAAAAGGATTGAACTCCGCGATAATACCCGTGATGGTCATGATAATCTCCTACTTCTGCGCCACAAAAAACCAACGGGTGCTGGTTTCTGTTGGCTCTTTGTCTTCAAAGTCCGCAAAGAGTTTGAAGGATTTGAATCCGGCCTGTTCCAGCAAAATATCATAGGTCAAGACCTCATAGGTTCGCTCCTCATGCACTTCATCGTGGCGACTAAAGGAACCATCCGCTTCCTTGACAAAGAAAGTCAACTCATGAACGATAGAGTGAGGCGCCGCATCCTCATAGGTATCCCATAGCATGGCGAAATCTTCTGCATTTTCATGATAAGAATAGCCTGGAAAAACTTCGTCTGTCTGGTAGGTCGAATGCACATCAAAGATGAAAACTCCATCTTCATTAAGGGCATTATACACTTCCTTAAAAACATCCCCTACTTCCACCTCATCCTGCATGTAGCAGATAGAGTCCGAATAACAAGTGACAAAGTCGTATTGACCTACCTTGGACAAATCCAACATATTGCCTTCAATAAAATCAATCTTTTGTTTGGCTGAAGCCGCTCTCTTCTCCGCAATCTTCAGCATATCTGCGCTCAAGTCAAGTCCAGTCACATCAAAACCAGCTTGAGAAAAGCGTACAGACTGGATGCCTGTCCCACAAGCCAATTCCAAGAGTTTTTTTCTCTCCTTTGTCTTAGGCAAATGACCCAGAGAAAAATCCGTCCATTTATCATATAAACTATCGTCCATGACCGCATCATAGACCGCCGCAAAGGTTTCATAAGTTGCCATAATCATGATACCAAGAGCCTCCATGGCAAACACCACTCGCCCTATACCTTTCTATCCATTTTTTCTAAAATAAGCAAAGAAACCCAGTTGGCTACAACTGAGTTCGTCTTCTAAGCAAGAGCTTCTGAAATATCTACTGACTCCGCCTCATGCCATAGCTTTTCTAAGTTATAGTGGGCACGCATTTCTTCTGAAAAGACATGCACGACAACAGAGCCGAGGTCTAGTAGGACCCAACCTCCAGCTGCATCTCCTTCGACATGACTGCCTTTAAAGCCTGCATCGGCTACTTTTTCACGGATATTATCAGCGATAGCGTCCAACTGACGGCTATTCATTGAACTAGTAATAACAAAGTAGTCAGTCACGCTAGTCAAATCTTGGACATCAAGTGCGAGGATATCCTCCGCACGTTTCTCATCAGCCGCTTTCACGACTAGTTCTAGTAATTCTTTTTCGTTCATTTAGTCCTCTTTCTAGAAAATATGCTTGTAATCTAGGACATCTGCAAAGCGCCCCTCCCAAATGCCCTCATAAAATTCATTTATCGTTTCTGCTGGAATGTCTTTCCCATCAAAGGTTGTGACAGCACCTTCTGGAATAATAAGCTGATAGCCATATTCAAAGGCAACCTTGACAGAGGTATCCACACAATATTCTGTCTGCATACCACATAAAACTAATTTTTCAATCCCCTGTTTATCCAAGTATTCTTTTAAACCAGTTTCTTTGAAAATACTGTTATACTTCTTCTGAAAGACCTTTTCATTAGGTTTTCGACTTAAAAGCTCAGATAACTGCCAATCTTCTGATGTTTGAGCTTCAGCGTTCTCAATATGTTGAACATAGACAATTTCAATATTCTTGCTTCTAGCCTGGTTTTGTAAATAAGAAATTTTTTCCAATAGACTATTTGTCTGAAAACCAGTTTCCACTAAAATATTCTGAACATCAATGATTATAAAAGCCGTCTTCATTTAGTCCTCTTTCAAATAGTGCACAAAGGCGTTATAGGTTTCAAGGGTTTGGGGATAGATAGAGAATCCCTGATGAGCTAGATGCTCCACGGTACGAGCTGTTTCGTAGGCCACCGCCTTATTAAGCGATAAACTTGCAATCTCACGTGCCACATCTACTCCTGGAAAGGCACGATTGTGCTCGATATAGTCTGCGACGTAGATGACTTTATCTAGGTCTGTCATCTGACCAGCACCGACTGTATGGATTTCAATGGCTCGCAGGATTTCTGAATCATGCAAATCCAAATCTTCCTGAATCTTGTAGATGCCAACCATGCCATGCCAGACATTATTGCCCCAGTTTTTGAGATCAGGATCCAGCTGATAACGGTCAATCAGGTCTAGAAATTCCTGATCTGACAGCTTTTTAGCGTAGTCATGAAGAAGGCCTGCTAGTCCTGCTTTCTCGACATCTACTCCAAATCGTTGGGCTAGTTCTATGGCTGCACGCTCCACACCCAAGCAATGGGTTAAGCGTTTTTCAGGTAAAAGCTCTGTCATTTTTTCCAACAAAGCCTCGCGAGAGCAGTTGATATAGTCTTGATAGGCCATCAGTAGAGCCCCTCCTTCTCGATGTAGTCTAGCACCGGCTGAGGCAGGAGAAAGTTGGGTTTCCGACCTTGGGCAAGGAAGTCCCGCACCATGCTGGATGAGATATCCATGAGAGGCACATCCACCCAGATAACTGGATAGGAAGTTCCAGCCTTGTAGCGTGGGCGCTGAACCCCTACAAACTGAACCATGTCGACCAGCTCATCAATTCGGTACCACTTAGGCAAATAGTCCACCATGTCGGCCCCGATGATAAAGTAATAATCCGTATCTGGATACTGCTCTGTCAAAATCTTCATGGTGTCGTAGGTGTAGGAAATGCCCTTGCGCTCTAGCTCGATTGTTTCAATGGCTAGCCCTTCAATCCCCTCAATCGCCAATTCAAGCATCTTGAGACGATGGTGTTCAGGGATGGTTTCCTTTTTATCTACGTGAGGAGGTTGGTACTCAGGCATGAGCAAAACTTGATCCAGTCCTAACTGTTGCCGTACTTGGTCAGCAACAATCAGATGCGCATTGTGAACAGGGTTAAAATTCCCCCCTAAAATCCCGACTTGTTTGCGTTTTTTCTCCTTGATTTCTGGCTCCAACTCTACCTTGGTAAAGGGAGTCAATAGTTCGATTGCCATAGGCTAGTCTCCTTTATTTCTCTGTAAAAACAGTTATTTGGAGTATAGTTTTTAGATTTCTTTGACTTTCTTAGAAATCTTGCGATTTTCTTTCTTGCTGGATTGTTTAAACAAAATCAAGATTCGTCCGATTTTTTGGACTGTATCCACACCAATTTCTTCTTCCAAGATTTCAGCTACTTCGTGGATATTTTCATCGGTGTTTTGCAAAAGAGTAACCTTGATCAATTCACGGGCGTCAAGTGCCTGACGAACGCTGGTTTTGATTTGGTCGTTAAGTCCATTTTTACCGATTTGGATGATGGGTTTGAGGGTGTGTGCCTGACTGTTGAGGAAGGCACGTTGTTTTGATGTTAATGACATAATTTCTTCCTTGTTTTTTTGATAGTTATTTTAGGTGGTGAGGGACGGTCGGAACTAATTTTTCAAAGATCTCATCTTTGAAAAATGGATTTCCTGACCTCACAATTGAGCCTAGGTCTCAATTATGCCCCTTACCAATCTAACGATTGGCAATCACACCACGGCAATAACTATCTTTTTATGAGCTCACTTTGTTCGCTCAGTGATTTCATTTTAAATAATTGCTTTTCGTGTGACGACTGCGACGCCTTCTGGTGCCCAGACGGCGACTTTTGCTGTGCCTGTTACGCGAATCCAGCCTAGGCCTGAGATAACTAGGTCTGTCTTGTCCTTAATGTTAAATACATGCTGAACTAGTTTTGGAAAATCTTCTTTTTCCTTGCTATTTGGTGGTGTCAAAAGCGTTCCGAGGTGCTTATCGTAGAAAGCACTAGCTCCTTCAAGCTTGGTACGATGCAATTTGAGTTCATTGTCAAAGAAGGCAGTGAAACCTTGCTTTTCTCCTGATATAAAGTCAAAGCGTCCCAAGCCACCTAAAAATAGTGTTTGCTCTGGATTTAGCTGGTAGGTTTTAGGTTTGATTTCCTTTTTGGGGCTGACATACTTGAGATTTTTGGCCGTCAAGTAATGGGCCATTTGGTGACGGTGGATGATTCCCGGCGTATCGTAGATATAAGATCCGTCATCAAGCGGAATCTCAATCTTGTCCAAGGTTGTCCCTGGGAAGCGCGAAGTCGTAATGACATTCTGGTCACCCGTTATTTCTTGGATAATAGCATTGATTAGAGTTGATTTTCCAACGTTAGTCACACCGACCACATAGACATCGCGGCCCTTACGGTAGTGTTCAATCTTGTCAATGACTTCCTTAATAGCATGTTTGTTTTGGGCTGAAGTTAGGACGACATCCACAGGACGAAGCCCTTCTTCGTGGGCACGTTCCATGAGCCACTGGCTAATCTTTCCTGGTTTAACAGACTTGGGCAAGATATCTTTTTTATTTCCAACCAAGAGGACATCGTTGCCCGATACAAAACGTGGCAAGCCTGGGATGACAGAGCCATTAAAATCAAAGATATCAATGACATTGACCACTAAGGCATCACTGTCTCCCACCTCGTGTAAGAGCTTGAGGAAATCATCGTCTGTCAACTGGACATCCGTGATTTCATTATAGTGGCGGAGACGGAAACAGCGTTGGCAATAGACTTCGCCAGTCTCCAAACCTTTTTCAAGTGCCGACTGGGGAGTAAATCCAAGTCCAGCCTTGTCTGTCGTCTGAATGGTTGCTCCACAACCAATACAGAGAATTTCTTCCATAGTTAAATTCCTTTTTTATATGTAATCGGTCCGTACTTTTCAGTGATTTTTCGCATGACACGGCGCTCACGAGCTCGGTTAATCTGCGTTTTGATCGAATCATGTTGGACCAAGGGTTTGACTAAAATCGAGCGAATGCCAGCACGGTGGGCTGCACGAATATCTGTCATGAGCTGATCGCCAACCATGACCACTTCGCTTTTATCATAGTGGAATTCCTTCATGGCACGGTCAATCCCAAATGTGAAGGGCTTCAATGCCCAATAAACGTAATCAATCCCAAACTTCTCAACTGCTCGTTGGACGCGTTTCTTAGTGTTGTTTGAGACTACGATAATGCGAATGCCCGCGTCCCGAAGATCATGTAGCCATTGCTTCATCTCTGGCGTCCCGTCAGGGTTGTTCCAAGCAATGAGGGTATTATCTAAATCCACCAAAACAGCTTTTATTCCTTGTTTTTGCAGGCTTTCTACTGTCAAATCATAAACTGCTTCCACAGCAAAATCTGGCATGTAATTTTCAATCGCCATTCTGGCTCCTTCTCTTTTATTTTCTAGTAATTTTCTTCAGCCATTGAGATAAGGCTGCCCATAAAATCAAGCTAGCCATTAAGATATAAATCCAAGCATTTGGCTCTTCTGTAAATGGTAGAGGAACATTCATTCCGAAGAAACCTGTAATAACCGCAAGTACTGCTAGTAAGACGGAGACAATAGTCAAAATTGTCAAACTATCATTCAAGTTATTGTTTAGGATGTTGTTGTAAGAAGCTGAGAGTTGTTGCAAGACTTGAGAAATCAAGTCTGTCATAGACACCAACTGATGGGCTTCAATCATGGCATCATCAAACTGCTCTCGTTCGACATCATTAAATCTCCGATAAAGAGCATGGCCCTGGATATGTTCCAAGAGGAGTCGATTTTGTTTTGCCGCTGCTGTCAAGTAAACCATACCAGTCTCCAAGTCAGAGAGGGCGAAGAGATTTTTCTTTGTTGTAGTTTGACGTAGCAAGGCACTAATTTCGTCCTTACTTTTATCCATCTCTTCAATGACAGGATAATAAGCGTTACTGATAATCTCTAAACCAGCAAAGAGAAACTTGTAAATAGAAAGCGACTCATGGCTATCCAGATAAGCTGACATCTGATCAATGACATAAGCATTCTTATGGTTGCTGATGGTAATCATTCGTTGTCTTTCGACGATAAAGGTCATGGGAATCGCTTCATAATATTCTTTGTCTTTTTCTAAATCAAGAACATTATAAATAAAGGTTACCGTCTCCGTTTCACGGTTATAATCCATATGAGCTCGTTCATTTCTATCCAGAGCATACTCAATGGTTTCCTTGTCCAATCCATAGATGTCAGAAAGATCTTCCATATTTTTAATCTTATCCACATCAAGGTCTATCCAGGTACAACCATTGCCCAACTGCTTTTCTAAAACCATCTTTTCTCCTTTATTAAACTCTTTCTATTGTACCACAAATTACTTAAAATAACAGGTCTAGTCTGTGCGTGAGAAATTGCTGACGACGGTGATATTCCGATTGGGAACGAAGTGCAGAACCTGATCTTCTCCTCTGAGTTGCGTTGTTCGAATGCCGACACTGACAACCTTGCCCGATACGGTAATAGGACCATTTGTCAAAACGACCTCATCTCCCACATCCAGTTGACGTTCAAAGAGGATGAAAAAGCCATTGATGACATCAGATAGAAAGCCTTGGGCTCCCATTCCAATAGCCACCCCAGCAATCCCAGCCCCTGCCAGCAAACTAGAAACTGGCAAACCTAAAATCGACAAAATGCAGTAAAGCAAAAAGAAATAAAGGGTATAATTAAACACATTTTCTAACAAACGTGAGATGGTTTTCTGACGCCCGATATCATGACGAGACATTTTTAGAGAAGGTTTGACAATTCTCTGCACCATGGTATGGAGCAATTTCTTAGCTATATAAAAGAGTAAAAATAAGAATAACAGAGAAATTAACTTGGTTAAGATATTTTCAATAATCGTTGTTATATCAAGCTTATTGAGGTAGGTTTGAATAAATTCTTTCATAGAAAACTCCTTTCATTTATTATACCATACTTTTACAAGTGATGAATCTCCATAAATATTCAAAAATAATAGCCAAAATAGACAGAAAATTCTTGATTTTAGTTCATATTTATACTATAATCATAAACATTACACAACTAAGGAGGTTGTTATGAAAAAATGCATTCATGCTTGGAATAAGGCAAGCCTAATCAAACGGATTTTGATTGGTATGCTTATTGGAGGAACCCTAGGGCTGACACTTCCTAACATTTCAGGAATTGGTCTACTCGGAGATCTCTTTGTTGGCGGTCTAAAAGCCATCGCACCTATTCTAGTCTTTGCCCTCGTTGCTAACGCCCTTTCCCAACATCAAAAGAGACAAGATAGCAACATGAAAACGGTTATCTTCCTTTACTTGGTAGGGACCTTTGCAGCGGCACTTGTTGCTGTCCTAGCAAGTTTCATCGTCCCTGTTGAGATTACCTTAAATAGTGCCAATACAGAAATCGCACCACCAGATGGAATTGGCCAGGTCCTCAGCAACCTCTTGCTCAAACTGGTTGACAATCCAGTCAATGCCCTTATTACTGCCAACTACATCGGTATCCTATCATGGGCAGTTGTTTTCGGGATTGCTATGAGAGAGGCCAGCAAAAACAGTAAAGAATTGCTTAAAACCATGGCTGATGTGACTTCTAAAATTGTCGAATGGATCATCAATCTAGCTCCCTTTGGAATCCTTGGCCTTGTCTTCAAAACCATCTCTGATAAGGGAATCGGAAGCCTAGCTAACTACGGAATCTTGCTTGCCCTCTTGGTGACAACCATGTTCTTTGTCGCTTTGGTTGTCAATCCACTAATAGCCTTTCTCTTTATGAAGAGAAATCCTTATCCCCTCGTTTGGAAATGTTTGCGTGTTAGCGGTGTGACAGCCTTCTTCACTCGTAGTTCTGCAGCTAACATTCCTGTCAACATGAAACTATGCCATGACCTTGGACTCAACCCAGATACCTATTCAGTTTCTATCCCACTTGGATCTACTATCAATATGGCCGGGGCAGCGATTACCATTAACGTTCTAACCCTTGCTGCAGTAAATACTCTTGGAATCCCTGTTGACTTTGCGACAGCGTTTGTCCTCAGTGTAGTTGCCGCAATCTCAGCCTGTGGTGCTTCTGGTATTGCCGGAGGATCCCTCCTTCTTATCCCAGTTGCTTGTAGCCTTTTCGGTATTTCTAACGATATTGCCATGCAAGTTGTCGGTGTTGGATTTGTGATTGGTGTCATCCAAGACTCATGTGAAACAGCCCTCAACTCTTCTACAGACGTCCTCTTTACTGCCGTTGCCGAATACGCAGCAGCCCGTAAGAAATAACTCATAAAGGCAAGCCTGCTCAGGTCTTGTCTTTTCCGCTTTTATTCTAACTTACTAGGAAATCCATATGTCTATTAGCCAACGTACGACCAAGCTCATCTTAGCTACCTGTCTTGCCTGTCTTCTTGCTTATTTTCTCAATCTCTCCTCAGCTGTCTCGGCTGGAATCATCGCCCTCTTGAGCCTATCCGATACCCGTAGAAGTACCTTAAAACTGGCCCGCAATCGGCTCTTTTCCATGCTTCTAGCTTTGGTTATCGGAGTTCTGGCTTTTCACTTGAGCGGATTTCATATCTGGAGCCTTGGCCTCTATCTAGCTCTCTATGTGCCTCTAGCCTACAAGATGGGCTGGGAAATTGGCATCACACCAAGTAGCGTGTTGGTTAGCCATCTCTTGGTGCAAGAGTCAACCTCTCCAGATCTTCTAGTCAATGAACTCCTTCTCTTTGCAATCGGTACAGGATTTGCCTTACTGGTTAATCTCTACATGCCTTCACGAGAAGAGAAAATTCATCACTACCACACATTGGTAGAAGAAAAGTTAAAAGATATTCTCCAGCGCTTCAAATATTATTTATCCAGAGGGGATGGACGCAACCGAGCACAGTTAGTTGACGAATTGGACACCCTTTTGGAAGAATCCCTCAAACTAGTCTATCTAGATCACTCAGACCACCTCTTTCACCAGACCGACTACCATATCCACTATTTTGAGATGAGACAGCGACAAAGTCGTATCCTACGAAACATGGCCCAGCAAATCAACACCTGTCACCTAGCTGCCAGTGAGAGCTTGATTTTGGCCCAACTCTTTTCAAAAATTGCAGGTCAACTGAGCCAGACCAATCCTGCTTCTGATTTGCTAGATGAAATTGACCGTTATCTAGAAGTCTTCCGTAATCGCAGTCTGCCCAAGACAAGAGAAGAATTTGAAACCCGTGCAACCCTTCTTCAACTCCTACGTGAAGCCAAAACCTTCATCCAAGTAAAAGTTGATTTTTACCAAAAATATGGACAGTAAAAAAGAAAACTTCAGACCAATCACAAAAAGTGAATATCTGAAGTTTTCTTTTATTTGTAAGTTATTACCATAAAGGTTAATAGTAAAACGAATAAGGTCTAATATTCAACATCTTTTTATAGAGGGCTAAGGTAAAACCCTACATACTTTGCTGTCTTATTATCCACGACACTAATTTTTACAAATCAATTTCATTTACCAAACATAGTTAGTAAGACAGTTAGCTAGACCTCTCACTACCAGTTACAACGGAAAAATCCACGAATCAATATCATTCGCGGACTTTTACTAGTGAAGCGTTTAGGTAGACCGCCATAGCGGTTACCGTCAAATGACAGCAACTTTATGTTGCTAGTCATTTGTAACGATTTACATTTTTTCTTCCAACTCTACGTCTGGATACTTATCCGCAAACCAGCGGAGGGCAAAGTCATTTTCAAAGAGGAAGACTGGTTGATCAAAACGGTCTTTAGCCAAGATATTTCGACTTGATGACATTCGTTCATCCAAGTCCTCAGGCTTGATCCAACGAACGGTCTTTTTACCCATTGGGCTCATGACTACTTCCGCATTGTACTCGCCTTCCATGCGGTGTTTAAAGACTTCAAACTGGAGTTGACCAACAGCTCCCAGCATGTACTCGCCTGTTTGGTAATTCTTATAAAGCTGAATAGCACCTTCTTGCACCAGTTGCTCAATCCCCTTGTGGAAGGATTTCTGCTTCATGACATTCTTAGCAGAAACTTTCATAAAAATTTCAGGAGTGAAGGTTGGCAGTGGTTCAAATTCAAATTTGTTTTTTCCAACTGTCAATGTATCCCCAACCTGATAAGTTCCTGTATCGTAAACCCCGATGATATCTCCTGCCACGGCATTGGTCACATTCTCACGACTTTCAGCCATAAACTGGGTAACATTAGACAGTTTAGCACCCTTACCAGTACGAGGCAAGTTGACACTCATGCCACGTTCAAATTCACCCGATACGATACGTACAAAGGCAATACGGTCACGGTGTCGAGGGTCCATGTTGGCTTGGATTTTAAAGACAAATCCTGAGAAGTCCTTATCGTAAGGATCAACAATTTCGCCGTCTGTTTTCTTATGTCCATGTGGCTCTGGAGCAAACTTGAGAAAAGTTTCAAGGAATGTTTGCACACCAAAGTTTGTCAAAGCTGAACCGAAGAAGACTGGTGTCAATTCTCCAGCCAGAATAGCTTCCTCTGAAAACTCATTCCCAGCTTCATTTAAAAGTTCAATATCATCCTTGACTTGCTCGTAGAAAGGGTTGCTGCCAAAAAGCTTGTCCCCATCTTCTAAACTAGCAAAACGCTCATCCCCTTTATAGAGCTCCAAGCGTTGGTTATAGAGGTCATAGAGCCCCTCGAAGGCTTTCCCCATCCCGATTGGCCAGTTCATCGGGTAACTCGCAATGCCCAAGACTTCTTCCAATTCTTGCAAGAGGTCCAGTGGCTCTCGACCGTCACGGTCTAGCTTGTTCATAAAGGTAAAGACGGGAATGCCACGGTGTTTGACAACTTCAAATAATTTCTTGGTTTGGGCCTCGATACCCTTGGCAGAGTCCACAACCATGACCGCAGCATCCACCGCCATCAAGGTACGATAGGTATCTTCTGAGAAGTCCTCGTGCCCTGGTGTGTCGAGGATATTGACGCGCTTACCATCGTAGTCAAACTGCATAACAGATGAAGTCACCGAAATCCCACGTTGTTTCTCGATATCCATCCAGTCAGACTTGGCAAAAGTCCCTGTTTTCTTTCCTTTTACAGTGCCAGCCTCACGAATCTCGCCCCCAAAGTAGAGCAGTTGCTCAGTGATGGTTGTTTTCCCCGCGTCCGGGTGGGAGATGATGGCAAAAGTACGACGTTTCTTAATTTCTTCTTGAATATTCATAAGTTCTCTTTCTTTGATTCTCTATTTTTCTTGTTTCAATAGCTAAGAATGATTTCTACATTGGATTCTACCATTCCTTTCAACACTCCATTATATCGAATTTTAGCATTTTTTTCAATTTCTATTTTATATCAGACACTGCTAAAGTAGGACAATTCCACTTGCAATTTTTAAAATAAATGTTACAATGAATATAGAAAAAGGTGTTGCGTCAACAACACCCTACAGAGCCGTTTAAGACGGTGGCTGTAATTATATAACTAAAAAATAGCTCGTTAACTCGCCAAAGTTAGGACGGCTATTTTTTTGTCTCTTTTACCAATTCAAGGATGAACTTCAGGAGCGTGATAACAAAGTTACCAGCTACAAACATGAGCGTCAAAGCCTCAAAGGGTGACAAATCTGGTTACTCCTTTCTACTAAGATTTTACGGATTCTGCACATAAGCATCACCATCCTTTCGATTTCGTAACCACCGTCTTCACTTCTCTGTTATACCATTGTATCATATAATTTCCCCTTTGAAATCCTCTTTTCAAATTAATCATCATTAAAACACATTCTCTAGCCTCCACCTACCTTTTTTCAGCTTTACCTCCCTTATTTATAGGAAAATATGGTAAAATAGAACAGACTAAAAATCATCATTTCACGAAAGGATGCAAGATGAAAATTACGCAAGAAGAGGTAACACACGTTGCCAATCTTTCAAAATTAAGATTCTCTGAAGAAGAAACTGTCGCCTTTGCTACAACCTTGTCTAAGATTGTTGACATGGTTGAATTGCTGGGCAAAGTTGACACAACTGGTGTCGCACCTACTACGACCATGGCTGACCGCAAGACTGTACTCCGCCCTGATGTGGCCGAAGAGGGAACAGACCGCGATCGCTTGTTTAAAAACGTACCTGAAAAAGACAACTACTATATCAAGGTACCAGCTATCCTAGACGATGGAGGAGATGCCTAATGACTTTCAACAATAAAACCATTGAAGACTTGCACAATCTCCTTGTTTCTAAGGAAATTTCTGCAACTGAATTGACCCAAGCAACGCTTGAAGATATCAAGTCTCGAGAGACAGCTATCAACGCTTTTGTTACCATCGCTGAAGAGCAGGCTCTTGCTCAAGCCAAAGCCATTGATGAAGCTGGAATTGATGCTGATAATGTCCTTTCAGGAATTCCACTTGCAGTTAAGGATAATATCTCTACAGACGGTATTCTTACAACTGCAGCCTCAAAAATGCTCTACAACTACGAGCCAATCTTTGATGCGACAGCCGTTGCCAATGCAAAAGCGAAAGGCATGATTGTCGTAGGGAAAACCAACATGGACGAGTTTGCCATGGGTGGATCAGGTGAGACTTCTTACTACGGTGCCACTAAAAATGCTTGGGACCACAGCAAGGTCCCTGGTGGATCATCAAGTGGTTCTGCTGCAGCTGTAGCCTCAGGACAAGTTCGCTTGTCACTTGGTTCTGATACTGGTGGATCTATCCGCCAACCTGCTGCCTTCAATGGGATCGTCGGTCTCAAACCAACCTACGGAACAGTTTCACGTTTCGGTCTCATTGCCTTTGGTAGTTCATTAGACCAGATTGGACCTTTCGCTCCGACTGTTAAGGAAAATGCCTTCTTGCTCAATGCTATTGCAAGCGAAGATGCCAAAGACTCTACTTCTGCTCCTGTCCGCATTGCCGATTTTACTTCAAAAATCGGCCAAGACATCAAGGGCATGAAAATTGCTTTGCCTAAGGAATACCTTGGTGAAGGAATTGACCCAGAGGTTAAGGGAACCATTCTGAACGCAGCCAAACACTTTGAAAAACTTGGTGCTATTGTTGAAGAAGTGAGTCTACCTCACTCAAAATACGGTGTTGCCGTCTACTACATCATTGCTTCATCTGAAGCTTCATCAAACTTGCAACGTTTTGACGGTATCCGTTACGGCTACCGCGCAGAAGATGCAACCAACCTTGATGAAATCTATGTAAACAGCCGTAGCCAAGGTTTCGGTGAAGAGGTTAAACGCCGTATCATGCTTGGCACATTCAGTCTTTCATCAGGTTACTATGACGCCTACTATAAGAAGGCTGGTCAGGTCCGTACCCTCATCATCCAAGATTTCGAAAAAGTCTTCGCGGATTACGACTTGATTTTGGGCCCAACTGCTCCTAGTGTTGCCTATGACTTGGATTCACTCAACCACGACCCAGTTGCTATGTACTTGGCTGACCTCTTGACCATACCTGTAAACTTGGCAGGACTGCCTGGAATTTCTATTCCTGCTGGATTCTCTCAAGGTCTGCCTGTCGGTCTCCAATTGATCGGTCCTAAGTACTCTGAGGAAACCATTTACCAAGCTGCTGCTGCTTTTGAGGCGACAACAGACTACCACAAACAACAACCCGTGATTTTTGGAGGTGATAACTAATGAACTTTGAAACAGTCATTGGACTTGAAGTCCACGTAGAGCTCAACACCAATTCAAAAATCTTCTCACCTACTTCTGCCCACTTTGGAAATGACCAAAATGCCAATACAAATGTGATTGACTGGTCTTTCCCAGGAGTTCTGCCAGTTCTCAATAAAGGTGTTGTCGATGCCGGTATCAAGGCTGCTCTTGCCCTCAACATGGACATCCATAAAAAGATGCACTTTGACCGCAAGAACTACTTCTACCCTGATAATCCAAAAGCCTACCAAATTTCTCAGTTTGATGAGCCAATCGGTTATAACGGTTGGATTGAAGTCGAGCTAGAAGACGGTACAACTAAGAAAATCGGTATCGAACGTGCTCACCTAGAAGAAGACGCTGGTAAAAACACTCACGGTACAGATGGCTACTCTTATGTTGACCTCAACCGCCAAGGGGTGCCATTGATTGAGATTGTATCTGAAGCTGACATGCGTTCTCCTGAAGAAGCCTATGCTTATCTAACAGCCCTCAAGGAAGTTATCCAGTACGCTGGTATTTCTGACGTTAAGATGGAAGAAGGTTCTATGCGTGTGGATGCCAATATCTCCCTTCGCCCTTATGGTCAAGAAAAATTCGGTACCAAAACTGAGTTGAAGAACCTCAACTCATTCTCAAACGTTCGCAAAGGTCTTGAATACGAAGTTCAACGTCAAGCCGAAATCCTTCGCTCAGGTGGTCAAATCCGTCAGGAAACACGCCGTTACGATGAGGCTAACAAAGCAACTATCCTCATGCGTGTCAAGGAAGGCGCTGCAGACTACCGCTACTTCCCAGAGCCAGACCTACCTCTCTTTGAAATTTCAGACGAGTGGATTGAGGAAATGCGTACAGAGTTGCCAGAGTTTCCCAAAGAACGCCGTGCGCGTTATGTATCTGACCTTGGTTTATCAGACTACGATGCTAGTCAGTTGACTGCTAATAAAGTTACTTCTGACTTCTTTGAAAAAGCTGTCGCCCTCGGTGGTGATGCAAAACAAGTCTCTAACTGGCTCCAAGGTGAAGTCGCTCAGTTCTTGAACGCTGAAGGCAAGACACTGGAACAAATCGAATTGACACCAGAAAACTTGGTTGAAATGATTGCCATCATCGAAGACGGTACTATTTCTTCTAAGATTGCCAAGAAAGTCTTTGTCCACCTGGCTAAAAACGGCGGTGGAGCGCGTGAATACGTGGAAAAAGCAGGCATGGTTCAAATCTCAGATCCAGATGTCCTAATTCCAATCATTCATCAAGTCTTCGCAGAGAATGAAGCAGCCGTTGCCGACTTCAAATCAGGCAAACGTAATGCAGACAAGGCCTTTACAGGCTTCCTCATGAAAGCAACCAAAGGCCAAGCCAACCCACAAGTCGCCCTTAAGCTGCTTGCCCAGGAATTGGCGAAGTTGAAAGAAGATTAATATGTAAAAGAAACCAGCCCTGAGGTTGGTTTTTTCGCTCCTACCATGTCCCAATAACTATTTTGGCTTTATTTCCAGAAGATTTTATGGTAAAATGAAGAGTAATAATATTTATTAAAGAGGTAAAAACATGATTGAAGCAAGCAAATTGAAAGCTGGTATGACATTTGAAACTGCAGACGGAAAATTGATCCGCGTTTTGGAAGCTAGCCATCACAAACCAGGTAAAGGGAACACAATCATGCGTATGAAATTACGTGATGTCCGTACTGGTTCTACTTTTGACACAAGCTACCGTCCAGAAGAAAAATTCGAACAAGCTATTATCGAGACTGTTCCAGCTCAATACTTGTACAAAATGGATGAAACTGCCTACTTCATGAACACTGAAACTTACGACCAATACGAAATCCCAGTCGTAAACGTTGAAAATGAATTGCTTTACATCCTTGAAAACTCTGATGTGAAAATCCAATTCTACGGAACTGAAGTAATCGGTGTAACTGTACCAACTACTGTTGAATTGACAGTTGCTGAAACACAACCATCTATCAAGGGTGCTACTGTTACAGGTTCTGGTAAACCAGCAACTATGGAAACTGGACTTGTTGTCAACGTTCCTGACTTCATCGAAGCTGGACAAAAATTGATCATCAACACTGCAGAAGGAACTTACGTTTCTCGTGCCTAATCTCTAGAAAGAGGTCATTCTATGGGAACTGAAGAACAATTTGGCGAAATCGTTATCGCTCCACGTGTACTTGAAAAAATCATTGCCATCGCAACTGCTAAAGTTGAAGGTGTCCACTCATTTTCAAATAAATCCGTATCTGATACCCTATCAAAACTCTCTCTTGGTCGTGGCGTCTACTTAAAAGAAAGCAACGAAGAACTAACTGCTGACATCTACCTTTATCTTGAGTACGGTGTGAAAGTACCAAAAGTGGCTCTTGCTATTCAAAAAGCAGTCAAAGATGCTGTCCGAGATATGGCTGATGTGGAACTTGCTGCTGTTAACATCCATGTTGCAGGAATCGTTCCAGATAAAACACCAAAACCTGAGTTGAAAGATCTATTTAACGAGGACTTCCTCAATGACTAGTCCATTATTAGAATCTAGACGCGAACTTCGTAAATGCGCTTTTCAAGCCCTCATGAGCCTTGAATTCGGCACAGATATGGAAACAGCTTGTCACTTTGCATATACACATGACCGTGAAGATGAAGATGTGCAAATCCCTGCCTTTCTTCTGAACTTGGTTTCTGGTGTTCAAGCTCAAAAAGACGAGTTGGATAAACAAATCAACCAGCACCTCAAGTCAGGCTGGACAGTTGAACGATTGACCTTGGTCGAAAAAAACTTACTACGCTTGGGTATCTTTGAAATCACATCATTTGATACACCTCAGCTAGTAGCAGTCAATGAAGCCATTGAACTCGCTAAGAATTTTTCAGATCAAAAATCAGCCCGCTTTATCAACGGACTGCTTAGTCAATTTGTAACTGAAGAAAATGAATAATCGAAAAGGTGTTTGGTCTTCCAAGCACCTTTTACTTCGTCCTTGATACAGAGTAAGAACCACATAAAAACTAGAACTGACTGCCAGTTCTAGTTTTTATGTATTCTGAGGTATTAGTATTTTCTAAATCGTTGATAACGTTCTTCCAACAACGCTTCTAACGGTTTTTGTGAAAGTAGAGCTAGCTCCGTTTGGAGTTCTTTTTTAACATTCTTAATCAGTTCTTTGCTCGAAAGTCCTGCTTCAGAAATCACCTTGTCCACCACGTCCATTTCTAACAGTTCGTGGGAAGTGATTTTCATCAGTTCTGCTGCTTCCATGGCACGAGTTCCGTCCTTCCATAGAATGGAAGCAAAACCTTCTGGGCTGAGAATGGCATAGATAGAATTTTCCAGCATCCAGACACGGTCCGCAACGGCTAGAGCCAGAGCCCCTCCTGAACCACCTTCACCGATAATAATAGCAATAATCGGAACTTTCAGGTCACTCATTTCCATGAGATTGCGAGCGATAGCTTCTCCTTGACCGCGTTCTTCCGCGCCGACACCAGGATAGGCACCTGCAGTATTGATAAAGGTCACAACTGGACGACCAAACTTTTCAGCCTGTTTCATCAACCGTAGAGCCTTACGGTAGCCTTCTGGATGCGGTTGACCAAAATTCCGCTTGAGGTTATCTTGTAAACTCTTGCCTTTTTGGATACCAACCACTGTTACAGCTTGGTCCCCAAGCCAGCCAATACCACCAACAACTGCACCATCGTCACGAAAAGAACGGTCACCGTGTAATTGGATAAATTCATCAAAAATGCCTGTCGCAAAGTCTAAGGTTGTCAAGCGACTCTGCTCACGCGCTTCTCTGACTATTTTTGCAATATTCATCTAGGACCCCCTCTGTGCAATCTGACTAGGCTAGCAATGGTATCTGGCAAGTCTCTTCTCTTGACAATAGCATCCACAAAGCCATGTTCCAATAGGAATTCTGCCTTTTGGAAATCCTCAGGCAAGCTTTCACGAACCGTATTTTCAATGACACGACGCCCAGCAAAACCGACCAAACTTTGTGGTTCAGCTAGAATGATATCGCCTTCCATAGCGAAGGAAGCTGTTACACCACCTGTCGTTGGATCTGTCAAAATGGTCAGGTAAAAGAGGCCTGCATTTGAATGGCGTTTAACCGCTGCAGAAATCTTGGCCATCTGCATGAGACTCATGATCCCTTCCTGCATACGGGCGCCACCAGAGGCTGTGAAGAGAACAACTGGCAATTGTTCGACAGTCGCATACTCAAACAAGCGAGTGATTTTCTCACCTACAACTGTACCCATAGAAGCCATGATAAAGTTAGAATCCATAATCCCAAGAGCCACAGTCTGACCTTTTATAAGAGCTGTTCCTGTCACAACGGCTTCATCCAGACCTGTTTTTTCACGCATAGTTGCTAGTTTCTTTTGATAACCAGGGAAATGCAAGGGATCCTTGCTTTCAATCCCTGTAAACAATTCCTTGAAGGTTCCCATATCAATCGTCAAAGCCAAGCGTTCTTGGGCAGAAATACGAAAAGTGTAGCTACAATGTGGACAGATACGCTCACTTCCCAGATCCTTCTGATAAATGGTATGCTTACAGCCTGGACACTGAGAGAATAATTCATCTGGAACCTCTGGCTTAGCTTGAGGTTTTTCCCTAACCGAACGATTGGGATTGATTCGAATATACTTATCTTTTTTACTAAATAGAGCCATTGATTCCCCTTTTCGGTTTAAACTCTTGAAGTCATTTTATTCTTTTTCTTGATACTTGGGTAAGAAGGTTTCCATCAAGAAGGAAGTATCATAATCCCCAGCAATGACATTGCGATCTGAAATGAGGTCAAGCTGGAAATCTGCATTGGTCTGCACTCCTTCAATCTCTAATTCATAGAGGGCACGTTGCATTTTCATCAAGGCATCAAAACGATTTTCACCATGAACGATGATTTTAGCAATCATACTATCATAATAAGGTGGAATGGTATAGCCTGGATAAACTGCTGAATCCACGCGCAAGCCAACTCCACCACTTGGCAGATGGAGATTGGTAATCTTACCTGGACTAGGAGCAAAGTTGAAGGCTGGATTTTCTGCATTGATACGACACTCGATGGCATGACCTCGTAGGACAATATCTTCTTGCTTAACAGAAAGAGGCTGACCTGCCGCAATGCGAATCTGTTCCTTAACGATATCCACACCTGAAACAAATTCTGTTACTGGATGTTCTACTTGTACACGAGTATTCATCTCCATAAAATAGAATTTACCACTGGCTTCATCAAGAAGAAACTCAATGGTCCCTGCATTTTCATAGCCAACAGACTCTGCAGCTCGAACAGCAGCAGAACCAATTTCATTGCGTAGCGTTTTTCCGATTGCAATCGAAGGACTTTCTTCTAAAACCTTTTGGTTATTCCGTTGAAGAGAACAATCCCGTTCCCCCAAGTGAATCACATGTCCATGCTCATCTCCTAGGATTTGAACCTCAATGTGACGAGCTGGATAGATAACCCGTTCAATGTACATGGCACCATTGCCATAATTGGCCTTAGCTTCACTAGAGGCCGTTTCAAAGGCTGAAACGAGGTCTTCTGGTTTTTCAACCTTACGAATCCCTTTACCACCTCCACCTGCTGAAGCCTTGAGCATAACAGGGTAGCCAATTTTTTCAGCAACAATCAAAGCTTCTTCAGAGTTATGCACTTCTCCATCCGAACCTGGAATGACAGGCACACCTGCTTTGATCATCTGAGCACGCGCATTGATTTTGTCTCCCATCATATCCATGACATGACCAGATGGACCGATAAACTTAATCCCCACCTCTTCACACATGGTTGCAAATTTGGAATTTTCACTGAGAAATCCGAAACCTGGGTGAATGGCTTCTGCCTCAGTCAAGACTGCAGCTGATAGAACCGCATTAATATTGAGATAAGACTCTGTAGGCTTACCAGGACCGATACAAACTGCTTCATCTGCTAAAAGCGTATGCAGGGCTTCCTTATCAGCAGTTGAATAAACCGCCACCGTTGCGATCCCCAATTCACGCGCCGCACGGATAATTCGAACCGCAATTTCACCACGATTGGCAATTAAAATTTTTCGAAACATGGAGAACCTCCTTAGTTCCCTATTGCAAAGGTAAGAGTACCACTAGCTGCAAGCTTGCCATCAACTTCAGCCTTTGCTTCAACCACGGCAATGGTGCCACGACGTTTTACAAAAGTCGCTGTCATAACCAATTGGTCACCTGGTACAACTTGCTTCTTAAACTTGACCTTATCCATACCAGCGTAAAAGACCAGTTTCCCCTTATTTTCAGGTTTTGACAACTCCAAGACACCAGCAGTTTGAGCCAAGGCTTCCATGATTAGAACACCTGGCATAACAGGGTATTGAGGAAAATGACCGTTGAAGAAGAGCTCATTAATGGTCACATTTTTGATGGCAACAATGGTATCCTCGCTCACTTCCAAGACACGGTCCACTAGGAGCATAGGATAACGATGGGGAAGGGCTTCTTTGATTCCTTGAATATCAATCATTTGATACGTACCAATCCTTTACCAAACTCAACCATTTCTTCGTTAGAAACGAGAATTTCCGTTACCACACCATCCTTAGGTGCTGGAATTTCATTCATGACTTTCATGGCTTCGATAATAACTAATGTTTGGCCTTTTTTAACACTATCACCAACTGAAACGAAGGCAGGTTTATCTGGACCAGCAGCCAAGTAAGCCACTCCAACAAGTGGGCTCTCTACAACATCTCCCTCAGCAGCTACACTTGTTTCAGATGGGGCTGGAACTTCTTCCACTACAGTTTCTGCTGAAGCAGATGTAGGAGCTACTGGACTTGGTGTTGCTAGAACGGGCGCTGGAGCGACTTGAGATGCAACTTCAGACACCAGTCTCGCTTCATTCTTGCTAAACTGCAACTCATCCGTCCCATTTTTATAAGAAAATTCTCTCAAACTTGACTGGTCAAATTGAGCCATCAAGTCTTTAATATCGTTTAAATTCATACTTATTTATTCTCCCAACGTTTGAAAGCAAGAACTGCATTGTGCCCACCAAAACCAAAAGTATTTGAAATAGCGTATGGAATTTCTTGCTCCAAGCCTTGTCCATAAACGACATTGGCTTCGATATAATCTGATACTTCACTTGTTCCAGCTGTCATTGGAACAAAGTTATGACGCATGGCTTCGATTGTGACGATAGCTTCTACTGCACCTGCAGCCCCCAGCAAATGTCCTGTGAATGATTTGGTTGATGATACAGGTACTTCCTTACCAAGAACAGCTACGATAGCACCACTTTCTCCTTTTTCATTGGCAGGAGTTGACGTTCCGTGAGCATTGACATAGGCTACTTGCTCTGGAGAAATCTCAGCTTCTTCCAAGGCTAGTTTGATGGCCTTGATAGCTCCCTGACCTTCTGGATGTGGTGAAGTCATGTGGTAGGCATCACAAGTATTTCCGTAACCAACCACTTCAGCAAGGATAGTAGCCCCACGTTTTTCAGCGTGTTCAAGGCTTTCAAGAACCAACATCCCAGAACCTTCACCCATGACAAAACCATTACGATCCTTATCAAATGGAATGGAAGCACGAGTTGGGTCCTCTGTAGTTGAGAGAGCAGTTAGGGCTTGGAAACCAGCAATAGCAAAAGGTGTGATAGAGGCTTCTGAACCACCTACCAACATAACGTCTTGGAAACCAAATTTAATTGAGCGGAAGGCATCCCCAATCGCGTCATTTGATGAAGCGCAGGCAGTATTGATGGATTTACAAACACCGTTTGCTCCAAAACGCATAGCAACATTTCCTGAAGCCATATTTGGCAAGGCTTTTGGAAGGGTCAATGGTTTCACACGTTTTGGTCCTTTGTCATTTAGGCGAAGCACTTGATCTTCAATTTCTTTGATTCCACCAATACCAGAGGCCACGATAACACCAAAACGATCCTTATCAAGAGCCTCTACATCTAAATTGGCATGATTAACAGCTTCTTGGGCTGCGTACAAGGCATACAAAGAATAGTTATCGAAACGATTGGTATCTTTCTTAACAAAGTATTTATCAAAAGGAAAATCTTGGATTTCTGCTGCATTATGCACATCAAAGTCACTATGATCAAATTTCGTAATTTGACCAATTCCGATTTTTCCAGTTGTCAAACTATTCCAAAATTCTTCTGGTGTATTTCCGATTGGAGATGTTACTCCATAACCTGTTACTACTACGCGATTTAGTTTCATCTTTTTTACCTCTAGTTTCTGCTACATACTTAAACCACCATCAATGGCAACCACTTGACCAGTTAGATAATCTTGGCCTGCTAAAAATACTGTTAAATCTGCAACCTGCTCTGCCTGCCCAAATTCTTTCATAGGAATTTGCGCCAGCATGGCATCTTTTACCTTGTCTGATAGAACAGCTGTCATATCGGACTCAATCATTCCCGGTGCAATAGCATTAACCCTGATATTGCGATTGGCCACTTCACGCGCCACAGACTTGGTAAAACCAATCAAACCAGCCTTAGAAGCTGCATAGTTAGCTTGACCGATATTTCCCATCAAACCAACTACGCTAGACATATTAATGATAGCACCTTCTCTAGCTTTTATCATCGGTTTCAAGACTGATTGTGTCATGTTAAAGGCACCAGTTAAGTTAACCTTAAGCACTTTTTCAAAATCCGCTTCTGTCATCTTGAGCATAAGGGTATCTTGGGTAATCCCTGCATTGTTGACCAAAACATCTACTGAACCCAGCTCAGCAATAGCTTGATCAACCATACGCTTAGCGTCTGCAAAATCGGACACGTCTCCTGATATAGGAACCACCTTGACACCATAGTTTGAAAACTCGGCAAGCAAGTCCTCTGAGATTGTCCCACGACTGTTTAAGACAATATTGGCTCCTGTTTGAGCAAACTTATGGGCAATGGCAAGACCAATTCCACGACTCGAACCTGTAATAAAGATATTTTTATTTTTTAGTTGCATTCTTTTCTCCTGTTTCCTCTTGTATTTATGGGAGAAGGGATTACTCGTTTTCTAGCAAGGTTTCCAAACTCGCCTGATCTTCAACATTAGCTAGTTTAGCCGTTTTATCAATTTTTTTGACAAAGCCTGACAAGACTTTCCCCGGTCCAATCTCGATAAAGTTGGTTACGCCTGCTTCTTGCATAACTGCAATACTTTCATAGAAACGAACTGGCTCCTTGACCTGACGCGTCAAAAGTTGAACAATGTCTTCTTTTTGCATAACTGCAGCTTCTGTATTGCCAACTAGAGGACAAGTAAAATCTGAAAAACTTACCTGAGCTAGAGTTTCAGCTAGTTTCTGGCTAGCAGGCTCAAGGAGAGCGGTATGAAAAGGTCCTGAAACCTTAAGAGGAATCAAGCGTTTAGCTCCTGCTTCCTGCAAGAGTTCGACAGCTCGATCAACTGCTACCACTTCTCCACCAATCACGATTTGTGCAGGTGTATTATAGTTGGCTGGAGTAACCACTCCAAGTTCAGAAGCTTTTCGACAGACTTCTTCAATAACCTCTACTGGCGTATTGAGAACTGCTACCATCTTGCCAGAACCAGCAGGGGCCGCTTCTTCCATATAGGCTCCACGCTTAGCTACCAAGGCAACCGCATCTTCAAAATCCAAGGCACCGCTGGCTACCAAGGCAGAGTATTCTCCAAGTGACAAACCAGCAACCATATCAGGCTGATAGCCCTTTTCTTTCAATAAACGATAGATAGCAACTGAAGTCGCTAAAATAGCTGGTTGCGTATAGCGAGTCTGATTGAGTTTTTCTTCTTCTGTATCAATAAGATGACGCAAATCATAACCAAGCACCTGACTTGCTTGATCAATCGTTTCTTTGACAATAGGGTAGTGATCATAGAGATCCCGTCCCATACCTAGATACTGGGCACCTTGGCCAGCAAATAAAAAGGCTGTTTTAGTCATTTCTTACAACTCCTGCCCAACGAGAGGCTTCTTCTTGAATTTTCTTAGCTGCTCCGTAATACAAATCTTTTAGGATTTCTTCAACAGTTTCTTCTTTGGAAACAAGCCCTGCAATTTGACCTGCCATGACAGAGCCTCCATCCACATCTCCGTGAACAACCGCTTTGGCTAGAGCACCTGCTCCCATTTGTTCAAAAATTTCCAAATCTGGATTTTCTTGTTTAAAAGCATCTTTTTCAGCTTGTTCAAAATCACGAGTCAACTGATTTTTAATCGCACGAACAGCATGTCCAAAGTGTTGAGCTGAAATCGTAGTATCAATATCTCTAGCTTTTAAAATTTTCGCCTTATAATTTGGATGGGCATTAGACTCTTTTGCAACGACAAAGCGAGTTCCAACCTGAATAGCTTCTGCACCTAGCATAAAGCCAGCAGCAGCACCTTCACCATCCGCAATCCCTCCTGCAGCAATAACAGGAATAGATACAGCAGCAGCAACCTGGCGCACCAAGGTCATGGTTGTTAATTTACCAATATGCCCCCCAGCTTCCATTCCTTCTGCAATAACGGCATCCGCACCGATTTTTTCCATGCGTTTCGCTAGGGCAACACTTGGCACAACAGGAATAACCGTAATACCAGCTTCATGGAAACGTTCCATGTATTTGCTTGGATTTCCTGCGCCTGTTGTAACTACCTTAACCCCTTCCTCGATAACGAGGTCTACAATATCTTCCACAAAGGGAGACAAGAGCATGATGTTGACACCAAAGGGTTTATCAGTCAATGATTTGATTTTATCAATATTTGCCTTGACAACTTCTTTAGGGGCATTCCCCCCACCGATAATCCCTAGTCCTCCAGCCTTGGAAACAGCTCCTGCCAAATCACCATCAGCAACCCAGGCCATTCCTCCTTGAAAAATAGGATAATCAATGTTCAATAATTCTGTAATACGCGTTTTCATAGTGCCTCCATCGTTTCTTGCTTACGTAATAGTTCGATCCTGTCATAATTTGAAAATCAAACTATTGCCTAAACAAGAGGGAGCGGGTTTCCCTACTCCTTCTATCTTATATTCTGCTTATTTTGTTTGCTCTTCAACGTAGGCAACCAAGTCACCAACTGTTTTCAAGTCATCTTCTGCTTCGATTTGGATATCAAAAGCATCTTCAATTTCTGAGATTACTTGGAACAAGTCCAATGAATCTGCATCCAAATCATCAAAAGTTGATTCAAGTGTTACTTCTGATGCGTCTTTTCCAAGTTCTTCAACGATAATTTCTTGTACTTTTTCAAATACTGCCATGATAGGACTCCTTTAAAATAAATAGTTTTTTATAACAATGTGTTCACCACATGATTACCTAAATTATAAGAATGAGCGTGCCCCAGGTCAAGCCTCCACCGAAGCCTGATAGCAGAACAGTTTGGCTACCATCTAAACGGATGAGGCCTTGTTCTACACACTCTGAAAGTAAAATCGGGATACTTGCTGCACTGGTATTGCCATATTCCATCATATTGGCTGGAAGTTTGTCTCGGTCGACACCAATTTTTCTAGCCATCTTATCCAAAATACGGTCATTAGCCTGATGAAGTAGCAGATAATCCAAATCTGTCGCCTCTATAGGAGATTCATCAATAGTCTGCTTGATAGACTTGGCTACATCTCGAATGGCAAAATCAAAGACTGCGCGTCCATCCATCTTCAAAAATGAATCTGCATTTTCTTGATCTGAAAATGGAGAATGTAACCCTGAATGTCCATAGGTCAGACACTCACTACGACTTCCATCGCTATTGAGACTCTCAGCCAAGAAATGCTCTTGCTCGCTAGCTTCTAACAAGACACCACCGGCACCATCTCCAAACAAAACAGCTGTTGATCGGTCCGACCAATCGACTGCTTTAGAGAGGGTTTCACTACCAATCACCAAGCCTTTTTGAAAGCGACCAGAAGCGATAAACTTTTCAGCAGTTGACAAGGCAAATACAAATCCACTGCAGGCAGCTGTTAGGTCAAAAGCAAAGGCCTTATTAGCACCAATATTAGCTTGGACACGAGCAGCTGTAGAGGGCATCATCGAATCTGGAGTAATGGTAGCTAGGATGATAAAATCCAACTCCTCCCCTGTGATTCCAGCTTTTGCAATCAGTTTCTTAGCAACCTCTGTAGCCAAATCACTAGTAGATTCTGTTCTTGAAATATGCCTTTGTCGTATTCCCGTCCGACTTGAAATCCACTCATCATTGGTATCCATAATCTGGGCTAAATCATGATTTGTAACCACTTGCTCTGGCACATAATGAGCAACCTGGCTTATTTTTGCAAAAGCCATTATTTCAAATCCTCCAAAAATTGATAAAGATTGGTCAAACCTTTGCTCATAACATCAATTTCTTCCTTACTCATACCATCAATGATTTTTTCAACCATGGCCTTGTGGAAGCGTTTATGTAGTCTATGAACCAAGCGACCCTTCTTTGTCAAATGTAGATGCACCACACGACGATCCTGCTCTGAGCGAATGCGTTCAATGTAACCCTTTCGTTCAAGATTATTCAGACTCGTCGTAACCGTCCCAAGAGTCACCATCAACTCTTTTGACACTTGACTTGGCGTCACATCTGGGAATTTTCCAATTACATCGATTGTATGTACTTCTTTGATGGAGATATCCTTGAAACGACTACCCCTCAAGCTAACTTCCTCAATGACGAGGACATTGTTAAATATAGATGTTAAATATTCATTAATTCGTTGGTAGTCCAATCTCTTTTCCCTCCTTTTCAAAAAACTTTTACAATCAAAACATTTGACAAAAAAATTATATCAAACTTCAAAGAACAGTGCAAGTATTTTCTTATTTTCCAGTAAATTTAGGTCGCCTTCTCTCCGAATGAGCCCGAACTCCCTCTTTGAAATCCTCTGTTTGAGCTAGAGACTCTTGGATCTTCAATTCTAAAGCAGCATAATCTTGCCAATCTTTAAATTGGCTCTCCCAAACCAACTTCTTGATGGCTGCATAGGAATTAGCTGACCCACGTCTTAATTTTTTAAGAAGCTGTCCTCTCGTCTTTTCAAGTTTATCAGCTTCACAGATGCGGTAAACCAGGCCCCACTCCAGAGCTTTTTCTACAGACAAAGCCTCACCTGTCATGGCTAATTGAGCAGCACGCGTCACACCAATACTTCGGCTCAATAGATGAATCCCACCTGCATCTGGAGCCAAACCAACGCCAACAAAGGCTTGGATAAACTTAGCCTTATCCGTTGCCAGACAGAAATCTGCAGCAACAGCCATATTCGCTGCGGCACCTGCAACAGCTCCATCAACCTCCATCAAGACAGGTTTGGCTATTTGCTTGATTTTATAAGAAATAGCATTGACCAACTCTGCGATTTTCGTCAATGATGGAATATCATCTTCATCTACTGCCCGCTTCATCTCTACCAAATCTCCCCCAACTGAAAAGACTTTGCCATTCGCGTTGATTAAGACAAAATGCACAGCCGGATCCTCCTCTGCCAGAGTCAACGCTTCTAAAATCTCCTCACACATGGGGATGTGAAAGCCATTTGCAACCTCAGGACGGTTCAAGGTAAGGATTGCCAAGTCCTCATCAAGCTGATAAATAATGTGTTCCATCTGGACTCCTTTTTGTTTTATAAGCAGTTTATACTCTTCGAAAATCTCTTCAAACCACGTCAGCTTCGCCTTGCCGTAGGTATGGTTACTGACTTCGTCAGTTCTATCCACAACCTCAAAACAGTGTTTTGAGCTGACTTCGTCAGTCTTATTTACAACCTCAAAGCAGTGCTTTGAGCAGTCTACGGCTAGCTTCCTAGTTTGCTCTTTGATTTTCATTGAGTATTAAATTATTTTGTTTTCAAAGTATATCTTTTTTAAAACTCGAAAGCAAGGAAAAATCGACTAAAAGTGTCTCAGCCGATTGGCAAGGATCGCTTTACCCTAGAAAGCATCTTATTTTCTTCATTGAAAAAAGGCTTTCTTTCTGCTATAATCGTATAAAATACTTACTTTAGGAGTCCTTATGAAGGTTGTTAAATTTGGAGGTAGTTCTCTTGCCTCTGCTAGTCAGTTAGAAAAAGTTTTAAACATTGTCAAAAGTGATTCAGAGCGTCGTTTTGTGGTCGTTTCTGCGCCTGGTAAACGCAATGCTGAAGATACTAAGGTTACGGATGCCTTGATTAAATACTACCGCGACTATGTTGCTGGTAACGATATTAGCAAAAGTCAGAACTGGATTATTGAACGCTATGCCGCTATGATTAGTGAATTGGAACTGAAACCAGCTGTTCTAGAAAAAATTTCAAAAAGTATTCGGTCCTTGGCAACTCTTCCTATCGAAGAAAACGAATTTCTCTACGATACTTTCCTAGCAGCGGGTGAAAACAACAATGCCAAATTGATTGCTGCCTATTTTAACCAAAACGGTATCGATGCACGCTATGTTCACCCTCGAGAAGCTGGGATTGTGGTAACAAGTGAGCCGGGCAACGCTCGCATCGTGCCATCAAGTTATGACAAGATTGAAGAATTGACAAATGCAAATGAAGTCCTTGTCATTCCTGGTTTCTTTGGAGTTACCAAGGAAAATCAAATCTGTACCTTCTCGCGTGGAGGATCAGACATTACAGGTTCTATCATTGCTGCAGGGGTTAAAGCTGATCTCTATGAAAACTTTACGGATGTTGATGGTATCTTTGCAGCTCACCCAGGAATTATCCACCAGCCACACTCGATTCCTGAGTTAACCTACCGTGAAATGCGTGAGTTGGCTTATGCAGGATTCTCAGTTCTTCATGACGAAGCTCTTCTTCCTGCCTACCGTGGAAAAATTCCTCTAGTTATCAAGAATACCAACAACCCTGACCATCCAGGTACTCGTATCGTTCTAAAACACAGTAGTGATGAATTTCCAGTTGTAGGAATTGCCGGTGATTCTGACTTTGTCAGCATCAACATGTCTAAATACCTCATGAACCGCGAGATTGGATTTGGTCGCAAGGTTCTGCAAATCCTTGAAGACCTCAACATTGGTTGGGAACATATGCCAACTGGTATCGACGATCTTTCAATCATTCTCCGTTCTCGTGAACTAACTCCTATCAAGGAAGAAGAAATCCTGCGTCAATTGGTTCAAAAAGCTGAAGTAGACCATGCAGAAATCGAACACGACCTTTCAATCATTATGATTGTTGGAGAAAAAATGAAGAGTCATATCGGAGTAACTGCTACTGCTACACGTGCTCTATCTGAAAACAAGATCAATATCCAGATGATGTCTCAAGGTTCTAGTGAAGTTTCTATCATGTTTGTTGTCAATAAAGATCAAGAAAAAGCAGCAATTAAAGCCCTCTACAATGCCTTTTTCGGTGAAAGTAAGGAAGACTAATCATGGCCCAATCTCTTAACAAAACAGTGCTTCTCAATACGACAGGAACTTCCTACCTCTCGATAGCTGGGAAAGTTGGGAAATTCCTTGTCGGAGATCAGGCTTTGGAATTTTACCCAGATGTCAATGTCGAACAATTTATCCAGATTCCTTGGAGCCATATCAACCAAATTGGAGCTAATGTCTCTGGTCGCAAAATCAGTCGCCACTTCGAAGTCTTTACAGACAGAGGAAAATTCCTCTTTGCTTCAAAAGACTCAGGTGCCATTCTCAAAATTGCTCGCGAAAAACTGGGTAATGACAAGGTCGTCAAACTTCCGACCCTGATTCAGACCATTGGTCAAAAATTTAAAAATCTATTTGCAAAAAAGTAGAAACTTTAGTATAATCATAACAACGGATAAGTAGGTTATCTTCTTCTTTCAGAAAGTCTGCGGGTGCTGCGAGCAGATAGGAGGGATAGGTGAAATTCTACCGTTGGTAACAATTACATACACAATCAAGTGCACACCTGTGAAGTTGGATGGAACCGTGGCCCTGCCACTCCAACGCTTTGTCAGGTGTGCTTTTTTCATAAAGGAGTTCTTATGTTAGATATCAAACGCATTCGTACAGACTTTGATGCTGTCGCAGAAAAATTGGCTACACGTGGTGTAGATGCTGCTGTCTTGAATGAGATGAAAGAAATCGATGCTAAGCGTCGTGACATCTTGGTCAAGGTTGAAACTCTCAAGGCAGAACGTAACACAGTTTCTGCTGAGATTGCCCAAGCTAAGCGCAACAAGGAAAATGCAGATGACAAGATTGCTGCCATGCAAAATCTATCTGCTGAGGTCAAAGCCTTGGATGCTGAATTGGCAGAAATCGATGCTAAATTGACAGAATTTACCACTACTCTTCCAAACATCCCAGCTGACAGCGTTCCTGTTGGGGTTGACGAAGACGACAATGTGGAAGTTCGCCGTTGGGGAACTCCACGCGAGTTTGACTTCGAGCCAAAAGCCCACTGGGATCTTGGTGAAGACCTTGGTATTCTTGACTGGGAACGCGGTGGTAAAGTAACAGGCGCTCGCTTCCTCTTCTATAAAGGGCTCGGTGCTCGTTTGGAACGTGCTCTCTACAACTTTATGTTGGACGAGCATGGCAAGGAAGGCTATACGGAAGTCATCACACCTTACATGGTTAACCACGATTCTATGTTTGGTACTGGTCAATATCCAAAATTCAAGGAAGATACTTTTGAACTCAGCGACAGCAATTATGTCCTCATTCCTACAGCTGAAGTTCCTCTGACAAACTACTACCGTGATGAAATCCTGGACGGTAAAGACCTACCAATCTACTTTACTGCTATGAGTCCATCATTCCGTTCAGAGGCTGGTTCAGCTGGTCGTGATACTCGTGGCTTGATTCGTTTGCACCAATTCCACAAGGTTGAAATGGTTAAATTTGCCAAACCAGAAGAATCTTACGAAGAATTGGAAAAAATGACAGCCAACGCTGAAAATATCCTTCAAAAGCTCAACCTTCCATACCGTGTCGTTGCTCTCTCTACTGGAGATATGGGCTTCTCAGCTGCCAAAACTTACGACTTGGAAGTTTGGATTCCAGCGCAAAACAATTACCGTGAAATCTCAAGCTGTTCAAACACAGAAGATTTCCAAGCCCGTCGTGCCCAAATCCGTTACCGTGATGAAGCTGATGGCAAGGTGAAATTGCTCCATACCTTGAACGGTTCTGGACTTGCAGTTGGACGTACAGTAGCTGCTATTCTTGAAAACTATCAAAATGCAGATGGTTCTGTGACCATCCCAGAAGTTCTTCGTCCATACATGGGTGGATCTGAAGTCATCAAACCATAAAAAAATAAGGTTTAGCTATTTCTAGCTAGACCTTTTTTCGTAACCAATTCAAATAAGCGCCTAATACAAAGAATAAAATAATTAAACAAATAGCAGTTTCAGCCAGTACCAAATAATCCAGAAATGGAAGTTTCAAGATTCCCTGAGCCATCTTGAGCGAAGTAGCTGTGATAATGGTTGGGAAGGTAAGGGCTGAGAAGGCTGGTTGAAAGCCTTGTTTTAAAATATTAGGCAGGCGAGTCAAAACAAAGAAAAAGAAGGATTGGGAAGATAAAATCATAACGATTAATATCCAAGTCGGTAGGCTGGCTCCTCCAACCCGAACCAGAGAAGCCAAGAGTAGAGAGAAAGGAGCACAGTAAATCCCTTCTTGGCCAAGCAAGGCTACAGGAAGTGGATATTTCTTTAAATCGCTATAAATAAGCGGATAGAGATAGAAGGTTAGGAGAAAACCAAAACTCAAGGTCGCATAGGCAATCTCGATGATGCCTACAAGAGGATAGGTCAAGGCAGCTACTGCTATCCCTACATAGAGAACCGTCCAGCTTGGAGTCGCATGAACCCTCCGACCAGGACAGGCAAATTTGATGGTGAAACCAGCAATCAAGGCCAAATCCAAGAGAAATGAAAACCACCAGAGACCCTGCGCTACTAAAGGAAGATGAGGGAATACGCGAAAGACATAAGTTGATAAAATCATCCCAGCCATGGGAAAGGTTGCCATTCCTGATAAAAGAGGGGGCTTGGTCAACTCTTGCTTGGTTTCCTTCCAATTAAAGAGATGCAAAAGCAGAAAGTAAATCCACAAAATCAAACCTGTCAGACCAAAAAGATGTGCCAGAACCGGCAACGTATCTAAAACAAGATTTCCAGCTCCTGCCAAACCTAGCAAACAACCAGAAAATACCAAGGGGAGTTTTTTCATCCTAACCTCCAATAATCATGTTAGTTTCAGTATAGCATAAAAGCGCTTAAATGAGGGGATAAAAAACGAAGTTGAAAATTCAAGCTTCGTTTTTATTCCACTATTTTTTAACTCGTTGCTAGAATATGGCGTAGTTGAACAGCGCTTGGAGAAACGATTGGAAGAAAAGCTCCTTCATTCCATCTACGGATAAATCCAGATGTTGATTTGCTAAAGTAGCCTCTACCTCCACCTGCTTGTAACTCTAATAGAAGACTCTGAGCAACAACATCCACAATGTTTATTCTTAACTGAAATAGTTCACGCGGATTGGCAACAAAATAAGACCTGTCAGACAAACCTTGATAAAGCTCTCGACGAATAGCATCTAACTGTTCTACCTGATGTTCCCATTCATCTGTTAACACACTGCGTTTCCCCAACTCTTTTTCTACTTCTGATAGGGAACGCTCAGCTAAACCAAATGCTAGACCAAATTGGTAACCTAAGAAAGCTGGACGATTTTGTGCCAAAAATTGATGAGCATCTTTGGATAGAATCCATTCCTCTTTTAAAAGGACCTTATTAAAAGTTAGAGCAGCTGTGTTTCCTCCTTGAAGAGAAACAAATTCTAAATCTTCGGAACGACTAAAATTCTCTGCATCTGATGGTACAGCCACCACATAACTTGTACTTGGATCATCTGTAAAACCTGCCACAAAAATAGTTAAAAATCGATTTCTTCGAGCATTAGTTACCCATGGCAGTCTTCCTTTTAGATACAATTGTCCATTTTCTTCAAGAACGCGAACATTCAGTTCCTCTAGGTCAGATAGATATTTGACAGCATTGGACAAGGCAGTAGCACCTGCATATTCTCCATACAAGAGTTTTTCCAGATAGGTTTCCTTAAAATAGGAATTATCTGTATGGAGAATATTATCAATTAAAGTGCGTTGTCCCCATGAAATAAAAGAGGCTGTTAAAGAATGTTGTGCGAGCTCTGCAAGGATATCAATAACATCTTGATCACTTCCTCCTGAACCTCCAAGAGATGCAGGAATCCCCACACGAAAGGCTCCCTCTGCTGCAATTTTCTCAATCAACTGTTCTCCAGCTTGACAAGACTGCTTGTCGATTTCATCAGCATGCTGGTCTAACCAGCTCAAAAATTCTTCTGAAAAAAATCCCATAGTCTTTCCTCCTTCTAGGCATAAGGTTGCAATTCTGGATTAATTGGTGTATTGGCTAGGTTATTGGCATAGTTACAGAGACTTGCTAGGCTGACACCAAGGACTACATCCAAGGCATTTTGTTGGGTGTAGCCAGCTTCTAAAAACTCAGACAAGGCTTCATCTCCTACACGACCCTTGGTATTGATAACCGCCAAGGTAAACTTAGCTAGGGTGTCCAATTTAGGATCTGTTTCAATTGGAGTACGATTGCGAAGGGCTTGCAGAAGATCATCATTCATCTGGATTTGTTTGATTGAAAAGGCTGTGTGACCTGCGACGCAGAAGGCACAACCATTTGTCACAGCTGCCGTGATTTGCACTACTTCGCGCTCAACAGGTGTCAGGCTGTTGCGACGGTTGATAGCTCCGACAGTACGGTAAGCCTCTAAAGCAGTCGGTGCATTAGCCAAGAGACCGATTAGGTTAGGAATATAGCCATTGTTATCTTTTTCTACTGTTTCAAGAACTTCTTTCACTTCTGCTGGTGCTGATTCTACTGTATGGATTGTAAATGTTGTCATCATAAAACCTCTTTTCATGTTGTTGAAACCTAGTCTATCACAGATTCTATACCGTGTATAATATATATTTTAAATTGCACTGATAGAAATTTTTTATGAAAGCAAAAAATCACACGCGATGTGTGATTCTATTATTTATTAAAATACTTTTTAGTCTCAGCAATAACAACTGGTGATAAAACTAAGAGGGCAATCAAGTTTGGCAGAGCCATCAAAGCGTTGACAATATCAGCAATAATCCAGACCATATCCAACTCGATAAATCCTCCCAGCAAGACCATGAGCACAAAAACCACACGGTAGAGCCAGATAAAACGAACACCAAAGAGGAACTCGAAACAGCGTTCTCCATAGTAGTTCCAACCTAGAATCGTTGTAAAAGCAAAAAGTACAAGGAAGATGGTCAAGAGGGCAGGCCCAAAGTGAGAAAATACTGTTGAGAAGGCTGACTGAGTCAAAGCCACTCCATTCAAGTCACTATTCCATACTCCAGTTACCAAGATGGTCAAACCAGTTAGAGTACAAATGATGAGGGTATCAATAAAGGTTCCTGTCATGGAAATCAAACCTTGCTCTACTGGTTCATTTGTCTTAGCCGCAGCAGCTGCAATGGGAGCAGAACCCAGACCAGATTCGTTTGAGAAGACACCACGCGCCACACCATTTTGGATAGCCATCCGAATGCTAGCGCCGGCAAATCCACCTACCGCAGCAACAGGACTAAAAGCCGATGTCAAGATTAGAGCGATTGTGGCAGGAATTTTTCCAATATTGAAGAAAATAACTGTAAGCGTTCCCAAAATATAGATGATGGCCATAAAAGGAACAACAGCTGTTGAAACCTTTGATATGGACTTGAGCCCGCCAAAAACGGCAATCGCTACTAAGACAGACAAAACAAGAGCCGTGATAGCTGGCGAAATAGTCGTTGTATTTTGGATCGATTCTGTAATCGAGTTTACTTGGGTGAATGTTCCGATTCCCAACAAAGCTACTAAGACACCTGCGATAGCAAAAAAGATGGCAAGTGGTCTCCACTTTTCTCCCATACCCAAAAGTATATAGTGCATGGGACCTCCTGCAACAGCACCGTTATCGTCTTTAGTCCTGTATTTAATGGCTAATAAACCTTCCGCATACTTGGTTGCCATTCCAAAGAAAGCCGCCATCCACATCCAAAAGAGAGCTCCTGGTCCACCGACCTTGATAGCTGTCGCCACCCCGATAATATTTCCCGTACCAACTGTCGCTGCTAGGGCTGTACACAAGGCCGCAAAACTGGATACATCCCCATGCCCCTTATCCTTAATAAAAATAAGCTGGAAGGCCTTGGACAGACGCAAAACCTGTAAAAGCCCCAAACGGGCAGTTAGGTAAATCCCTGTTCCGACCAATAAAATCAAGAGGGGTGGACCCCAAGCAAAAGCATCAATTGATTTAAGCAATTCTAACATTCTATTCTCCTATCTTTTCAACCCCAAAAGAAAGAGCACATGCAAGATACATGTACTCTGGAATGCTTAGATAAATGCTAAAAAGCGGTCTATCCTAGCTCTGTCCTTTTACCTGAGAGTTTGAGCAGTTGCCTGCCTTGCCCCTTCGGTGCCTTTACGGTCTCTCCAGAGTTCCGTCCATTTACAGTCATGGAAAATCAAACGATTCCCCCACTTCTATTAAACTTCATTCGGTGTTGGTATTTAATTGATTCTTATTTTACAAAAAATGTTGGCTTTTGTCAATGGATTTTGGGAAAATCTTATTTGACTCAGTTAACTAAACTTGGTAATGATTTTCGAAATCATAAACTCCCCAATTTACGCTATAAATCTTTTAAATTACTATTTACAACTTCTCTGCTCATCTCATTATTAAAGAAAGGAAGACCGACGATACGATAACGTTCATCGTCCAACAAAGTTCTTGCCTCATCTCTTTCAGTAATTTGCAGTAAGAATTTCTCTTTCCAGCCTTCTTTACTATTTTTGAAGGTATTATTACTATCCAAAAATTGACTTCCTTTTGGCTCAATGAAAATCTGCCAAGAAGTATTTCCAACTTTTTTATCATTTGCAAGCAAGATAAAGTCAGGCTCAAAAGCACGCCCTTCATCAAAACTATAGATTTTCACTGCTTTCTCATTTCGCAAAAGATAAATATCAGACCACTTTTCCTGCAAATCATTCATCAATTCACGGATAGCACGCACCAGATATTTCTCCTCGCTTGTTCCAAAGTTATCATCATAGGCATACCAATCTAGTTGATCGATATTTTCAAAAATCTCTGTTTCAGACTTGGTTTTTTGTGACCGTCCAAACTCTGCATTCCCATTTACATTAACAGTATACTTTCTCAAAATATTCTCTTCAAAAACTTCACGTACAGGAACAGATTCAAAGTTAGCTGAACCATAAAAGCACTCTTCAGTTGGAACGATATCTTTTTCAATGCTATATAAAAGCTGTTCTGCAATATAGAGTTTCTGGTCTGAAGTTAACTCACTTATTTGTGATAAAGAAGATTCTACTATAATATTAACTTTTGAAAGCATTTCGATGAAGGCAGATACACCACTCAAGCCAAAGAAAGCTTTCTGTAAGTTTTTAAAGGTATACTGTTTATTGCGATTGATAGCTGCTCGAACAATATTGGAAGTAATTTCTTTTCCAAACTCGAAATTTAAGGTGTTTGTCGAATCAGTCGCAAAAATATCATCTTCTGAGAAAGCTTCAAAATCTCCTGTGTTGAAAGTCGGTAAACTGACCTCAAAGGAACTAGGAATGAAAGAGGTATCCAACAAACTTTCCTGTCGTTGTTCAACATATTCTTGATAAGAAAGACGTTTATTCATCCAAACAAGACCCTCTGTATAGGTTCGTGTTTGTTTGAAAGACTCTTTTAGCTTTAATTCACGCTCTTCTAAATTGACATCATCAAAAATTCCAGACTCACGCAAGACTTGCTTTAATTCAGAAATATAGCGAGGATTATTGGCAGAATGATAATGAAGCTGTTCTATGACACGAAGTTCATTGTTTTCATTTTCATCAAATTTACGAGTGAACTTCTCCTCGATTTGATTATCAATCACAAAGGGATAATAACGTGCACCACGACCAATGAGTTGCTTTTCTGCATTGGTAGTGTTCCCTGCGACAAAACCGTTCTTTGTTGTCTTACCATCACGAATATCGTAAAGGCGAACAATATCAAAAAGATTCAAAACATCCCAGCCTTCGTTGAGCATATCAACTGCAAAAATAGCACGAATTTCATTTGAAGGGAGTTCCAGAGTATTCAACTCCACTAAATTGTTGCTAGTCTTGTTTTTCCCATCAATCACGAGTAAGCGTTCACGGCGAAAATCTTCCTGCAATTCCTCAATTAAATCTTGAAAAGAAAGTCCAGACTCCTCAAAAAAAGCAAATGCTTTTTCCAAGATATTTTTTTGCTCCTCATCATTTGCAGTTAAGTTTTTTTGAGACTGTACTTGTTCTACTGACAGATTGGCTAACATATCCAAAAAAGCCTCTAAGTTTCCTTTATTTTCAGCAATTTTTTGCGACTTAAACAAGACCAAAGGTTTGAGGTTGATGCCATGTTTCAAAGCGATTTTCTTGCGGTATTGGCTGATAATGATTGCCTGCAACATACGAGTTGGAAGTTCATTATCTACTAAGTGGAAAAGAACATCTTTAGAGTACTTATCCAAGCGGAACTCTTTCAAGTCATACTTGAAAATCAAAGATTTTTCATATTTTTTGGCAATATCTGGATTTGCTAAGTCAATGGTTGCTGTAAATTCAAATAAAGAAGATTTACGTGCTGTACTTTGAATGTTTTCAATCGTCGCCGTCCAGCTGTCGTTCTCATCTTTTTCTTTCTTACCGAGTCCAGCATTCAAGTGATGAGCCTCATCTGCCAATAACACAAGCGACAAATCTTCAAATTGCTCATAAGTTAGGCGATTTTCCCTTGGGGTGTTTAAATCTTGGTGAAGTTTTTGAATGGTTGTAAAAACAATATTGATACTATCAGGCTGACTATCGGAAAAATCTGTCACTTCACGTACTCCCACCACTTGATTATCAATCGTTATTTTATCCGCAAACAAGTATTTTCCCATCTCATTAGGCAAGAAGTTTGCCCTTGTCTTGGTAAGGATATTGTCGTTATTAACAAAAAAAATAAAATTGCGTTCACCCTGTTTAAATTTTTCGAGGATAATCGCTGCCATCAGCAAAGTTTTTCCTGAACCGGTCGCCATATTGTAGAGGACTTGTTCTGGTTTTTTTCGATTCTTCTCATCCCTTTTGTAGTAAAGATACCTCCCTAACGCCTCTTTCTGGTAAGGACGCAGTGGAAATTTCAGATTTTGCGTGATGTAGTCTGGAATGCTTGCCTTAAAGTCAATGAAGCCATTTTCACTAGCTTGCTTATAAATTTCATACACAAAAGCCATCACTTACTCCTCTCCATAGAAGTCTTTATTGAGTTTTTTCTCTTCTAGTAAAATGCCATAGTCGCTATCATCTATCTCTGAGTAATTAACATACAGGTTATTATTATCCACCAACTCCAGCAAGACTTGTTTTTGTTCAGCTAGTGAAAGTTTTTCGAACTCTGACTTTTTCAACTTTTTAGGGTCGACACGATAAGATAGGAACGAAGACTTTTTAGCTTGTTCAAATAGTTGAGATAGAGTTTCAGACTCTCTTGCCTCTAAGACTGTATTTTTAAAATCCTGGGCATCATTTTTGAGTTCGCAGTAGACAAACGAACCTCCACCCTGCCAGTCGACAGATTTTGAAATACCACCTTGTTCGCCCTCAATCACTTTTTCCAAACGTTTAACGGACACGGTCTCAATGTAGTCCATTTGTTCAATACCAATGTACTGGCGGTTCATTTTATGGGCAACGGCTGCTGTTGTACCTGATCCGAGGTGGTAATCTAGGACGATGTCTCCATCATCGGTCGTTAAATCAATAAACTTTTTAACCAGCTGTTCTGGCTTAGGGTAATCAAAAACTTTTTCTTTGAAAATTTCTTCTAAAACTTTAGTTCCCTGACCAGAAAAACTTTCATCAATCCAAGATGTAAAAACTGTTTGTTTCTTCCCATCACCTTTATATATTTTTTCGTAGAGCTCTGTTCTACCATCTTTTTCAAGTGACACTACCATATCATTTTTTATAGCTTCTTCAAGTCTATTTTTACTCCATCTCCAGCACCCATCATCTCCATTCGGTAAGATTGGCAATACTTTATTACCCTCAAATTCAACTTCATAGAAGAGGTTAGGGCGGTCTTCTCTTCGACTGTTGCTTCCCCATTTTCGAATAAGCTGAGTTTTATAGTTTCCTCGGCTATCTTCATAAGCATAGTTTGAAGTGTCTTCGATAAAAGCTTTATTCAAGATTGCTCGTTCTTTATTTTTGGCGTAAAAAATTATAGTTTCGTGAATTTGAGCAATATATTTACTATCTTGACGACCTCCTCGACCTTTCCAGACAATATTTGAGATAAAATTATTTCTGCTGAACACCTCATCCATCAAAACTTTTAGATATGCTTGTTCATTGTCATCACATTGTACAAAAATTAAGCCATCATCACTCAGCAACTCCCGAGCCACCTCTAAACGATTCTTCATAAAAATTAACCATGTTGAATGATTGAAGCTATCATTGTAATTAAAGCTATCATTACCTGTATTGTAAGGCGGATCAATATAAATGAGTTTGACTTTCCCAGCAAAACGCTTTTTCAAACTATGCAGAACGATAAGATTATTCCCTTTGATGATAAGATTATCAGTATCTTTTATCTCTTCCACGTTATGCTCGCCAGTTTCGTCATAACGTTTAAAGTTAGTCAAGACCTTATCATCCAGTAAACGATTGATTTCTGTTGGAGCGAGTGTTTCATTAAAGAAAACCTCTTGACGTTTCACATCGTCCTTGGTTTGCCCTCCCTCAAGCACACAATCTTTATAAGGAAAATTCAGCACAACTTCTTTATTTTCAGAAAGATAATTTCTGTCTGGCATCCCAAGACCTATTTTTGTTTTGTAGGCTGTAAAGCTGTCAGGCAAGAACTCCTTGTTATTTAGAAATTGCAAAAAGATATCTTTTTTAAAGACCAATACCCCATTTTGTAGCTTTGAAAAGAAATGATTGGTCATTTTTTCATTACTACTCAACTGATTGAGTAAGTCAGGACTGTACTGCCGTGCCAGCTCAGCCAGCTTATTTTTATTTAGCACACCATCCACTAAAAACTTAGGATTTTTAGAGAGAACCTGCTCTAATTCATGTTTCATATACGGAATCTCCTTCTCACTTAAAATTTGTGAAGAGCTGATAGTATTCCTTTATATGTATATATAAAGGAAAGGTATACCCTTCGGTTTTATTCAATTTTCTAGTTCTATTATAGCATATTTGAGCATGTTTAAAAGAAATGATAAAAAAGCTTGAGGAATCTTGTATTTCCTCAGGCTTTTCTTATCCTTTAAAAGTGACAATAGTCGCACCACTGCCTCCAGCATTTTGTGGGGCATAGCCAAAACTCTTGACATGTTTGTTTCTTTGTAGATATTTGGTGACACCTTCACGGATAACACCTGTTCCAATACCATGGATGATGTCAACTTGAGCCATATTATTAAGCAGGGCTTGGTCTATAAAGGCATCTAGCTCATTCATGGCTTCTTCATAGCGTTTACCTCGAAGATCCAGTCTGGCTTGTGGGCCACGACCAGATGTCCGTTTCACAACATTGACTTGTTTCTTCTTGACTGGTTTTTCTTGCTGAACTTGAACAAGGTCAAATTCTTTCTCTTCCAAGGTCATCTTAATCAAGCCAACTTGGGCTTCCCAGCGACCGTCTTTGAGTTGACTGGTCAAGGTACCACGCTGTCCATAACTGAGAACAACGATATCATCTCCCACCTTTGGAGCTCGTTTTTTCTTGGCCTTTTGAAGGACCTTGTTTTTAGACAAGTCCACTTTTTCAGGAGCCAATTTTTTCAATTTGGCCTTGGCGTCAATGATTTCATGGGGTTTGAGTTGAGATTTACTGTGGAGATTTTTGAGAATCTGGTCACTCTCACTTAGGGCCATGTCCACAATCTCAGCAGCCTGTTCACGCGCCTTGTTAAGCTCGGTTTCCTTTTCACGATTGAGCTCGTTATAAAGTTTTTTTAGAGCACGGTTCATCTTGAGATTTTCTTGCTCCACCTCACGGATATTGTCCAAGCGTTTGCGGCTCTCTAGCGTCTGCTCTTCCAGTTGCTCAATAATCCGGTTGACATCATTGTCCTGATTGACCTGCTGACTGGCATCCCCTACGATAACTTCAGATAGACCTAAACGTTTAGCAATTTCGAAGGCATTGCTTCGGCCAGGAACTCCCTGCATAAAGCGATAAGTCGGGCGAAGAGTTGCAGTATCAAACTCCATGCTAGCATTTTGCACAAAGGCTGTCTCAATACCATAGGCCTTGAGCTCTGGATAGTGGGTTGTAGCCATGGTCTTGACTTGACGCAGGCGAAGGTCTTCCAGAATAGCCATGGCAAGAGCAGCTCCTTCTTGAGGGTCTGTACCAGCTCCCAACTCATCCAAGAGTAAAAGTGAATGTTGGTTAACCTTGCCAAGAATATCCACAATATTGGTCATGTGGCTAGAGAAGGTAGACAAGCTCTGCTCAATAGACTGCTCATCGCCAATATCAGCAAAGATTTCTTCAAAAACACCCACACGACTTCCCTTATCAGCTAAAATCGGCAAACCTGACTGAGCCATAACCTGTGTCAAGCCCAGAGTTTTAAGCATTATAGTCTTCCCACCTGTATTGGGACCTGTAATGACAATCGCTGTTAAATCTTGACCAAAATGGACATCATTTGCGACGGCATTTTTGACCAAAGGATGGCAGACATGGAGCAGTTGAATCTCTTGATTTTCTGACAGCAGAGGTACGACTGCTTGTCTTTCTTGGATAAAGCGGACCTTGGCACGAATCAAGTCTAGATGGCCGATAATCCAAGCATCATTGGCAATCTCAGCCGCATGAGGGCGAACACGCTCAGAAATTTCTTGGAGAATGCGAAGCATTTCATAGCGCTCATCTGCTCGCAAACTGGCAATTTCTTCGCTCAGTTTGACCACCTCACGGGGTTCGATATAGACGGTATTTCCACTAGCAGAAATATCATGAACGACACCTGCAATCTTATTGCGGTAGGTGTTTTTGACTGGTAAAACCTGACGGCCATTTCTGCTGGCAACAATCCCTTCTGTCAACATCTGCGCTTTTTGCTTGAGCAGATCCTGTAAAACATCGCGTACCTGACTCTCGCTATCATGGATTTTTCGACGGATGCGCGCCAATTCTTCACTGGCAAAATTTTCAATGAAACCTGCATCATTAAAGGCTTGGAGATTTCCTTGTAATTGCGGAAAATCATGTAATTTCTCAAACCAAAGGGCTAATTCTTCCAAGTTGACATTTTCCAGATTGGCATAAAAACTTTGCAGCTCTCGGCTAGACAGAAGCACGCGCTTCAAGAGGAGGAACTCCTCGATATTGAGATCCGCCCCCATCTCCAAACGCTTGCAGACTCCTGCGATTTCCTTGGTTGCAAGAATGGTAAAATGCGGTTGCTCGACAAAGAGAGCCTGCATTTCCTTCATCTCAGCAAAAGCCTGTTTGATTTTATCTGCTTTGGCAGTCGGAGCCAGCTGTCTCAATTGCTCCAAGCCCTGCTCGGTCAACAAATGGGGTTCAAACAAAGCCTTGACCTTATTGAACTCTAATGTTTCTAATATTTTCTTATTCATCTTTATTTCCTTGTCTTTGAATGTCTAGGTGTGGTAGCTTTTTACATTCTGATAGATTCGAGTCAAATCTGTAAACAAAGGGCTAGGAAAACTCCTGCCCTTTTTATCCGATTAAATTCGTCACCCAGATTTGTTTGAGCCAACTGGTTGTTACCGGTATGCTCTGGATGATGTGTTTTGCGACGATACTCTTTTCAAGAGGATTTTGTATAGCTGCCATGGGAATGGTCGCTAAGATTGTCAAGGTCATTTGCAAGACAAATAAGGTCACCAACATGGACAAGATACCTGCTGAAACTTGGAACAACTTGCCACCCAGTTTTTTACTAGGAATCAAGTGCAAGAGGAGACCAAGCAAACGACCGATGCTATAGACAATCCCAAATACAAGCAAGTAGCCGATACCTGCATAAAAGACCTTATCCAATTGAAAGAGTTGATCCGATGGGAAAAAGAAAGTTCCCTGACCTTCCTGCGGATTTGCATAAGGGACCAACAAATGAAATTGTTCTCCAAGCCCCTTATAAAACTGGCCAGCCACAAAAGCAGATGCCATAGCTGAAATCAGGTAATAAAGCTGTAAGAGCAGGCCTCTCCGATAGCCGATATAAAATCCCCAAGCCAAGACCAATAGAAGAAGGAGTGAAATCATAAGGAATCCTCAATCTTGCTCTGTTCTTGCTTGCAAGTCACAAGCTTGTGGCGCAGTTCTTCTAATTCTTGCTCCTTGTCATCAAATTCAATCTCACGGCTGAGCTGAGTTGACAAACAGTTGACTGCCAACAAAAGAGCGATTGTTTCATCATCTGCGCTAGGCATTTGTTCTTTAATTGCTTGGTATTTTTCTGTCGCAACCTTGGCGATTTCCTCCATAAAGAGATTATCATGCTCGCTTGTCAAGGTTAACGTTTTTTTCCCGAATGTAAATTTGAATCGATTTAGATTTGCCATAAAATTCACCTCACGATATTATACCAAAATTCACTAATTTTGTCAGTTTTTACAAATTTGCCTGCTTTTATGGTACAATAGAAACTATGGCAAGTATAACACTCACACCAAGTGAAAAGGAGATTCAGGCTTTTCTTGAACACTATCAAACCAGTCTGGCTCCCAGCAAGAATCCCTATATCTGCTACTTTTTGAGACTACCCCAAGCAACGGTTTCTATCTATACTTCTGGAAAGGTCTTGCTTCAGGGTGAAGGAGCTGAGAAATACGCTCGTTTCTTTGGCTATCAAGCTGTAGAGGAAACCAGCGGACAAAATCTCCCTTTGATTGGGACAGATGAGGTAGGAAATGGTTCCTACTTTGGTGGGCTTGCAGTTGTGGCTTCCTTTGTCACACCTGACCAGCATGCCTTCTTGCGAAAACTCGGTGTGGGGGATTCTAAAACTCTGACCGACCAAAAGATCCGTCAGATTACCCCTATTCTCAAGGAAAAAATCCAACATCAGGCACTGCTTCTCTCACCAAGCAAGTACAACGAGGTCATCGGAGACCGCTACAATGCTGTTTCGGTTAAGGTAGCCCTCCATAATCAGGCTATCTATCTCCTTCTTCAAAAAGGCATTCAGCCTGAGAAAATTGTGATTGATGCCTTTACCAGTGCTAAAAATTATGACAAGTACTTGGCACAAGAGGCCAATCGTTTCAGCAATCCTATCAGCTTAGAAGAAAAGGCTGAGGGCAAATACTTGGCTGTCGCAGTTTCTTCTATCATTGCGCGTGATCTCTTTCTGGAAAATCTTGAAAATCTAGGACGAGAACTGGGCTATCAACTTCCAAGTGGAGCTGGAACGGCTTCTGATAAGGTAGCTAGCCAGATTTTGCAAGCCTATGGTATGCAAGGACTCAATTTCTGCGCCAAACTGCACTTTAAAAATACTGAAAAAGCGAAAAAACGCTTAGAAAGGTAAATTATGAATTCATTTAAAAATTTCTTAAAAGAGTGGGGATTGTTCCTTCTAATTCTGTCATTACTAGCTTTAAGTCGTATCTTTTTTTGGAGCAATGTCCGCGTAGAAGGGCATTCTATGGATCCTACCCTAGCGGATGGCGAAATTCTCTTTGTCGTTAAGCACCTCCCTATTGACCGTTTTGATATCGTGGTGGCCCATGAGGAAGATGACAATAAGGACATCGTCAAGCGCGTGATCGGAATGCCTGGCGACACCATCCGTTACGAAAACGATAAACTTTACATCAATGATAAAGAAACGGATGAGCCTTACCTAGCTGACTACATCAAACGTTTCAAGGATGACAAACTCCAAAGCACATACTCAGGCAAGGGCTTTGAAGGAAATAAAGGAACTTTCTTTAGAAGTATCGCTCAAAAAGCCCAAGCCTTCACAGTCGATGTCAACTACAATACCAACTTTAGCTTTACAGTTCCAGAAGGAGAATATCTTCTCCTCGGAGACGACCGCTTGGTTTCAAGTGACAGTCGTCACGTAGGTACCTTCAAAGCAAAAGATATCACAGGGGAAGCTAAATTCCGCTTCTGGCCAATCACCCGTATCGGAACATTTTAAGAGACCTAAGAGGCCGAGAATCAAGAATCTCAGCCTCTTCTTCTATCGTGAGAAGTGATTATTCACTATCCAGTTTGATTAAGATAGAAACAAAGTTATACTCAATGAAAATCAAAGATCAAACTAGGAAGCTAGCCGCAGGTTGCTCAAAGCACTGCTTTGAGGTTGTAGATAGAACTGACGAAGTCAGTAACATATATACGGCAAGGCGAAGCTGACGTGGTTTGAAGAGATTTTCGAAGAGTATTAACTCTCACCTATTTATGCAAAGGAATCTTATGGAAGTTTATTTTTCAGGAACCATTGAACGGATTATTTTTGAAAATCCCAGCAATTTTTATCGTATCCTCCTCCTAGAAATCAACGATACAGACGCAGAGGATTTTGATGATTTTGAAATCATTGTCACGGGCACCATGGCTGATGTGATTGAGGGAGAAGACTATACTTTTTGGGGACAAATTGTCCAGCACTCCAAGTATGGGGAGCAACTGCAAATCAGCCGGTATGAACGCTCAAAACCAACTAGCAAGGGGCTGGTTAAATACTTTTCAAGTAGCCATTTCAAGGGAATTGGTCTCAAGACAGCTCAGAAAATTGTGGATACCTATGGCGAAAATACCATTGACGAAATTCTGCAACACCCAGAAAAGTTAGAAGGCATCGCAGGACTATCTGCCAAAAATCGCGAGGCTTTCGTCTCAACTCTCCGTCTCAACTACGGAACGGAGATGATCTTGGCCAAACTTGCCAACTACGGCATTCCTAACAAACTAGCCTTCCAGATTCAAGACTTTTACAAGGAAAAAACCCTTGATGTGGTTGAAAATTATCCCTACCAACTGGTTGAGGATATCAAAGGATTGGGATTTACCATTGCTGACCAATTAGCGGAAGAACTAGGTATCGAAAGTCAGGCTCCTGAACGCTTCCGCGCCGGTCTAGTTCATAGTCTTTTTCAGGCCTGTATGGAAACAGGGGACACCTATGTTGAAGCACGGGATTTGCTGGAACAAACCCTTACTCTCCTTGAGTCTTCTCGCCCCGTGGAACTGGATCCCAGCCAAGTGGCCCAAGAGCTCTCCTACCTGATCGAAGAAGACAAGGTTCAGCAGATTGATACCAAAATCTTTGATAACAGCCTCTTTTTCGCTGAGGAAGGTATCCGCAGTCACTTGGTTCGTATCCTTGAAAAAGGAAAACAGAAGAGCCAAGATTTAGAAACCATTCAAAAGAATATCGCTACTGTCGAGCAAGAACTGGGGATTGAGTATGATAGCATTCAAAAACAAGCTATCTGTGATGCTATCCAGAACAAGGTCTTTATCCTGACAGGTGGTCCTGGTACTGGTAAAACAACTGTTATCAATGGGATTATCGCTGTTTATGCCCTTTTAGAAGGACTTGACCTCAGGAAAAAAAGTAACCTGCCCATTCTTCTTGCCGCTCCAACTGGACGAGCAGCTCGCCGGATGAATGAATTGACAGGCTTGCCTAGCGCGACCATACACCGTCATTTAGGAATGACAGGTGACGATGATACCAGTCATCTGGAAGATTATCTAGATGCTGACTTTATCATCGTAGATGAATTTTCCATGGTGGATACTTGGCTGGCCAACCAACTCTTCTCCAACATCTCTTCTGACAGCAAGATCCTCATCGTGGGTGACAGCGACCAGTTGCCGTCTGTCAGTCCTGGACAGGTTCTAGCGGATCTGCTTCATATTCCCTTGATTCCTCAGACTCGCTTGGAAAAAATTTATCGACAAAGCGAAGAATCAACTATCGTTACCCTAGCTAGTCAGATTAGACAGGGTATCCTGCCAGCTGATTTCACCCAGAAAAAAGCAGACCGTTCCTACTTTGAAATTGCTAGTGCCCATATCCCTGCTACTATTGAGAAAATCTTAGGTGCTGCCCTAAGAAGTGGTATCCCTGCCCGTGATATCCAAGTTCTGGCTCCCATGTACCGAGGGACTGCAGGAATTGATGCTATCAATCAGCTCATGCAAGACCTCCTGAACCCACCACAAAAAGACCAACTCAGTTTTGAAGCTCCCCAGTGCCACTATCGTAAGGGAGATAAGGTCATTCATTTGGTCAACGATGCTGAAATCAATGTCTTTAATGGAGATTTAGGAGCCATCACAGATCTGATTCCTGGTAAATACACCGAGTCGAAGCAAGATGAGATTGTCATTGATTTTGATGGCAACGAGGTCTCTTACCCACGTAATGAATGGTACAAAATTCGCTTGGCCTATGCCATGAGTATCCATAAGTCTCAGGGAAGTGAGTTCCCTGTTGTCATCCTACCGATTACCAGTGCTAGCCGACGTATGCTGGAGCGCAATCTCATCTATACAGCCATTACTCGCGCCAAAAGCAAACTTATCTTACTAGGCGAATTACAGGCGTTCGATTATGCAACCCAACACATCGGAACTGCCCGAAAAACCTATCTGATTGAACGCTTCAGTGATTTATTGGAGAATGTTGAAGAAAAACAACAAGCTATCTCTGAAACTGCCACATCAAGTGCAACTGAACAATCCTACATCCTGACCGAAGAAAACTGGGACAGCATCCCAGCCATGATTGGGATTACAGACGCAGACCTCAAAGAGATTTTTGGAAAATAGTGCACAAGAAAACCCACCAATTCAGGTGGGATTTTTGTTTATGAATACTCAATGAAAATCAAAGAGCAAACTAGGAAGCTAGCCGCAAGCTGTACTTGAGTACGGTAAGGCGACGCTGACGTGGTTTGAAGAGATTTTCGAAGAGTATAAGATTATTTAACTGTTGCTGTGCTTGTGATCAATTCAACAGCTTTTTTGATTGTGATATCGTGTTTCAACATATCAGCTGAAAGCAAGCTTTGTACTTGTGCAACTTCCATGTTGTAATCTGCAGCCAATTGCTCAACTTCTTTTTGGATTTCTTCTTCTGAAGCGTCAAATCCTTCAGCTTTGGCAACTGCTTCGATAACAAGGTTAGTCTTAGTACGTGACTCAGCTTCTGCCTCGTATTGCTTGTGAAGGTCTTCTTGAGTAGTCCCAGTGATTTGGAAGTACATGTCAGGATTGATACCTTGACGTTGCAAGTTTCCAAGGAATTCATTTACTGAACGGTGAACTTCTTCGTGAATCATTTCTTCTGGAAGTTCTACGATTTCAGCGTTTTCTACAGCTTTATCAATTGCTGCACCTTCAACTGCATCTTTGTAAGCTTCTTCTTTAGCTGCAGCCAATTCCTTGCGGTATTTTTCTTTCAATTCAGCAAGTGTTTCAACTTCTTCGTCGATGTCTTTTGCAAGCTCATCGTCAAGTGCTGGAACTTCTTTTGCTTTTACTTCGTGGATAGTTGTCACGAATTTAGCTTCTTTACCTGCAAGGTCTTCTGCTTGGTAGTCTTCTGGGAATGTTACAACTACATCAACAGTTTCGCCAGCTGAGTGACCTACCAATTGGTCTTCGAAACCAGGGATGAATTGACCTGAACCAAGTCCAAGTGAGAAGTTTTCACCTTTTCCGCCATCAAATTCAACACCATCGATAGAACCAACGAAGTCGATGACAACAGTGTCGCCGTTTTCAGCAGCAGCTTCCTTGATAACCAATTCAGCCAAGTTGTTGCGTTCGCGTTCGATACGCTCTTCAACGTCAGCGTCAGTTACTTCTTTTTCTACATCAACTGATACTTCAAGGTTTTTGTAGTCACCCAATTTTACTTCAGGTTTTGTAACGACTTCAGCAGTGATAACCCAGTCTTGACCTTTTTCCATTGAAGTTACATCAATTTTTGGTTGAGCAACGACTTCAAGACCAGCTTCTTTTACAGCTGCTTCATAAGCATTTGGCAAAAGAGCGTTCATAACGTCTTGGTAAAGTGACTCTTCACCAAATTTTTTGTCGAAGATAGGACGTGGAAGGTGACCTTTACGGAAACCTGGAACATTAAGAGATTTCTTCACTGAGTTGAAGACACGGTCCAATTCTGGTTTGATTTGGTCTTGAGAGATAGTGAAAGTCAAGACACCACGGTTTGTTTCTTTGTTTTCAAATGATACAGACATTCTGTCATTTCTCCTTAAAATTTTTTAAATACAGTCTATTATAACATAAATGAGCGACTTTTTTCAAGTAATGAATGCGCTTTTCAATGACGCTAGAGGTACTTGCTTGCTTCTTTGATACTAAGGTCAGCCATTCTTTCCTTGTTTTTCTCAATGAAGCCTGCTACCCATTCCGGATTGGTTTTTGAGTAGTCTCGCAAAGCCCAGCCGATGGCCTTGTTGATAAAAAATTCTGTCTGGTCCAGATTATTGAGCAGGATCTTTTCCATCAGTTGGACATTTGTCTTCTCTTTTCTTAACAACTGGTGGTCAATAGCAACTCGTCTTAGCCAGATATTGTCTGACAGGCTCCATTGGAGGATTATTTTTTCCAGTTCCTGCTTCTCATACACCAAACTCCCTACTACTCGATCTAGGATATCCACCGTATCCCACCAAGACTTGGTGACAACCAACTGCTCTAGCTTAGGCAAATCGCTGTCCTTTAGATAAGACTGCATGGCTTTCAAATAATTGGCGGCCACATACTGGTATTCTCTAGACTCTTTTTCCCAGCAAGTATCTACAAAATCCCAATCGATAATCTTTGTTTTTTTCGCTTCTGGAAAGTATTTTTTATAGAGTTTATTTCTTTCTGGCGCCGCAACGCCTAGAAAGGAAAATTGATGGCGCATATAGGCCTCCATAGGCCCTGCTTTTTTAGGATTTTTTGCTGCTTCTAGCTCCTCAAGTAAATCTGTTAGACTCATCTAAAACTCCTCATGCCCCACCAAGTGGTGCTGAAAGGCATAGACTGCAGCCTGGGTACGATCGCTAACCTCAAGTTTGGCAAGAATGTTAGACACGTGCGTCTTGACCGTCTTGAGAGAGATAAACAGTTCGTCTGCGATACGCTGATTTTCGTAGCCCTTGGCGATGAGTTGGAGAACATCTCGCTCACGCGCAGTCAAGTCCTCATGTAGTTCTATGTGATTGCGGTGGTACTCGACCTTCTTGCTGACCTCTTGCTCAATGGCCAACTCGCCAGCAACCACCTTACGAACAGCATGGAGTAGTTCGTCTGCACTTGAAGTCTTGAGCATATAACCCCTAGCACCAGCATTTAAGACAGGCATGATTTTTTCATTGTCTAGGTAAGAGGTCACAATCAAAATCTTGGCTTCAGGCCATTCTTTTAGGAGAGCCAAAGTCGCCTCAATTCCATTCATCTCAGGCATGACGATATCCATGACAATAACGTCCGGACGCAGTTCCAAGGCCAAGTCAATACCCTGAGAACCGTTTGCTGCCTCGCCCACAACTTCTACATCGTCTTGGAGGTCAAAATAGCTTTTCAAGCCCAATCGTACCATTTCATGGTCATCTACTAGTAAAATTTTCATCTACACTCCTTTATCATTCCTTGTCTAGCAGGGGAATACGGATATCAACAGCCAGCCCTTGCTTGGGAGCTGTCAATAACTGAACCGTCCCTGCCATATCTTCAACCCGCTCCTTGATATTGCGGAGTCCATAACTCAGGTCATCTAAACTCCCTAACTGAAAACCAATCCCATTGTCCACCACCTTCAGCTGCAATTCAAAATCGGTCTGATAGAGATAGACATCCAGACAAGAGGCCTGGGCATGGCGGAGGGTATTGCTGATCAATTCTTGCAGGATACGGAAGATATGCTCCTCGATTTTCTTAGGCAATTTCGTTACATTTTGCTTAAGACTAACTCTGAGATCACTCTTGTCCTCAAGCTCTTTTAAGAGGATTTGGATTCCCTCAACCAGACTCTTCTGCTCCAGTTCAACTGGTCGCAAATGCAAGAGCAAGACCCGTAAATCCTTCTGGGCAGTTTCTAAAACAGCTGTGACACTCTGCAACTGGGTCTGCATCTTTTCTCTATCCAATTTCAAAGCCTGCTGACTGATACCCGATAAAATCATGTGGGCCGCAAACAACTCCTGACTGACTGTATCGTGCAAATCCCGAGCAATCCGCTTCCGTTCCTTCTCTATAATCTCCTCTTCCTGAGTAAGACTGTGATTTTCTGCTTTTTGAAGAGCTTCTGTCAAAAGGTTAAGTTTACCTGACAAGGACTTGAAACTGGCATCCAAATCTGGATCTGCAATCTGAACCACTTCTTGCCCTGCCAACAAACGCTTAAGATTAGTCTGCATTTTTCTTAGAGAAAGCTCTTCGATACCTCGCCAAAACAGGGCCAAGAGAAAGGTCATGGACATGCTGAATACCAACAACAAAAAGACAAATTTTTCTGTTTTTTCTACATCATGCAAGAAAATAGTCCAGTCAAAGTCAAGGATGTCCAGCAAGCTGTGAGACAGAAATAAGACAAACAAGATAGAAGTGAGAGCAATCATTACATAAGCATGTTTTTTCATCCTCTAACCACCTCAACATCTCCAATCATAGTAGTCAAGAAAATCTTGACACTCTTGTTACTCTTGAGGTAGTCTTTTGTTTCTTGATGATAGTGTTCATTGCGGAGGGATCGCTTGGGCTGATTGAAAAAAGTCAAATCCCCATAGAGACAGTTAACGCTGAGACTGACTTCCACATCTACAGGTACGATGATTTTAGTCGTTCCTACCATCTTTCTGAGAATAATGACATTGTCATGATTGGTTAGGATCACCCTCTCCAGATGAATAGTGTCCCTACCCATGAGACGAAAGAGATTGATATCATCAAACTGGCAAGTCTGGTAGCTTGAAAAATGATGGAGATTTCCAAACCAACGATTTTTCTCCTTCTTAACCGTTACCACCTCTTCAAAAACCAAATTGGTCTGCTCTTTTTCCTGGTTCATCATCGGATAAAGAAGAAAGAGGCTATAAATGACTCCAACAAAAATAGCTAGAATCACAAAAGGATTGAGCATGACGATGAAAAAGAAGAGAATGGTTGCCACTACTAAAAGGAGGTTATTCCCCTCTTTACCAGTGTAATAGCGAATCAAAAGCAAAAAGAGGAATAGAATCAGCAGAAAACGCGAAAAATGCTCTGATACCATCAAAATCAGAGCTCCTGTCAAAAGACAGGCTTCGATAAATAAAAAGACTTTAAATTTTCTCATAGGTTCATCCTCTCCCTTCTATTTTATCACAATTCAAAAAAGTCACCTCAGTCTGAAGATGGAAAAAAGGCGGTGGTTACGCCTTTTTCATCTGATCATTTGCTTCTTTTAATTTTTCATAGAGAAGATAGTCTACTTTTTGCAAATCTGCTATGGTGACACAATTAAGGGCACACATGATCAAGCGCAGATCTTCTTTCCAGCCTTGGACAATGCCAATCACTTCTTCAACTGAATAGGTTTCAACCAATTCCAGAACTGTTCGAGACAGTCCCACGGCTTTGGCGCCAAAGACTAGGCACTTAATCATATCCAGAGGATTTCGAACCCCTCCACTAACCAAGAGTTCGATCTTGTCTTTCCAGTCTTGGGCATTGAGAAGGGCTTGCATGGTGGACTGGCCCCATTGATTGAGGTAATCACGTTGACCACTACGACGGTTTTCGATATAAGCAAAGCTGGTGCCACCACGACCTGATAGGTCAACAGTTCGAACACCCAGTTCATAGGCTCTTTCGATGGTCTTGACATCCATTCCAAAACCCACTTCCTTCAAAATGATTGGAACGGGGATTTGCTTGCTATAATCTGCTAGATGCGATTGCCAGCTTCTGAACTTTCGTTCTCCTTCGGGCATGAGCAATTCCTGCATAACATTGACATGCACTTGCAAGAGAAGAGGATTCATCTCTTCTACAGTCTGAAGTCCGAACTCGACAGGCTTGTCCAATCCAATATTGGTTCCAAGGAGGAGATTTGGATGACTAGACCTAACAGAAAAAGAATCATCCGTTGGATTTTTGAGGGCTGCGCTATAAGAACCCGTTACAAATAAAATTCCACAGGCTTCCGCTACTTGAGCCAGCTTTTGATTGATTTCTCTCCCCTTATCACTTCCACCCGTCATGGCATTGATATAAAAAGGAAAGTCCCACTTTCGACCAGCAAACTCTGTCGACAGATCGATTTCATCCAGGTCGTAAAGAGGCAAGGAAGAATGAATCAACTCCACCTCATCAAAGCTATTATAGGAACTTTTCTGCTCAAGGGCATAGCGGATGTGCTCATCCTTACGATTTGTCGTCATGTCCTATCCTTTCTTGATATAAGAGCTCAATCCCCAGATCGGCCCAGCGAGTTTTTAAGGTTTCAGTTGATTGCTCATCAAAACTCAAGGCAATACCACAATCACCACCACCAGCGCCGCTACTCTTAGCAACAGCTTGCAAATCTCGACTTGCTTCTTTCAACTGTCTAAGCGAAGGCGTGTAAATATCTACGCTCAAGCCTTCTAAGAGCTTGCTGGCTGTTTCCACCTGCTCGATGATTTTTTCTGCATTCCCCTGCTCCAAGGCTTCTACCAAAGCAGCCACCGTTTCTTTTGAGGAAGTTAAAAAATTCTGATTGATATTTTGCTTGATTTGCTGGACCATGTGACTTGATACAGCCACTTGCTTGGTCCATCCCACTAGGAAATCACATTCTAGGGCTGGTTGCACTTGTGAAATTGAAAATCCCCAATCACGTTCCAAAACTGTCGCCAAGTTTTCTTCTTCCAACCAAGCAGCTACCTTCTGGCGATCAAATGACTGGTAGAGAACCAATTCCTCTGTCACAATACAGGCAATGTCCCCCATAGAACCATTGTCTCCTCGCTTGAGCAAGACAGCACTAGCCAGTTTGAACAAGAGATTCTGATCAACTGAAACATCATACAGAGCCAGTAAAGCCTTGACAGTCAAGACAACGACGCTACCGCTAGAACCAAGACCAAACTTTTTCCCTTCTCGTTCCATTTTTCCACGAATTTCTAGAGAAAAAGGTCGCAAGGTCTGCCCACGATAAACGAGGAAATCTTCCACTAAAGCAATTGTTTCTTGAATCAAGCTGTAGTCAGGATTTGGTGTCAAGTCCACTACGAAATCAAACATATCTGAGTAGATACGGTAACTATCAGAAAAAGCAATCTCGCCCTTCATATAGATGGGAATGGCCTTTATCAAGGCCAACTGCCCTGGCTCTAAAATAGCATATTCACCTGCCCAATAGAGTTTTCCGCAAGTTTTAACAGCAATCATCTTGACTCAAATCCTTTGTTTTTGACACAATCAAGCGATAACGTTGACCGAAGATTTCTGATAAATGCTCCAAGTCTTTCTCTTGACAGAGGACCTTGACATTGGGACCAGCATCCATGGTAAAGTAGCAAGATTCTCCTTGCTCACGGAGCTGGCGGACAAAGTCCATGGCTTCATAAGAAGCATTCGTCAGATAAGAAAAGGCTGGTGATGCTGTTTCTGTCGTAGCGTGCATAGCTAGGGCATTTTTCTCCGTTAACTCCCCAACCTTGGCAAAGTCATTTTCCTTGAGATAAACCAGCATATCCTGATAGTCTTTCTCAGACTGACGCACCCAGTCATCAAAGGTCGTCGAAGTTTCCACACAAAGTTTCATACCGTCACGGCTAGAAATTGGTTTTTTCTTGTCCTCCAGTACCAACATAATCATAGCTAGTTTCAAGTCTGTCTCTACAGGGTAAATTTCTCCGCTATCCTTATCCCAAGCACCTAATGGTCCATAAAAACTCCGAGAAGAAGAGCCTGAGGCAAACTTAGCCTCCTGTGCCAACTGGCTCCGAGTCAAACCAAGCTTGAAATAAGTATTACAAGCCTTGACCAGGGCGGACAAACCACTAGAACTTGAGGACAAGCCCGCTGCCGTAGGCATATTGTTTTGAGTGTCAATACGAACAAAGTCTTCCCCAGCTGGACGGTAGCGGTCAATAATCTTACTCATCTTAGCATGCTCCGCCTCATTTTGTAGCTGACCATTGATATAAAAGGCATCAGCCATCGCATCCGTCGGTAGAGGCGACAAAGTCGTCTCCGTGTACATATTTTCCAAAGTCAGAGAAATACTGCTAGTAGCAGGCACCATCTCTTTTTCTTTTTTCTTTCCCCAATATTTGATAATAGCAATATTTGCGTAGGAACGTACTGTTACAGGCTCTCTATCCATGTCTGAACAGCTCCTTTCTCTTCTAATCTTTCTGCTAGATCTTGTGCTTGTGTCAAATTGTCTGCCAAGGCTATGATACAGCCTCCAAGCCCACCACCGCTCATCTTGGCACCCAGAGCACCATGGTTAAGAGCCGTTTCTACCAGATGGTCTGCCTCAGGGCTACTAACACCAATTTCTTTTAGATGTAAATGCGCTTGACTGAGGATTTGCCCCAGTCCTTCAGCATCTTTTCGTCTAATCGCATCTTCTGCCTGCTGGGTCAATTCTCCCAAGGCATGCAAAAACGGCAGGGCATCCTTGCCCTTGTTTTGAACCACTTGGATGGCTTCACGAGTATGACCATAAACGCCCGTATCGGCAATTACCAAATAGGCGGATAAATCCATCTCAAGCTCTGTAAATCCTACGTTCTTAATAAAGCGAATAGGCTGGTCACTGAGACAGGTCTTGGCATCCAAACCACTGGGATTCATATGGGCAATCATCTCCGCCCGATTGACCAAGATTTCTAATACATCATGAGGCAGTTCTGCCTCATAGTAGTCAAAAACCGCACGAATAGCCGCTATGCTGATAGCAGCTGACGAACCCATTCCCCGTTTTTCAGGGATAGCCGAGTCAATCTCACAGCGAATGCAGGCTTCTTTGATATCCAAATACTCCAGCGAAGCATAAACTGCCATGGACAAGGTATCCTCCTCATAGAGACGCCAAGGACTCGCTGCAGGAACTACCTTACAAGTCACCTCCACCTCCAAAAGGGGCAAGGAAATAGCAGGATAGCCGTAAACGACCGCATGCTCCCCTATTAAAATTATCTTACTATGTGCCTGACCGACACCAACTTTTTTTGTCATTTTTTCCTTTTGCTAGACGAAAAAGCCGTCTCATACTCAATGAAAATCAAAAAGCAAACTAGGAAACTAGCCGCAGGTTGCTCAAAACACTGTTTTGAGGTTGTAGATAAGACTGACGAAGTCAGTCACATATATACGGTAAGGCGACGCTGACGTGGTTTGAATTTGATTTTCGAAGAGTATTATTTTTTCCTACAAGTATTTATTCTCTCCTATCTATTTTATTATATTTTCACAAAAAAAGCGATTGTTTCCTTCACAATCGCCTCTTTCATTATTGAACCCATTCGCCATTATAATTGACAGAATAGCCATCTACGGTCGTATTCACTGCCAAAGCACCTGAGTTGTAAGCATAGTACCATTTGCCATTGACCTGGAACCAACCTGTCTTCATATCGCCATTACTTGCATTTAGATAATACCAAGTCGAACCCTCCTGATACCAACCAGTTGTCATGGCTCCTGATGAACGGAGATAGTACCACTTGTTACCAAGGTTTTGCCAGCCAGTTTTCATATCACCATTTTCAGCATCTAGATAATACCAAATCGAACCTTCTTGATACCAGCCAGTTGCCATAGCTCCTGATGAACGGAGGTAGTACCACTTATTACCAAGTTGTTTCCAACCAGTTTGCATTGCAGCAGTTGTTGGATCTAGATAGTACCAAGTTGAACTATCGTTTATCCATCCTGTACGTCTTTCACCACCAATATAGTTTTCCCCATTAATTTCCGTTTTAGCTAGATAATACCAATTAGACTGGTCATAAAGCCAACCTGTCTCTAAAGAATGATTTTGATTAAAGTAATAGTTCGTGTAAAAACTCTTCTCCTCTTTATCTTCCGGATTTGTACGTTTTTCCCCATACTTTCTTCCAACACTGTCTTTAGTTTTAACCTCTAATGCTTTCCAACCAACAAACTCTTGTAGTACCCCATCTTGTCCAAAATAGTACCACTTCTGTTGAAGGCCGATTTCATTAACTGGTTGGTTATCAAATAAATTATCTCGATAGCCCGTTCCAGGGATTTCTATGTATTGCCAGCCAACTACCATTTCTCCACTGTCACCGAAATAGTAGGTTTTACCGTCTATTTTATGCCAATAGATTGCTTTATGGTTATCTTTAACATAATATTTTCTATTATTTTTATCAACAAATTGGCCACCTGTGGTATCCGCCAATACTGCACTTGTCGCTAGCAAACCAAAGAAAAAGACTGCTAATGCGATTTGCATAATTTTTTTTATTATTTTCATTAGACGTATCCTCCATAACTGATTGTAGCAAATACAAAATCGCATGTCAACATATAAAAAACTCATATAAAAAGCAGTTACATAACTGCAACTGCTTTCTATTCTTGCATGGTGTAACCGACACCACGCACGGTTTTAATGTAGCTTTTTTGACCTTTTACATCAAGCTTGCTACGTAGATAACGGATATAGACATCCACGATATTGGTTTCGGTCGCACTTTCATACTTCCAGACACTTTCCAACAACTGTTCACGAGTCAGAACTTTCTTGCTTCCCATAAGAGTAGCCAAAAGGTCATACTCACGGCGCGTCAGAGCAATCATTTCCTCGCCACGATAAACGGTATGATGCTCTACATCCATACGCAGATTGCGGTAAGACGTTGGAACCTTCATCTGACTACAGTGTTGGTCGATGAAGTCCCTACCTCGGAAAATCGCTGAAATACGAGCCACCAAATTGTCAATAATAACCGGCTTATAGATGTAAGAAACGGCAAAGCGTTGGATTGTTTCAATCTGATCTTGCAATTCTTCGCGATGGTCTAATACCATGATGACTGAAGCTGGCTTAGTCCGACTCAGCTTATCTGCAAAATCCTGGGCTGTCATATCCCCCAGACGAGCATTCAATAAAATCAAGTCATAGTCTGTCTGAAGAGCCATGGAGAGGGCTTTTTGCCCCTCCTCAACCTGATCAACTCGGTATTGCTCTTTTTGGAGTTCCAAACTTAAAAAATGAGCTAGATTTCGTTCTTTCTCAAGTAATAAAATCCGTTTCCCCATGGCAGACCTACTTATTTTTCGTCATACCAAGAGTAGTGGAATGTTCCTTCTTTGTCTTTACGTTGGTAAGTGTGGGCACCAAAGTAGTCACGTTGCGCTTGGATCAAGTTAGCTGGAAGGTCAGCTGAACGGTAGCTATCAAAGTAAGTAATAGCTGCTGAGAAAGTTGGCACTGGTACACCAGCTTGAACAGCAAGAGCTACGATATCACGCACTGCTTGTTGATACTTAGCAGTAACATCCAAGAAGTACTCATCCAAAAGAAGGTTAGCAAGGTCTGCATCACGGTTGTAAGCATCTGTAATCTTTTGCAAGAAACGAGAACGGATGATACAGCCATCGCGCCAGATAGATGCGATATCTGCAAATGGCAAGTTCCAGTTGTTTTCTTTAGAAGCTACACGCAATTGCGCAAAACCTTGTGCGTATGAAATGATTTTTGAGAAGTAAAGGGCTTGACGGATCTTTTCAATCAACTCAGCCTTGTCTCCTTCAAATTTGAAGGCAGCTGGTTTTGGAAGAACCTTGCTTGCATGTACACGTTCTTCTTTGTAAGTAGAGATGTAACGTGCAAATACTGACTCAGTGATGAGTGACAAAGGCACACCAAGGTCAAGTGATGATTGGCTAGTCCATTTACCAGTTCCCTTGTTACCTGCAGCATCAAGGATGTAGTCTACGATTGGTCCATCTTGGCCTTCATCGTCTTTACGGCTCAAGATATCAGCTGTGATTTCGATCAAGTAGCTGTCCAATTCACCCTTGTTCCACTCAGTAAAGATTTCAGCCATATCTTCTGCAGAAAGGCCTAACAAGTGTTGCATCAAGTCATAGCTTTCTGCGATCAATTGCATATCACCATACTCGATACCGTTGTGAACCATTTTCACATAGTGACCAGCTCCATCAGGACCGATGTAAGTCACACATGGTTTGCCATCTTCTGGTGCTTTAGCTGAAATTTCTTCAAGAACATCCGCAACCAATTCATAGGCCTCTTTTTGTCCACCTGGCATGATAGAAGGACCTTCAAGTGCACCTTTTTCACCACCAGAAACTCCAGTACCGATAAAGTTGATACCTGAGTTTGCCAATTCTTCATTACGACGGATGGTATCTTTGTAGAAAGTGTTTCCGCCGTCAATCAAGATATCACCCTTGTCAAGGTGTGGAAGAAGGGCTTGAATTGTAGCATCTGTACCAGGTCCAGCTTGAACCATCAGCATGATACGACGAGGTTTTTCAATTGAGTTTACAAAACTTTCAACGTCATAGCTTGGTACAAAGTTCTTTTCAGGATGGCAAGCAATTACATCTTCAGTTTTTTCTTTACTACGGTTGTAAATAGCAACTGTGTAACCACGAGATTCAATATTAAGGGCAAGGTTACGACCCATTACGGCCATACCAACAACACCAAAGTTAGCTTTTGTCATTTGACACTCCTCTTGTTTAATTTGTTTTATTTTATCATTTTTACTTTTGAAAAGAAAGAATTTTGTAACGACTGCTTAGTAGTCCAAGTCATCCGCATGTCCAGAACCATTTCCAACAAAGTATCCTGTCTTACAGTTAAGGGTAAAGAGATAGGTTCCATCTGGCTTATAGAGGTTGTAATAACCATTGCCATTAACGATATTAACACGTTCAAGGATATATTGGTTACCAGTGATATAACCACGTGAACGTGAAGTCGCTAGAATTTGTTCTAAGACACCATCCGCGAAATCCCAGGCAGAGTTATTACTATCATCAACAGCTGATTGATTGAACGGAACTCGACTTGAAGCTCTCTGTAGGTCAACTCCAGAACTTGATAAACCACCATGGCTATCATCACGTGCAGAAACTGAACTATTTGTTGAGGCGCTTGAAGATGGACTAGTGTTATCTGTAGTGCTCTCTGTTGATGAACTTGAACTTTCTTGACTTGAGCTTGAACTTGAAGGAGCTGTTTGTTGACTCTTACCTAGACTAATAGCTTTATCTAGTAATTTATCAAGCTCCGTATTTCCAGTTTTAATATCTGTAAATTTAGCATCCGATTTTGCTTTAGCATTGGTATCCAAGACACCATCCACAATAGCTGGCTTCCCAAATTGAGCATTTACATCTTGAATGGCCTTTATTTGAGTCGCTAGACTATCATACTTAGATTTTGCTAGCGTATATTCACGACTACCTTCTAGCTTATCAAGCAAGGTTTTCAGTTGACTCAGTTTATCAAACTGGCTATTCTTCAAAGCCGTTTTGTTGCTATCTGTATAGAAGGCATCATATAAATTATTGAATTCTTCCACATCTGACTGCGTGTTTGTAGTTGATTGAGAAGTTTGGATTTCCTTGGTCGAACGAGCCACCTGACGATAAATATAATAACCAGTTCCAAGGATAAGAACCACTAAGGCTGCTAGAATGCCATAAAGCACCCATTTCTTCTTACTTTTTCCATCTTCACTATCTGTGACTCGATAAAGTGTTGGAATATCTTCAGTCTCAAAGGCTTCAACAAGAGGAGTTTCTGAAACTCGTGTTAATTCTAAATCATCAAACTGACTCAATTCATCTTCTGAAGCTGGAGAAGTTACTCCTGTTTCCTCACGAAGCTCTTGAAGTAAATTATCCAGAGTCTGAGTCTCCTCTATCTCTTCCATCTCTTCTTTTTCAACTAAATCATCCTTGCTAAACTGACGCGTTTCAAACTTATCTGCCTCAATTTCATCTTTATGTTGTTTCACATACTTGTCCAAGATAGAATCTCCAGGCAATACACCTGCTTCCACCTCTTCATTTTTTAGCATGGCTTCTCCAACCGTTAGCTCTTTGGCATCATCAAAATCAAATTGCGCTTCTTGATGTTCTGTTATATGACGATCATGTCTTTTCTTACTCATGAGTTTTCCTTCCTACTTTACTTCCTGACGTTTAACACGCTGACCGAAATATTGATACAAATCAACTTTTAAAGTTCCATTGTACAACTTGCGCTTCTTGTCCGCCTGACTGCCGTACTTGGTCTCAAAGGCTTCATCACTAGTTAGGATAAATTTGCTCCACGTTTTCAGCGGTGCAAATACTTGCCCCATCTCAGCATAGAGTTTGGTAACTCCTGCATCATCTGACAAGCGTTCCCCATAAGGTGGGTTAGAGATAATCACTCCATTGATTTTATCGGAACGCAAATCCTGCACGCGCATCTGCTTAAAGGTAATATCTCCTGCAACACCTGCTGCTTGAGCATTGGCCTTAGCAATTTCCACCATACGTGCATCGATATCGCAGCCCATGATATCTAGCTCAAGCTCACGATCTACTTTTTTGGCTACTTCTGTGCGAACTTCTTGAATCAAGCGATCGCTAATCCAGTTCCATTCCTCAAAGGCAAAGGAGCGACGAAGACCAGGCGCCATCTTTCTAGCAATCATAACTGCCTCGATACAGAAAGTCCCCGAACCACAGGTTGGATCAATCAAGGGCTTGTCTGGATACCAGTTAGAGAGTTGCAAAATGGCTGCCGCCATATTTTCCTTGATAGGAGCCCCACCCTTTTCGGTACGATAGCCACGTTTAAAGAGACTGGAGCCTGTTGTATCAATCATGACAGTTGCTATGTCTTTCAGAATAGAAACCTCAATCCTAAACTCTGGGCCATTCTCCATCAGAGGAACACCTTCTGGGCGGGCGTAGTGTTTTTGCAACTTTTTAACAACGGCCTTCTTTGAAA